>CADCIQ010000185.1 GCA_902801425.1 uncultured Bacteroidales bacterium | reverse complement strand
ATCATCACGTGCCACGTTTGCCAGTCAGGCTAACTGTTTGATATTATGCGGACTAGCTATCCGTTGTAAATGAGTAGTGTTTGCCCGAGGTAGCTGACGCGGTATCGATAGAGAGGTCGGCCTTGTGGACCGTCTGAAACGTTGCCGATGTCGTTCAGGTTGTATGTTCGTCCGCAACTGTTGCACTTGGCGTAGCCGCCAGTCTTCAATACTAGAGGTTTTGTGATGTTGTAGTTCTGGTAGCAGTTGCTGCAGGCTCGGTCGTAGCAGACGACGCGAGTAACGTCCTCTCCTATTTCGGGAATGGTGAGACGACCTACAATGAAACCACTTAATCCGAGTGTATAACCGCTATAACCAATCAGCCCAACGATGTTGATGGCAGAGGTGTGGTTTGAGGCATCGGTAAAGAGGAAACGCTGTCCGTCGCTTGTTATGGAGCAGAACTCGCCCATGCTCTCACAGCAAGTATAAAGTATGGGTGCTTGCAAGACGTTTTCGATGTTCAGCCTTGCAGGCAAGTTGCAGTACTTGTTGTTCACCTCGCCGTCTTTGCAAGCGACAAGCAATAGACAACAGATAGTAAATAATATGAGGGTACGTATCTTCATTTCTTATTTTGCCAGTCTTTTTTCCGCTTCTTCTGCTTTTTCGAAGTGGAAGTTGTTCCATGTTTGCTCGAAGAGTGCAGCGATTTCCTTTGTGCAGAGATTGCCGATGCTACCCTCGTGGGTGTGATGGACTTCTTTCTTCGGCACAAACTTTCCGGCCTCGATGTCAAGCCCAACCTTCTTGTATGCGTCGCGGAAAGGCATTCCTTTTTCAATCAGCTTCAGAACGCGAGCATATTCTAAATGTGTAAACACATTGATATTTACACGATCTCTATTGCTAACATCAGACAACGCATTGAGACGGACCTGGCATTCCGAATTTTTGCCTGTCACTTCTCTTTTATAATACCCCGTCGCCGTCAGCCTAACATACTGACTTTCCAGATTGATACCTTCTATCACGAAATCAGGATAACACTGGAGCCCTTCACGAACGGGCCCTTCTGCGCCACGCCGGCAATCTGCTTATTCGTAATGGCGACAACACCCGAATCAACGGAGGATCCCCCAGCGACATCATTATCACCGGAACAGGCGACCACAAAGCCCAACAAAATGGCAAAAGCCAATGTAAAGACCAAGCATTCTCCAACCACTTTATACGCATCCCTTTTCATCTTTTTTCCTCCTTATTAGTTACACATTTCTTTCCCGTCCCTAAGCGTCCGCTCATCGGAAAAAGTTGCATATTCAATCGGTAAACATATTCCGTCTCATTTTCTTCTGTGGCAATTGCCGTGATACGGCGGCGGCAAGCCTCAAGTTCCTTGCGAATGCGGTCATAAGAACGCCGCGTCAGGCCCAAGACCATTCCCGACATTTCGCGTTCCGACAGCGGCAGGTCCAAGGCCTTTATCGCAAATTCCCCCATCTGGCGCTGCAGATCTCTCGCCGCTACGGGAACGGCATCGGCAGCTCCAATCGCCACCGACTTTTCCGTCTGGCGGTAGTTTCCGTTCTTGTCCTTCTTCAGGAGATTCATCTTCACCAGCAAATCAAGCGCCTCGCTCACCTCGGCAGCGGTTATCACCGGCCTGCAGGTGCGGGCCATCTCGAGAGGGCGCGCCCCCGGCATGTGCGGAGCCAGTTCGCGCAGCACCGGATTTTTCCACGACTTGAAGTAGTCAAACTCCTCTTTCCCGAGCACATGTACCTTGTGCGCCTGGGCCAACGCACAGCGTTCCTCGAAGGCGACACGCTTCGCCGCGTCGCTCTTCGCATGGGCATACGAGACCATCAACACGAAATAGGTCTGTTCAAAACCGGCGAGCCCCATGGCATTCGCGACCGAACCGGCGGCATTGACACTCAGGTTCTTCTTTCCTTCGCAAACATACTTCAAGTAAACCGCCGACGAGAAGCCTGCATCGCGTGCAAAATCGCGCCAGGTAAATGCCGAGCTGCGCTTACGTTCATCGTAGTAATCCTGGATGAACTTGCGATAATCTGTATATTCAACGATTTCCTTCATGCTATTAAATATAACCTAACAAACGTTATTGGGAACACAAATTTTGCGTTTTCGTTCAAATTTTACCATTTTTCTATTTTTTCAATTAAAATTCAGCAATCCAGAACACAAACATGTGTTCCAGGAACACAGAAAAAAGACCCCGCAAGCGGGGCCTGAATAAGAGAGAGATAATTTATCCTAGTTTTTCACGCAGCGGAGACCCAAAAGTATATCCCCATCGTTGAGACTTAATATTGGTAACCTTATATCTCGAATTGACGATACGTAAACTCCAAAGCCATCACGAGAGTCATCGGACGGGTCATCACCAGGCTCAATAGTATAATTACTGTAGAAAGAGGTATGATACACAGCTTTCTGTTCCGGATTGGGATACTGGGGATAACGCATCAGTTCTAGCATTTCGAGATCATCCTTTATGGCGTCAGCCATTTGGTCCCACTCCCGATTGTTGGGTACGTGCCAACCGTCAGGGTCTACCGATCCCAGGACTATAACTCGTAATCCCTTTAGAATACATTTCACCTCGGTTGTTTCCCCAGCGAGAAACAGTATCATCACCATTCTTAGTGTCGTATTCCAAAAGGCATGCCATCCAAGTAGCCGTATCGCCATTCTTTAATTCAACATCTAAAGTCTTGTAAACCATACCATCTCTTTCATCGACAAAAGAGCCATATTTTCCCGTGGTGTCAACAGGAGGGTCCCCTTCGTCTCTTTCTCCACCATAACCCATCCATACGCCGTCACGGCAAATAACTCGTCCCTTTTCTTCGAAATGGGTCGTTCTTCTGACCTCGTCCTGAGTGTTACAGTGCCCCCATACAGAATCCCAAGGAGAAGCGAACTGCTTGAGAAACTTTTTAAAATCGGGAACTTCGGCGACTTTAACCCATTCTTTTACATACTGGAAAGTGGTATCGTGGCTTCCATTATAGTTATAGTAAGTGTAGGAATCGTAGACGGGCTCATGCCCGACTTTGGCATCGTCAAAGACGCCATCGTGATAATCCATGGACACAAGGTCTTTTGTCCGGCGAATCAAGACAGTGTCATCCCAGGTTCCATCCTTTTCCAAGTCCAAGGAGATCTCGGCCAAAGTACTTGCTACTTCGCCCATATCTTTACCCGTAAGCATAATCATGGAGACTGCCAAAAGTTTAGCATCGCCTTCGGTATTGTTGAGAATATCGAGCTGATCAAAGGCTTCTGTCTCCTCTGAAAAACCAAAAGCGGCCATCACTTCTTTTTCGGCTTGTTTTTTCGCTTCGCCAACAGTTTTACCCTGCTTGACCAGATAGCGAATTCGGTCAAAAGACAGATGCGTCAGAACGTTGATGTTGACATG
>CADCIQ010000184.1 GCA_902801425.1 uncultured Bacteroidales bacterium | reverse complement strand
TTGTGAACACAACCTCACGTTTCTGGCATTGGTGTGCCGCCCAGTCGTATGGTGCCTACGTATTCCACCTCATATTGATGATTATTCTGCAAAACGAAGTGGATAGCATCTGGATGGGCGCCTTTGGCAAATTCTTATTTATCGGAGTCGTCACCACCATCCTTTCGTTCCTGCTGACATGGGTAGTTAGAATGATTCCTGGAGTGAAACGGGTGTTATAATTATCATATTTCGATACCATTCGTCACAGATAGGTGCAGAATATCCCTAAAATTTGGCGGTATTGGCTACTATCCGTACCTTTGCATCATAAAATAATTAATTATTGTAATGATAATACGAATATGACAAAAGAAGATTTATTTAAAATGATGAACGAGCATCCTGTGATGCACGTTGCAACGAGTGATAATGGACAGCCTCATGTACGCGCCATCCTCATGTTCAAGGCTGATGCTGATGGCATCGTATTCCATACGGGGGTAACCAAGGACCTTTATCGTCAGCTACTGAATGATCCTCGCTCTGAAGTGTGCCTCGCCTGTGGCAAGTATCAGGTAAGAGTGGAAGGACGTTTTGAACTTGTAGAGGACATGGCTTTGAAGGAAGAAATAGTCAACCATCCATCTCGCAAATTCCTAAAGCCTTGGAGAGAGCAGCAGGGCGACGAGGCTTTTTTCAGTTTCCTGAAAGTGTTCCGTATGCAGCATGGAAAAGCTCATGTGTGGTGCATGGAGGACAACTTGTCAGAGTTGCGGAATGCCACTGACTGACGATGTTCTCGGCACAAACGCCGATGGTAGTAAAAGCGAAGAGTATTGCATCTACTGCTATAAAGACGGGGCGTTTACAGGCGACTTTACTATGGAAGAGATGGCGGATTTCTGCGCCCAGTTCGTAGACGAATTCAACAAGAATACAGGACAAAGCCTAACCCGAGAGGAGTACAAACAGCAGCTTCTTAAGTACTTCCCCAACCTGAAGCGTTGGCAACTGCCTGCAGACGAACTACCACATGCCACATCGCCTCTGAAAGAGCAGCTTATCGAGGAAATAAATGCTCTAGGTATCAAGGATATGCCCATTATTACCAATCTTTTCGTGCTGCAGGGCTCTTTTGTAAATATGTCGTATACAGTCAATGGCAACACGGTGAAGTTTCTTGATGACAGCGCCAGCTATTGGGGGACTCAAGTTGAGAAGGGCGATTGCAGATGTTTTGGTATTGCTTGTGACGAGCACTATATCCTTGTTAGTGAATACGGGAAGGATGGCGCAGATGCAAAACTCGTGGTTTTGAAAAATAGAGACTGACGAGTAACTCAGAGCTTATGATCACAGGTTCGCTGACCGTACTGTTTGAAGATCCGTTCTGGATTGGACTGTTCGAGATGATCGACCAGCAGGGACTGCGTGCCTGTAAGGTGACGTTCGGAGCAGAACCAACGGATAAGGAGGTGATGGAGTTTATTGATAAGAACTGGAATCGCCTCCAATTCTGCCAAGCTATTGAAGTTCCCGTCGAATCAGTAAGAGCTAAAGTTAATCCTAAGAGACAATTTCGCGAGGCCAAAAAGCAAATGCAATCACAAGGCATTGGCACCAAGTCTCAACAAGCTCTAAAGCTACAACAAGAACAGAATAAAACCGAGCGAAAACAGCGCTCAAAGGCTGAGCGTGAGGCTGAGAAGCAGCGCAAGTTCGACCTGCGCCAGGCAAAGAAAAAAGAGAAGCATAAAGGACATTAAATTATCAAAGAATGATAATAGAAAAAGTTTAAAATAAATTTTTATGAAACACGAGATTATTGAGCTGCACGATGTGCAGATTATTGGCATGGCCAAAAAGATTGCCTTTAATGAGGCGAAAGAAGAATGCCCAAAGTTCTGGGGTGAGTATGTGGAAAAGATTATCAAGCCTGTGGTGTTTGAGAAACAAGCACCTAATACATTCCAACAGGTGGCATTTGCTAATGGCGTTGGTGAGTTTGGACTCTGCACTTGCGACATACCCAACCACAATTGCGCTATCTGTGCAGAAATGAATTTCGGTGCTTGCAGCAAAAACACATTTACCTACGTTATCGGCGGTATTTATAAAGGTGGCGACGTACCAGAAGGCATGCAGCTCTTCCCTATTCATAGCGGAAAGTGGCTGAAGATGCATTTTGAGGGTGGCATGAAAGCCTTTCAGGAGCAGTACACGAAGTTCCATAAGGAGTGGGTACCCGCACATCCGGAATACACATGGACAACGAATTCCTGCTGCATGGAGTGGTATCAGGGCACAGACATCCAGTCGCCTGATTATCAATGTGGCGTGATGATGCCGTTAGAATAGAGGTATCTAAAACCATTCATCACAAATGTATGACATTAAGGCAGTTCACCATCGATGATGCTCCTATTATCCTTTCATGGATAAAGGACAAAACTGCATTCCGGAAGTGGAGTGCAGACAGATATCCTGT
>CADCIQ010000183.1 GCA_902801425.1 uncultured Bacteroidales bacterium | reverse complement strand
CTTTCCCTTCGGCCGCCGACCTCTTCGACGTTCAGAGCTCTTTCAACCACATGATAGTCAACAATATACAACTGAATAAATTCGTCGAACTCACGTTAATATAACGGTTTTTGTATGACAGCGAGAGCCTTTTTAGGTCAAATGGTCAAATGGTCAAACATTTTTTACACACACCCTATGCAAAATTTTGTAATTACTCATAGTATCTGGGCCTTCGACAAATCTCTCTAAATCTCTAATTCCTGAATTCTGTACATTTACTTACTAAATAATTCTCCATGTTTATCATCATATAACTATACTATCAGAGCGTACACGTTACACAATAATCTCCCACGTTTATCGTTATATAATTATATTATCAGAGCGTACACATCACCTATAATACTAACCTACTCCCTTCCCCCGAGCGGGGGAAGGGTCGGGGTTACGGGCTGCTTATGACACTATCCGACTGCAAGATCATAGAGCTTCCGAAGGAGGAAGACCCACGCGGAAGTCTCACCTATATATACGAGAACATACAGGTGCCCTTCCCTATCCGACGTGTATTCTACATCTACGACGTGCCTGCGGGCAAGGATCGTGGAGCACACGCCCATAAGGAATGTTGGCAATTCATCATTGCCGCATCAGGCGCATTGGAGGTATATCTAAGCGACGGCAAGAACGAGAAAACCGTTACTCTCAACCGTCCTTTCCAGGGACTTCTCGTGCCTCCTGGCATCTGGGCACACGAACAGGAGTTTACCACAGGTGCCTTATGCCTTGTGCTTGCCAGCCATCCATATTCAGAAGACGACTATATACGCGACTATGATAAGTATTTGCAGATATACGCAAGATAAACATACCCAATGGGATGATTTCGTGAAGGTGTCGAAAAACGGCACCTTCCTTTTTCTGCGTGCTTATATGGACTATCATAGTGACCGCTTTCACGATCATTCCCTGATGTTCCATAATGAGAAAGGAAAGCTTATTGCGGTGCTTCCAGCAAACATAAAAACGGCCTCTCCCCCCGCCCTCCACTCCCACCAAGGCCTTACCTACGGCGGCTTTGTGCTATCTCCAGAGATACACATCTCAGAGGTTGGGGAACTATTCCGACTGACCATTTCCTATCTAAAGGAAAACGGTTTCTGCGAGTGGCGTTACAAGCAGATACCATATATCTACCACCTCTTACCATCACAGGAAGAGGACTATTGGCTATGGCGACATAATGCCCGTGAGGATGCTTGCAATATGATGACGGTGATAGATTTCAAAAGCACCGTAAATGACATCTCATCATCACGCAAGCGTACATATTTCAACAAGTTACAACGACAGGGCTATACAGTTGCCTTCGATGCTGACATAAACGATTTCTGGCCTATACTTGAAGCAAACCTCATGGAGCGTTTCGGCTCTCATCCTGTTCACAGTCTATCAGAAATAACATTACTGAAGCAACGCTTTCCCGACAACATAATTTGCTGTACGGTAAGAGATCCTGACGGAGTTACCATAGCTGGCACATTACTATTCGTCACGCAGCAGGTAGTACGCACACAGTATATCTCCGCATCACACGAAGGCAAGCGTTGCAATGCCCTCGACTATCTCATGCTAACCCTCATCCGACATTATAAGGACAATCCCGAATATCGCTATTTCGAGTTTGGCACAAGCATGGCAGAAGACGGTATCAACCTAAACGAAGGACTCATCTTGCAAAAGGAAGGCTTTGGCGGAAGAGCCGTTGCATGCAAGATTTACTCTATCAATATTAAATAAGTAAATGTACACAAGGAGCGTAAGCGACATTTATTCGCAATGGCTCATCAAGCTAAAGCAAGTCTCAAATTCTTGTAAATTCAAAGAAAAAAATCTCTAATTCTCTAATTGTTCGCTTTGGCTCACCAAGCTGCGCAAGTCTTGATAATAAATTAAATTTGACCACTTACTTAAATGGAGAAAATATTAGTAATCTCAGTTTCACTAAACATAATCCTTTTTATTTGGTTGTTAGTCACAAGAAAGAAAGGGAAAAACCATCATTCGTCTAACGATGGCTGCAAGAAGATAAAGAGGGAATTCAACTGGAAACTGGATTCTACCCGTAGCGCAGGACTCAAAGGGCATCTTGAACTGGAATTTGACGAAGAGTCGGTTTTAGATCAGAGACGACACAATCCGTTTGGCAGACCTACCGTCAACGGGTGGAACCACAGGGAATGCCTACAGGAGATGTATCATTATATGCTTGCCAATCCACACCATCTTGCGGCAAGCGCAAAGATAGTGCAGTATATCAACCGTATATGCTCTCAGAAAGGCATCAACGAATTTGACAAGCTGCAATTCGTCCTTGATTTCGTACAGGAACCAAACATTAAGTATATCCTTGATGACAAGAGCAAGGAACTTGCTGGTGCTCAGGAGTATATACGCTATCCAGACGAAACTCTTTTTGATGGTCGTGGTGACTGCGACTGCAAGGCATTCCTTGCTGCCACACTCTATCATCTCATGGGTTATAACGTGCTCTATATCCTCTCCGAGAAACTGGCTCATGCCGCTATCTGCATAGAATACGATTCTCATTGGGGCACACGTGTAGGCAATCCTGCCACCCTGCGTAATGCAACCATAGAAATCAACAGTCGTTGGTATATCTATTGCGAGACTACATCAGACGGTTTCCGCATAGGAAACATAAGCAAAAAAGAATCGATCAAGGACTTTGAAACAATCCTTGAATTAAGAGCATAACGATAAAAAAAAGGAAACGGATTTATTCCCCGTTTTCTTTATGGGAACCACAGATATCAGATTAAAGGGATATTCTCGCTTGCGCTCGTAATTAAAATCCCTAAAATCCATAATATCTGTGGTTTATTTTTTCCTCGTACTCGCGTTAAATTAACCTCAGTTCGACGAATTCCTCTATTCGTATATCATTGAATATCATGTGGTTGAAAGAACTCTGAAGGAGCGACACCTAAAAGGGCAGTCCGTGAGGGCTGTTATATTTGCCGTTATTAGAGGGATGAGGTCTGTAGGACCGACACCTATTGTATTTGTCTATGATTTCAGGTGTCGCACCTTCGGCGCTCCATTCCTCACACCCATTCGCATTGACAGCCCTATCGGACTGCCCTGTTAGGAGGGCGCTGAAAAAGTCCCACAATTCTTTGAATTGCCGAAATGATCACAAATTAGATGCGGTAATAGTTGCATATGTCATTTTTTTTTAGTATATTTG
>CADCIQ010000182.1 GCA_902801425.1 uncultured Bacteroidales bacterium | reverse complement strand
CCGCGCTGCAATCTGATTTTTGTTGCCATTTTGTTGTAATTTTGTTGTTAAAATTTTGAATTTCATGCCATTATCTCGTAATAGCGGCTGCAAAGGTACGAATAAGTGAGCAAAAAAACAAAAAAGAAGCCGTATATTTTATTGTTTTTTAACAAGTGCGACACCTGCTTGTAAGCCTGGGATGTGTCTTGACATCTTGATCAGACGCTTA
Organism: uncultured Bacteroidales bacterium; assembly: GCA_902801425.1. GTDB lineage: Bacteria > Bacteroidota > Bacteroidia > Bacteroidales > Bacteroidaceae > Prevotella. The sequence goes on along the minus strand of CADCIQ010000182.1, from coordinate 2,036 downwards.
TTGGCCTTTGTATCCTTCATCGCCCCCAGTTTCTTCAGACCAGCCAACAACTTATCCACATCTATCAACATCATCATCGCGTCCTTATCATGGTGGATGGTCACTTCTGCTGTCACGATACAGTCCATGCCCATAATAAGTTTATCGCCATTCAGAAGCCACAGGCCACTTTTCGCATTACCGGCAATCACACGATTGAAATGACTGTCCTTGTAGAACGTAAAGTGGGTATTATCAGATGTAATATTACTCTTGTCGATATAGTCCTGCAACAATTTCTCCAACTGGTTTGCCACAGCGTTTTCAGCCAACTTCAACAGCACATTACCCTTCGTGGCATAGACGGCAGGCTCCTTATAGGTCCAAGTACCAATCAGGGAATCGACATTCTCCTTTTTCGTCTTAAACGATTCTGATATTTTCGAATAAGCCTCCTTCACATTGCCCGACTTCACACCAGACACCACACTGTCAGCAGTCTCTTTGACTGTCTGGGCTTGCATGCCACCAGCCATCAGCATCATCAGGGCCACCCCAAAAATTCTCATTGATTTCATAAGCTATTAATTTAGAATTCTGCCGCAAAGATACAAAAAAATACCTATTACCTCTCTTCTTTTCTCAAATATTTGTAACTTTGCAAGCAAAATTTAATGTCGGAGCACCCTATGCAAAGTCTCTCAGTACTCATACCGACCTACAACGACGTCTGTGTGGCGTTGGTAGAACAGCTGCTGCAGCTCCTGCAAGCGGCTAATATCCAGTATGAGGTGATTGTAGCAGACGATGGTTCTACTGATGAAGATATCATCGCAGCCAACCGAGCCATTAACCAGTTGCCTTCCTGCCGATTCATTGAGCGCCAGATGAACGTCGGCCGTGCCGCTATCCGTAACTTCCTGGCAATGGAAGCCCGTTTCTCGTACATATTATTTATAGATAGCGACATGACAATCATCAGCGACCAATATATCCAACGCTATCTCCAAGTTGGCGACACAACAGTCATTGATGGCGGCGTAACCATCTGTGATACCAACGATGCCAGTAACCTGCGCTATCTTTATGAAAAAGCCGAAGAGCCCCATCATACAGCTACAGAACGGCAGAAGTGCCCCTACCAGCACCTCCATACAGCTAACCTTTTTATGCAACGTGACATTATTCTCGCCCACCCTTTCGACGAGCGTTTCCGCCATTACGGTTATGAAGATGTATTATTGGGCAAGGTTCTTCATCAGCACCACATCCCTATAGAGCATATAGACAATCCCCTAGGTTTCAGCCATTTCGAGACGAATCCCGTCTTTGTGGCTAAGACAGAAGAGGGCCTACGCACCCTCTATCAGTTTCGTAATGATTTGCGCGGCTATTCCCGATTGCTCACCTTTGTGTCGGGCATCCACATTCCATTGATCCTCTCCCTCATCCGTTTCTGGCATCGTCTCTTCAAAAAAGCAGAGAGACGGAACCTCTGTGGATCCCGTCCCTCTTTATGGATTTTCAAACTTTACCGTTTAGGCTATTTCCTTTGCTTGAAGTAATTACTTATTTTTCTGATAATAGTCAAGGGCCATCTGCACATTCTGAATGACGGCTTCTGAAGAGTAAGTGGCACCTGTCACAGCATCCACCGGCTTTCTTGACTTGGGAGTAGTACTTAGGTGACTCCATCGACTTGAGGAACTCAATGCGCTCCACCTTATTCTTATTGATATACACTTTTAATGGCGTTGGGCCATTATAACCTTCGATATCTTTGCCGATGGTGGTAGTGTTGACTACATACACACCATTTTCTTTCGTCATTGGCTCGTCGCCAACAATAAAGCTCTGAAAACAGAACATACCTGCAATCAGAGCCATATACTTGAATATCTTACCTGAATACATATACTTATTCTACAGGGATAACAGAGAAGGTCAGCTTCTCATACCCCTCGAAGTCGTCAAACTGCACCTGGAAGTTGGCATACTGATAGTAGTTACCACCAGTGTTATGTGTATCCTTGATAGAGTTGCTCTGAGCAAGGGCA
>CADCIQ010000181.1 GCA_902801425.1 uncultured Bacteroidales bacterium | reverse complement strand
CCCATAAACGACTCAAAGGCTGAGTCTTCAATCTCTAAAACAATTTGTTTCATTCTGTTCACGAGTTGCGAAACAGAATAGGCCTACCTGTCTCAGGTTATTTTATTATAGTTTTAACGCATCCGAAAATGCGACGCAAAGGTAGTACATGTTTTTCAGAAATAGATAAAAAATCATGTCAACTTCGAAGTTCTTTTCCATGTCATCGTATATCATATCATCCTCAAAGCATATGTATTTATCGTTCGTATAGTTGTTGAACGATGAGACAGAAATCAAGCCCTCTTTATGATATCTTGCGTTAAATGCGGAAAAAGACATACCCGTTATCAGTCTATTATTCATTAAGAGCCTAACAGTCGCATCTTGTATAGTTTAGATTTGCGGAAACACTGGCTACAATGTGCACTGGTTTCCTTGCCTCGGGCCAAACAAGCCCCCTTCCGTAAAAACTTTTGACATTATTATTATGTTTTAAGTTAATACTTGGAGCTATTCAAAGCTCCGTTGATTATTGTTGGAAAGCAAAATTACACAGATTTCATGATTTGTGCAAATTTACACTCAAAATATTTGCTGAGTTCTAATAAAAATCAAACCTATGCATTGTTTTTGCATAGGTTTTTTGTATCTTTGCAGCAGACTAATTCAAAAAGTTATGGCAAAACTAATCTTGATGATTTTATTATCGAGTGTTGGTTGTGATAGGTAAGCATTGCAAGACCTGTAAACGCAAAGACTTCTGCCCAGCCCTCATTTTAGTGTAATAGAATAGTCTATCCCAATAGTCCTAATACAGTCTCAGGAGTTGTTCGCATTTTGGTGATGGCACATAAACCGACGCCCATGTCTTTCACACTGGCACCAAGTAGATAGACCTCATCGTCGATAATCAGGAACCTGTCATGATTCCTATAGGGTAATTGTGTGAACTTGATTTCACGTTGCTGGGCATTATGCTTCTGGAGATCTGTCAGGAATGACTCACTGTATCTGGAATGTATCATCGCCTCTACCCCATCGCCACGTTTGTCTAACAACGACAGCACGCGATCGTCAACAAAGTTATCGATCAGCACAATGCGCTGCTTAGCGCTCCTCACCAAATCAGAGACGTATGACCAGGCATCCCAAACGCAACCTGTAGCGAATATCTGTTCAGTTAGAAGCTTTGGGGAGTTGGCATCCATCTTATCAAGAATAAGGTCAATTTTTTCGTCTGTTTGCTCTTTCCATTTTTTATTCTCAAGTTGTTGCATTTCCAAATGATCAAGGCGCTGAAATATGTGAGCATTTGTAGAGAGGTAGCGACGCATACCAACAAAAGCATCCATAATTCTGATACTTGTATCAACAGCAGTCTGACTGGCTAAAACAGCTGAAAGCATTGATATTCCTTGTTCAGTAAATGCATATGAAAGAGATGTAGAATGTCTTAATTTTTTTAACCGGTCGTATTTTGCGACCAGTTCTTTCATTTCCTGACGTGTCAACTGAAACCTAAACCTTTCTGGGAAACGTGCAACATTCCTTTTCACCCTTTCATTGAGGTGCTTGGTTTCTACACCATAAAGCATAGCTAAATCCCTGTCAATCAGCACTTGTTGGTCTCTGATGACAACTATTAACTTTGCGATATCAATCTCCTCAATTGGCATGATTTCTACTTCATTATTTAACTGGTCGCAAATTGCGACCACCTTGTTGGACTGGTCACATTTTGTGACCGGTTCACTTGCTTTTTTACCAGCATTCTTCTTTGGGGTCTTTTCCATATTACCAAATTTTTAATTAACTGGCTACAAAGGTAACCATTATCTATGATACCACAAAATTTCTTGGCAAGAAAATAGATAATAATCTATTTCTTCTAACCTCTGCTCCAATACGGCACACCTTTATTTTATCTTTGCAGCACAATTAGAAAATAATGATACAAAGGATAATCAGTATGAGCAAAAAAAACAAGGTATGAAGGGCCAGCTTATTGCGACTACCAAGACCTTTTCGATAGTATCACTGCCGAACTGGAGAATCTCTACCATACGCTTTGGAACAAGAGGAAAGAGGCTCCGAAGTTTCGCACGATGGTGAAACAAGCTAGAACGGCATGGATGTTGTGGAAGCTTGGAAGTGCGGAATATTGGCGTAGTGAGGGTGAAGGTCTGCAATACACCAACCAACTTGAAGAAAGGCGCAAGAAACACATCATATATGTAAGAGCCAAGTATGAGGATGATCCGATTCATTTGAGTCGTTCACTGGTATCAACGATTCTTCCTCTCAGAAGTTAGAGGGGATTGACGAAGGTCTTATGAAGGATCTGAAATTAACGAATCAATTCCTTCACCTCTATCGCCATACAGATTTTGCCCTCACGGATTTCATCTTTGTGCGCGATTTCTATTCTGAGATTAACGTCGAGATTATTAAGTAATACTTTCAGGAATAGTTCGTACGCAGGATCACAGGAACACAGGAACGCAGGACCATTTAGTAAATCGCACAGTGACAGGGAGAAGAAGAATTTATATATATATTTATATTATATTATATATATTATAATATATATAATATAATAATATAATTAGCTAGAGATTTATGAAAATCGAGAAACACAAATGATACTGTGATCCTGTGTCACTGTGTCACTGCGTGGTGGCTCTCGCCCAACGATTTTAATATTTCTCAAAAATAATTGGGGGGAACTATTGCAAGACTGCTGAAATTTTTGTACCTTTGCAATGTCAAATGAGAGAGGTGACAAGACCGCCCATTAAGGATAAAAATTGCGAGGATTAAGTCTAGAAATTGCGCGCATTAATGGTAGCAAGATTATCCTTTATAGTGCCTACCGAACCGATCGAATGAGACACCGAGAACTATAATCATTAAAATTAACATCTACTTAAAAACTAATTCAAATTATGGCTATTAAAGTTATTGCACAACTGCGTGAAGTGAAAATTGGTAAGAACCCCGGTAAGAAGTTCGTGATGCGCCCTGACCTCTACGTGCCCATCACTGAGAAGAAGGTGTTCCAGGAAGCGGCTACCCACAGCGGTATCTCCGCTGGTGTGATCAAGGCGGCTTGGGATGCTGCCGGCGAAGTGATCCGCACCTGGGCGACCGAAGGTCACTCTATCCCACTCCCCGGTCTTGGCACGATGCGCTTCGGTGTTCGCTCGAAGGCTGTGGAGAAGCTGGAGGACGTGAAGGCAAACCTGATCAGCGTGCGCCGCATCATCTTCACCCCGAACGTGGATGTGAAGGACGAGCTGAAGAACACCTCGATTCAGATCACTTGTCTCGACGAGGAGGGCAACGTGCTGAAGCGAGTGACTTCGGGCGACTCTGGGGAGATTGAGGATAATGAGAATGGCGGTGAGAACCAGAACAGTGATAGTAACTCAGGTACCGACATTCCTCCAGTGATTAATCCTTAAAGAAAGGAGGTAAGTTATGACCAAGAAAGAAACTGCAAAGTTCATTGCACAGATCATCGTGTCGATAGCATCGGCGATACTGACAGCGCTGGGTGCCACGTCGTGCATGAGTTACTAGAGATCCCTCGACTCCGCTCGGGATGACAAAAGGCCGCTCGGGATGACAAAAGGCCGCTCGGGATGACACCCCAATGTCATCTCGGGCGTCCCTCTTTTTATGTCATCTCGGCTCTCAAAATTAAGAATTAATTGTTTCAAAATTTGCAAATAGAGTTGCAAAATCGGCAAAAAAGCATCAATTTGAACGAAAAAGAGGAAAAAACATCATGATTTTGCAAGCGTTTTAATTTTTATGCTTATCTTTGCATTTCTAAAATTAAAAGCTAAGGCGAATGTAAATAATCAAAACTTAAAATAAACAGCAATGAGAAAACTAATGATGGTCGTGGTCATGGCCTTGGTATGTATGGCTGGCGCGGCACAGAACTTTAGAGCAAATCTTGACGAGAGTGTAAAACCTGGTGACGACTTCTGGCAGTATGCCGTGGGCACATGGCTGAAGAACAACCCATTGGACAAGGAG
>CADCIQ010000180.1:1939-3222 GCA_902801425.1 uncultured Bacteroidales bacterium | reverse complement strand
GGAATCGAAGGAGATGCTGGAGTTCATCAAGTGGGTTGGTGATATTGCATACTATAACCTATGCTGGATTTTCGGTCATAGCGTTCAGAAGAATCTGGAAGAGGCGAAGGAGATGATGGGCAGTCATAAGGATCTGCGTAAGACGGCTGAACCTATCCTTCAAAGACTTCCGAATGTGTTCACGCTTCAGCAGATGAAGGATTTGCGCAGGGAACTTGGGCAGAGCGAGAACTGCAATATGCTGTTGAAGCGATATGTTGAGAGTGGTAAGCTGAAGCATCTTGATAGAGGAGTTTATCAGAAGGTGGATAAATGAAAAATGAACAATGAAAAATACAGATTAGTATTTTTCGCGTGTGGCCTTTACCCTGAAAAAAGTAACTTGTATTTTTCATTGTTCACTTTTCATTTAAACGGAAACTATCATAATATCTGATATTTTCTATAGGGACAGTGGGTGATTAACAATTAACAATTAACATACCTCTCACCCTCATGTAAGCGATAAAGGGTAACTTTTCCCTCGCCCTACGGGAGAGGGTGTCACGAAGTGACGGGTGAGGGGCCATAGATTTATGATAATAACATTGAAACGAATATTCTGCAAGGGCACTTTTACTCTGGGTGCCCTTCAGATTCAGACTGAGAGCAATAAGGAGTTTCTGACGAACAGATACTTCTGCGATACGCTTGAACCTCACGCTATTGACTGGCGCAGGGAGGAGAAAGTGGCGGGTAAGACTGCCATTCCTACGGGGCGGTACAGGGTGGTGATGAGTTACAGCAAGACTTATAAGCGCAGGATGCCGTTCCTACAGAATGTTCCGCATTTCACGGGGATTATGATTCATACGGGGAACTCGGTGGATGATACCAGAGGGTGCATACTGGTGGGTAAGGCGGTGAGGCCGCAGAAGCCCGAGGAGGAGAACCCGAGTGGCGAGGCTACGGTGATAGGCAGGCTCACGGACTCACGCATCACGTTCAATAGGCTGTATGAGCTGATTCGGGAGGCGATGAAGAAAGGAGAGGAGGTGGAAGTGATTGTTAAATGAAAAATGAAAAATGAATAATGGGAAATGAGAAATTCTTTGCGACTTTGAAAGAAATCAGGAGATCAAGATGCCATGAGGGCATGGGATAGAATTTCAAGACAAAAGAATTGCACCTTATATTATATAATATAACGTGAGTTCGACGAATTCCATGTATGCATCTCCGATGCTTGTACTTTACAGAAAATTAATGCGAAATTAATGTGATATTAATGGGTAATTATATGT
>CADCIQ010000180.1:0-1914 GCA_902801425.1 uncultured Bacteroidales bacterium | reverse complement strand
CTCTGCGAACCTACATTAATTATCACAAATGACACATTAATGTCGCATTAATTTCTTCTTGTAGCAAGCGGTTTGTTTTCGTCGAGATTTGTCGAAGACTCACTGACCATAGGGAAGTAACTCACGTTAATATAAAGATTGCCGCTCATAGGAACCCCATAACGGATAACCTATGAGCGGCACTACTATCTAACATCCTTCCCTTTGGGAGATTTGTCGTAAGACCCTTCGACCAAAAGGGAGAAAAGGCTTGGTTAGGCTTTATTCTTCAACAGATCCCTGATCTCAGTAAGGAGTTTCTCCTCAGCAGACGGCTCTGGAGCAGGTGCAGGAGCAGCAGGCTTCTCCTCTTCCTTCTTCTTGAGCTTGTTGATACCCTTGACAAGCATGAACACACAGAATGCGATGATGATGAAGTCAAGGAGGGTCTGGATAAAGTTACCATAGTTGATGGTAGCAGGAGCGGTAGTAACCTCAACGCCCTCAACAACGAGTTTTGGCAACTCCACCTTCAAATCAGAAAAGTTTACACCACCAATAAGCCAGCCGATAGGAGGCATGATGAGGTCATCAACGATAGAACTGACGATTTTACCAAAAGCACCGCCGATGATTACACCGACTGCCATGTCAACTGCATTGCCCTTAACAGCAAATGCCTTGAATTCTTCAATGAATTTTCCCATAATATTTAAAAATTGAAATGTGTAAATAGCAATTCTGCTGCAAAAATACAAAACTTTTAGAAATAAATCGTATAATCTCAAAAATATTTCGCATTTTTTCCGCGTTTTCCAATTTTTTTTGTACTTTTGCAGTGTTTTTAGAAAGAGATATATTCAAAAAGATTATATTCACCTTTATTTAATAATAAAAAGTTAAACAAAAATGACAAAAGTAGCTATTAACGGTTTTGGCCGTATTGGTCGTCTCGCATTCCGTCAGATGTTCGAAGCTGAGGGTTACGAGGTTGTTGCAATCAACGATTTGACATCTCCAAAGATGCTCGCTCACCTTCTCAAGTATGATACCGCTCAGGGTGGTTTCGCTGGTAAGTTCGGTGAGGGCAAGCACACTGTAGAGGCAACTGAGGATTCTATCATCGTTGATGGTAAGGAGATCAAGATCTCTGCTGAGAAGGATGCTGCTAACTGCCCATGGAAGGCAAACGACGTAGACGTAGTTCTCGAGTGCACAGGTTTCTATACATCTAAGGAGAAGGCTTCTGCTCACCTCACAGCTGGTGCAAAGAAGGTTGTTATCTCAGCTCCTGCTGGTAACGATCTCCCAACAATCGTATTCAACACCAACCACAAGACTCTGACAGCTGACGACAAGATCATCTCTGCTGCTTCTTGCACAACTAACTGTCTCGCTCCAATGGCTGACGCACTTAACAAGTACGCTGCTATCCAGTCAGGTATCATGTCAACAATCCACGCTTACACAGGTGACCAGATGATCCTTGACGGTCCTCAGCGTAAGGGTGACCTCCGTCGTTCACGTGCAGGTGCTTGCAACATCGTTCCTAACTCAACAGGTGCTGCTAAGGCTATCGGTCTCGTTATCCCAGAGCTCAACGGTAAGCTCATCGGTTCTGCTCAGCGCGTTCCAACTCCAACAGGTTCTACAACTATCCTCGTTGCTGTTGTTAAGGGTAAGGACGTAACTGTAGAGGGTATCAACGCTGCAATGAAGGCTGCTGGTACTGAGTCTTTCGGTTACACAGAGGATCAGATCGTTTCTTCTGACATCATCGGTATGAAGTTCGGTTCACTCTTCGACGCTACTCAGACAATGGTTAGCAAGATCGACGACGATACATACCAGGTTCAGGTTGTTTCTTGGTACGACAATGAGAACTCTTATACTTCTCAGATGGTTCGTACAATCAAGTACTTCTCTGAGATCTAA
>CADCIQ010000179.1 GCA_902801425.1 uncultured Bacteroidales bacterium | reverse complement strand
TGACCCCGAAAAGTTGGACATTAAATTAAACATTAATTATTCAACTCTCTATAGTAGTGAGCTCGGTATTGTACCGGGCTCATTCCTTTTAATCTCAATTTTATTCTTTTATTGTTATACCAATCAATATATTTTCTTAGTGCTCTTTCAAACTCCTCTATACTTTCAAACTTGTTAGCATACAAGAGTTCGTTCTTCATCAGGCCAAAGAAATTCTCCATCATTGCATTGTCCAGGCAGTTGCCTTTACGTGACATGCTCTGCGTGATGTCATGGTCTTTAAGCATCTTCTGGTACATACCATGCTGATAATGCCAGCCTTGATCTGAGTGTAGTGTGAGACCATCTAGTTGTGGATACTTCCTAAGAGCCTTCTTGAGCATAGAGATGACCATCTCCAAGTTTGGGCTGGCAGAAATGGTGTAAGATATAATACCACCATCAAACATATCCAATATGGGCGACAAATACAGCTTTCTGTCATTTATACATACCTGGGTAACATCTGTAGCCCATTTCTGATTGGGTCTGTCTGCGCAAAAATCACGTTCCAGTACATTGGGAGCTATCTTGCCTATCTCCCCCTTATAGGAGTGATAGTGCCGTTTCTTGGTCTTTGCCTTAAGTCCCATCTGATTCATCAGTTTCTGTACTGTCTTGTGATTAATAACTATATCTTCATTGCGCAATTCCATACAGATCCGCCTGTACCCGTAGCGTCCATGATTTTTGTCATATATCTGCTTTATACGAGTCCTGATTCTATCATATCCATCGCTGTCATCCATATGCGATATATGGTAATAGAATACAGAACGAGCCATCTTCATCCTATGCAGCATATACTGCAGGAGGTGTCCCTCACGCCTTAGTTCTTCGATGGCCCTTGCCCAATCTCGCGTAGTCGGGCATTCCTTTCCTCTACTAAGGCTCTCACTTTTTTTAGCAGAGCATTCTCTGTCTTGAGTTCCTGCACTTCCTTACGCAGCCTTTCAAGCTCTGTGAGCGGTTTACTATTCTTTTTTGGTCTTCCCATACCTGGTGGTCGCCCTCGCCTTTTAGTGCTATTCAAAGCTGCTAAGCCGCCCGTTCTGTATTGCCGTAACCATATTGATATTCGTTGGGAGCAGGCTCCATATTTAAGCGAAGCTGCGTGCAAAGTTACATGATTTTCTTCAATATCAAGAACAATCTTCTTTTTTAATGCATAATCTGCTTTGATATTCTTCTTCTTCAGCAAGCCAGCTTTACCTCGTAATTGATACTGGTTCCATAATACATGAAGACGATCCTCATTAATTCCGTACTCCACATGTATAGAATGAATGGACCTTCCTTCTTTAATCATATGCATGTACTTCAAGCACTCTACATAACCATGTTTCTTTTGTTTTCTATCAGACATAATAAACCCCGAAAGTTTTTTGTCTAACTTTCGGGGGTCACTTCAAAATAGGCACATCCTCATTTTTTTTGCGAAAACAATCGGCTAGTCGATATAACTCAATATCAGATTGGCGACCTGCTCTTCAGTCTTGCCATCCATATTGATTACCAAGTCGTAGTTACGAGAGTCGTAGCGCGAGGTGTTGGCATAGTTCTTAACATACTCCTCTCGCATCTTGTCCACCTTATTGATGGTCTTCATAGCATCCTTCCAACTGATTTTCTGCTTCTTCATTAAGCGCTCTATGCGATACTCTATTGGAGCCTGAATGAGCACACTCAGATGGTTGGGATGAGCATTCAAGATGAAGAAGGCTGAACGACCGGCAATAACGCATGATTCCTCCTCGGCAATGCCCATCAGGATTTCCTTTTCTGCCTTGAACAAAGCTTCGGTGGTCAGCAGGTCGGCGTCAGCACCTGTATAGTAAGCAGCAGAGTTAGCAGCATCTTCACCTACCGTCATCACACGCTTGAAATCGGCCCACCAAGAACGTCTATTTCTTCAGTATCCAAGTGGTATTTCTCTTCCAAGGCTTTGATAAGTGCCTTGTCATAGAATGGAACACCCAGCTTTTCTGCTAAAATGCGCCCCACTGTTCGACCGCCACTTCCCAACTCACGATTAATAGTGATGACAAATTTCTCGTTTTTATTCATAATATTTATAGTTATGTGTTATCTCTATTATAAATAAGGTAGTGGAGGCATCATAGCCCCCACTACCTATACAACCGATTAATCAGCCAGCTTGGCCTTGATCATCTCACGGTTCAGACGTGCGATGTTGGCGATGGTCTCATTCTTCGGGCAGACAGCCTCGCAAGCACGAGTATTGGTGCAGTTACCGAATCCGAGCTCGTCCATCTTGGCGATCATGTTCTTCACACGACGTGCAGCCTCTACACGACCCTGCGGGAGCAGAGCAAGCTGAGATACCTTACTTGATACGAACAGCATAGCAGAGCCGTTCTTACAAGCTGCTACGCAAGCGCCACAGCCGATGCAAGAAGCGCAGTCCATAGCCTCGTCGGCATCCTCCTTAGGAATCAGGATAGCGTTAGCATCCTGAGCCTGTCCTGTGCGGATAGTTGTGTAACCACCAGCCTGGATAATCTTATCG
>CADCIQ010000178.1 GCA_902801425.1 uncultured Bacteroidales bacterium | reverse complement strand
TCCCGTCGTGGTCAACTATTTCTACCACGAGGAAATCAGGCTGACGCGATAGCATGACTTCGATTTCAATTATATTGCCGCATACGTACAATACTGCCGAGAACAGCAGGGACAGGTACCTGTTTTCAGCGTCATCCGAGGGTGCCGTAGAGTATCAATGACTTGTTGAACCTGCGTATATTTCTTTCCTTTCATAGTGGTTTACTTCAACAACTTCCTACCTTCATTATCTTCCAGTACCTGCATCTGTTGAATGGCAATCTGATTGAGCTTGACGAGTCGTTCACCCTGAGGCATACCGTCGTTGATAAACACGGCGTTGATATTCTCCATATTTGAGAGGCAGATAAGTTCGTTGATGGTGGCATAGTCACGAATATTGCCTTTGAGGTCGGGATTAGCCTCTCGCCATTGCTTGGCCGTCATGCCAAACATCGCCACATTAAGTACATCGGCTTCCTCAGCATACTTCATGGCAGCTTGCTCGCGAGTTACTTCTGCAGGAATAAGGTTGCTCTTGATGGCATCAGTATGTATGCGGTAATTGATTTTGGAGAGTTCACGCTTGGCCGACCATTCGAGTTGCTTCTGTTCATCAGCTTTAAGACGCTGGAACTCCATCACCAGATAAAGTTCAAATTCCACAGACACCCAATTGGCAAACTTAAAGGCAATATCGGAACGAGCGTAGGTTCCACCATAACGTCCTGCCTTTGTGATGAGTCCTATAGCTTTGGTAGCCTCAATCCATTGAGTTGGAGACAGAGTGAAGGCATTCAATCCTGCCTTATTCCTAAACCCCTCGAATTCGAGGGGGTTAAAATTGGGATTGTATAGTGTCTCCCATAATCCAAGATACTCAATGGTATTACGGTTGCGCATCCAATTACCAATCACGCCATTAGGATCAGTTTCGTTCTTCTGTCTTGCGATATCTGTAATGCAGATGTAATCATAACCATTGGCTGTCATCGTTCTGATATTCACATCCTTTACAGATATTATGCTTTTCTTTGCCATGAATCTTCGCGTTAATGGTTTCGTTTTTTGCTGTTTGTTGTCTTAGTTGTTATTTACCATGCAAAGATACAAATTAATTTATACAATAGCAAGATTTTCGAGAAAAGATTTGGAAACAAAAAAGAAATCAGCGAGATATTTTCATGAAATACCTCGCTGAGTGTATGAATGTGAGTCTCTTGACTTCGCCTTACTTGCTTGCTTCAAATTCTTTTTTTCAATTTATCAGGATGCATTCGCATATCCCAGAAAGCAGCAATACGTAGGGTATTACCTCTTACATAATAAATCAGCTTATAGTATCTGCCAACGATGGTAGCCTTGTAGAGATTATAATATCCTCTCAATAATGGTTCTGGGAATCCTATACCAGGATATCTTCTCAACATCTTTACTTTCTCATCAATCTCATGAGCGAGATTGGTGGTTGCCTGCTCACCGTAATTCTCCAAATAATAGTCGATGACGGCATTGATATGGTCCACAGCTTTCTTGTTATATTTAACCTGCATAACAAGCAATCTTATCCCATACCATCTGCATTACCTCACGATGTGTGAACGTCTCACCACGCTCAAACTCCTTTTCACCTTCATCAATATCACACAGTGCCTCATCAACAGACTGTGGCATACCTTTCGGAATAGTGAATGGCTTCTGCTTTACTTGTGAGACATTAGACATAGCAGCAACTGCTGGTTCTGAAACTAACATGCTGTCGTCTTCTTCCGTAATAGGATAATTATCTTTCTCCATAAGTTTATATCTTATTCGTGGGCAAAGATACGGATTTATTTGCACAATTGCAAGATTTTCGAGAAAAGATTTGGATTATAGGTCCCTAATTGTATCGAATTCGGTAAAATTAAAATTGGGATTATATACACGTTCTCATACGCTTAGAGAACAGCAGGGACAGGTACCTGTTTTCAGCGTCATCCGAGGGTGCCGTTGCTGGCAATGACACGATGACAAGGGACATATTCTTTATCAATCTAATAACTTTTCAAGCCTCTGTGTGGTTTTTAGTATCAAGTCCGCACGGTTAGCGATAGTAAGCATAAAAGGCACCTTGGTGGCAACGA
>CADCIQ010000177.1:2588-3299 GCA_902801425.1 uncultured Bacteroidales bacterium | reverse complement strand
GTTTTCTGCTGCTTTCTCATAGACGCGTGGGTCGTACTCGGAAGTGCCTTCGGGGAAATCAATCTCGGGCTTGATGATGTGATAAAGACTCTTTTCATTTTCGCCTGCCTCAGCGCGTGCCTCTTCGCTGTCGAGCACGTCGTAGGGGCGACTTTCTACTTGCTCCACCAGTTCCTTCGGTGGGCGTATTCCTTTGAATGGTTTTACGATAGCCATGATTATTTAACATTGAACATTGGACATTATAGATTGGCCTTGATTTTCTCGATCATCTCTGCATATTCAGCATCAGAGAGATACACCTTGCCTGGATTCATCTGGAACGTGCCGCCATAGTCGGGACCATCCACATATTTGGGAGCCAGATGAAAATGCAGGTGCGACAGTTTGTCGCTATAGGCACCATAGTTGATTTTCTCGGGATTGAAGGCCTTCTGCATAGCGCGAGTGACACGAGCCACATCAGCCATAAAGGCATTGCGGTCAGCGTCCGACAGTTCGTTGAGATCGTTCACATGGTCCTTATACGCCACAAGGCAACGACCACGATAAGTTTGCTCTTTAAAAAGGAATGCACGCGACACGGATAGCTCGCAAATCTCTATCATCAAATCGTGCAATGTTTGGTTGTTGGTGCAGTAAAGACACTGCTTTGGATCACTTTGCATAGATTGTTTGTATTTAATATATACCTAATTTGTTGCAAAGATA
>CADCIQ010000177.1:0-2570 GCA_902801425.1 uncultured Bacteroidales bacterium | reverse complement strand
CGTGCAATGTTTGGTTGTTGGTGCAGTAAAGACACTGCTTTGGATCACTTTGCATAGATTGTTTGTATTTAATATATACCTAATTTGTTGCAAAGATAATAAATAAATATGAAAAAGAGGAAAGAAACGGGAATTTATTAGTATTTTTGTGAACCCTTAGAACAATTAATAATATCAAAATGAATTACAAACGTTTACTTACCATTAGCATGATTGCTGCATCAGTAGCCACGATGCAAGCACAAAGTTTTGAAACAGCCCAGGAGGCAGTCACCAACATGGGTGTCGGATGGAATCTGGGAAACACCCTGGATGCTACCAAGTGGGGACAAACCCAAGGATGGAACTGGCCTTCCGTCACAGCTCACGAAAATGAATGGGGACAACCCACCACGAAGCCCGAACTGCTGAAAATGATGAAAGAGGCTGGTTTCGGAGCTATCCGTGTGCCAGTAACATGGTTTCAGGAAATGGACAGCAACGGCAAGGTGAAAGCAGAATGGATGAAGCGAGTACACGAAGTTGTAGATTATGTGATCAACAATGGAATGTACTGTATCCTGAACGTGCACCACGATACCGGTGAGGGCGAAGACCACTGGTTGTACGCAAACACCACTTGTTATAACAATGTAAAGGATACATATCAATACCTGTGGCAGCAGATTGCCGCAGAATTCAAGGACTACGACCAGAAATTACTCTTTGAAAGCTACAACGAGATGCTGGACAAATATGGTTCGTGGAATTATGCCATGAGTAACCGCACTGGCGGCTATGACGAAACAGAAGCCAAGGATGCTTACAATGCTATTAACCAATTTGCACAACTATTTGTGAATACAGTAAGAAGCAGTGGAGGAAACAACGACAAGCGCAATTTGGTGGTGAATACTTACGGAGCATGCTGTGGCGGCAAATGGGGAACTAACGAATTGCCCATGGAACCACTCAAACAAATGAAACTGCCCACTGACATGACGACAGGTCATTTAATATTCCAAGTCCACTCCTACCCTGGATTGAAATCAAACAATCTGTCGAGCATTAAAACGCAGGTCACCACAATGATGAGTGACCTGAAGACGGTTCTGGCTGCTAAAGGCGCACCCGTTATCATTGGCGAATGGGGTACGCTGAACGATGATAGTGATGTTAACTATGCGAACAATAAGACCAATTACCTTGATTTCTGCAAGCATTTTGTAACTGAGGCTAAGAAAAACGATATCGCTACCTTCTACTGGATGGGACTGACAGATGGAGTATTCCGTAGTCAACCGCTTTTCAGTCAGCCCGATCTTGCAGAGACAATTGTGAAAGCCTATTATGGAACAACTGAAGGATTTAAATTTCCAACTATCGAAGGGGGTGTTGACTTTATTTGTTTTGAAGGTGAAAAGGCTCTTGACTGGGGCGATGGTATCACCATTCCAGCTGCCGCGATAGCAGCATTCGACAAAAATGTGCAAATGTTGGTGACATACAAAATCACTGATAGTGGTTCCGACATTCAGCTCTATGATGGCACATGGAAAACAAAACTTAAATTCTATGTGGACGGCACGGAATACAATGCCGATTACAACCCGAAGGGTAGTGTTGATGCAAGTGAGACCGTTTCGTTTACATTCAGTGAATCAGTTTACAACAATCTGAAAACAAAAGGTCTGATTATCCATGGGGCAAAGGTTACAATCAACAAAATAGTATTAAAGGGTGAAGCTACCGGTATCATACCTGTCT
Source organism: uncultured Bacteroidales bacterium (assembly GCA_902801425.1). GTDB lineage: Bacteria > Bacteroidota > Bacteroidia > Bacteroidales > Bacteroidaceae > Prevotella. The sequence goes on along the minus strand of CADCIQ010000177.1, from coordinate 824 downwards.
TCATCACACCGAAAAGCGATAACACTATCTACAACCTCAAGGGTCAGCGCGTGACAAACCCACAAAGGGGAATTTACATCCGCAACGGAAAGAAATTCGTAGTGAAATAACTGATATAAACATAAAAAGAGCCTGACACATCTGAATGTCAGGCTCTTTTTTTATCTTAGAATATTACTTGTTCACCTGGAACTTGGTGTCGCCATCCTTGAAGAAGGCATTAATCTGCTTGGCAGCAGCGATACCGGCATTGATGTTGGCCTCAGCTGTCTGAGCACCCATCTTGCTGTCTGAGCACCCATCTTCTTAGGAGTTGAGAAATAACGGCCCTCGAACTTCTGGAACTCGTCGTTGGCATCAGGCATGATGTCGGTAACGAACTTCAGGTCTTCACGCTCCTGCATCAGCTTGATCAGCTCAGGCTCGTTGATAACTTCCTTACGGGCTGTGTTCACCAGCACACCACCCTTCTTCAACTTGCCAACCAATGCATAGTTGATGCTCTGCTTGGTCTCAGGAGTTGCAGGGATGTGGAGCGAAACAACATCGCAGGTCTCGAAGAGTGCATCCTGATTGGCTACTGCATGAACGCCAGCCTTCTCGATTACCTCTTCAGGGCAGAAAGCATCGTAAGCATAAACATCCATGCCAAAGCCCTTGGCAATACGAGCCACGTTGCGACCAACGTTACCGAAAGCCAGGATACCCAGTTTCTTGCCCAACAGTTCTGAACCGCTCTTACCATTGTAGAAACCACGAACAGCCATTACCAGCAAGCCGAAAACCAATTCGGCAACAGCATTGGCATTCTGTCCTGGAGTGTT
>CADCIQ010000176.1 GCA_902801425.1 uncultured Bacteroidales bacterium | reverse complement strand
TAGTTGCCAGAGTCAAAGGAAACCAATCCGAATTCTTGCAGTTTTTTAGTTGAACTCTGGACGCTGCTGGCTGACTTGAGACTGTGTCGGCGAATGAAGGCACCAGATGTTATCTGTTGGGCCCTATGTTCTTTTGCGATGGCGTATAGCAATTCTTTCTGAGGTAAAGTCAGGCGAGCCATGATTTCACTGTAGTGCCTGTTGGCTTCCCTGACCATTTGGCTAATCACCTGTTCTGTCGTCTCTTTCGTACAAAGAGCGTCTGAAGCTGTTTCCGCAAAAGCCTCACGCATGGTCTTCTGATTATAGTATGTGTTACCATCAAAGGTGTGATACACGTGGCTAATGGCATCATCAGAGATCCGTTTCCCGTTGGCAAGAAAATGATGCTGAACAAACTCGGTATATTTTTTCTCTTCGATGACTTCAAGACTCTGAATATCAGCGCTGTTATAGAATGGTCGTGCAGAGTCGCGGAACATCTCTTCTAACAGATGACGCTCACTTCCAGAGAAGATAAACTGTGTATTGGTCAGTTTCTGAATGTGCGAACGAAGCTCTGCCTCTATGTTTTTTTCTGGATAATTAGTGATTTGTTGGAATTCGTCAATGGCAACAAGGCATTTTTTACCTGCGCTTTCTAAGGTTCGGAAAATCTCCTCTAAAGAGTAAGTGGGATTCTGAATGTCGCCGATAGCTATACCAAAGGTAGGAAGGGCCGTTACAGGATCAAAGCCAATGTTACCTGTAAGAGACCGCATGGTGGCGATTGCCAATTTCTGCATCTTCTGGCCTCGTGAGGCAAGGGTATTGAAGACAGCTTTGCCTAGTTCGTAGGTGAATTCCTGCAAAGTGGACGTCTTTAAGATATCTAAAAAGAAGGTTATGTAATTATCGCTGACGGTATGTTTGTCAAAACAGTAATACATGAGCTGGGTTTTTCCTACGCGGCGAGGTGCCATGAGGACGACATTTGCTCCATTGGTAAGGCTTTGAAGAAGGCGTTTGGATTCCTCTTTCCTATCGCAGAATAGTTCTGCAGGAATTTTGCCTGTTGTAATAAATGGGTTGTTCATAATCAAGCGTTTTGCCTGCAAATATAGGCATTCTTTCTAAAAGATGCAAGGAATTAATTTCGAATCATTATTTATTTTGGATTATTTAACTTGCATTATGTAAATTGCATAATACAAAAAATGAATCAATCATGCCACTAATTCCCCAAAATGTTGTACTTTTGCAGCCAAAGACTTATCATTCATGTACGATCAGATTCGGGAAGATAGCCTTTCCACTCCGATGACTATAAATTATGTGTAACAAATAAATATTGAATCATGGAACAATTGAAACCTACCGACTATTCACAGAAGACCAACTGGTACAAGATTCCTGAAATCACCAAAGAGTTCGACACGTTCTACATCTATTCGACAATCTTCATGGGCGCGAATGAGGGTGATGCCGATTACGCGACGCTCGACAACGCCGAGATGCTGGCAGGCATCCCTATCGAGCACGCGATCAAGTCGAGCGTGTTTGAAGAAGCCACAAACCTGTTCATCCCGCTCTATCGCCAGAGCAGCATGAAACACGCGGCGGAAGTTTATATGAAGGACGGAAGCATTGACGCGGCACTTGTCGGTATGCCCTACGGTGACATCACTGCCGCACTCGATTACTATTTCGAGAACTACAACCAGGGCCGTCCATTCGTCATCGCTGGACACAGCCAGGGCTCAGCCATCCTCCGTCTCGTGCTGAAACGCTACTTCAAGGAGCATCCCGAATACTACAAGCGCATGGTGGCAGCCTACGCCATCGGCTACTCCATCACGAAGGATGACCTTGAGGCTAACCCGCACATGAAGTTTGCTACTGGCGAGAGCGACACGGGTGTCATCATCAGCTGGCATGCCGAGGGTCCAAAGAACGTGGAGGCGAATGCGCCGATTCCCAACGTCATCATAGCGAAGAATGGAATCGCCATTAATCCACTGAATTGGAAACTCGACGAGACGTATGCACCCGCCAGCGAGAACCTTGGCTCAATCGTAGGAGATGAGAAGACTGGTAAGACTGAAATCCGCGACATCGACGGTGACGCGCAGGTGTGTCTTGCCCGAGGCACAGTCGTGACGAACGCCAAAGCCGTACCCAATGAAATGACAGATCTCGCCGGACCGCAGTGCTACCACCAGGATGACTACTCCATCTTCTACAACAACATCAAGGACAACGTAGCAAAGCGCATCGCAGCTTATCAGGAGAAATGACAAACTAC
>CADCIQ010000175.1 GCA_902801425.1 uncultured Bacteroidales bacterium | reverse complement strand
GTATGTTGGAGAGGTGGCGGAATTGGTAGACGCGCTACTTTGAGGGGGTAGTGTCAATTGCGACGTGGGAGTTCGAGTCTCCTCCTCTTCACCATTTTTTTTGAAATTTTGCGGAAATAGCTCAGTTGGTAGAGCACAACCTTGCCAAGGTTGGGGTCGCGGGTCCGAGTCCCGTTTTCCGCTCTTTTGTATTAAGGAAACCACATCTTTCTCAGAAAACATAAACAATGAATTTATACTTAAGATATTTTGATAAAGAGATATTAGTGTCTTCTGTTGAGGAGGCTATTGAATTTTTGTGTACTATTGACGATATAGAAATGACTCCAATGCTCGAAGCAGATATTCGTGAATATGCTTCAAGCGATATATTTTATCCCAAGCGTTATAAGGTACATCCTCATGTTTACTTTATAATTATCAAAACTGAAGCTAATACACTTCAGGATTTCAAGGATAAAAAAGCTGTTCATGATAATCAGGAGGCTGCTCCTGTTAAAACAACACCAGCTCTTCTTCGTCTCAACGAGATTAAAGATGGTTGGTATGAGGGTATAGTTGATTTTAAGCGTGTACTGCTCATACCTGGTACAGGTAAGTTCCAATATCGTGATACACAGTTTGTAGCCCGTCTTAAGGCTATTTCTGGATTAGAGTGTTACGAACGTATGATTGATTATCTTCGTGAACGTGTAGATGATCGTAGTCAGTTCCCTTCACCTAAGGGTAAGAACTTTAAGTTCCGCTACCTTGGTAAGTGTAAATAGTAGTTTAATTCTTTAATTATCTGCAACAATTATGAATAAAGTAATGCTTATTGGAAATGTGGGTCAGGATCCTGAAGTTAAATATGTAGATCAGGGTGTAGCTGTAGCTCGAATCCGTCTGGCCACTACCGAACGTGGTTATACGTTACAAAACGGAACCCAGGTACCCGATCACACCGATTGGCATAATGTTATTCTGTGGCGTAGATTAGCCGAGATTGTAGAGAAATACGTGCATAAAGGCGATAAGTTATACATCGAGGGTCGTATTCGTTATACCACCTACGATGACAAGCAGGGCCAGCGTAGATATGCCACAGAAATCTGGGCAGATAATATGGAAATGCTTTCACCAAAATCAGAAAATGGATTATCTTCAACCACTACTGAGTGAAGTTACAATCATGGTGCCTGATTTAGGCGCCTTGATTGCTATTATAATAGCAGGTATTCTGCTTGTTTTCTCGGGTTTCGCATCAGGTTCAGAGATTGCGTTCTTCTCGCTATCTCCAACAGACATAAGTGAGCTTGATGAGAATAAGAATGATTCAGATAGTAAGATACAGCAGCTTCGTGACGATTCTGAGCGCACACTTGCTACCATACTCATTACAAATAATCTGGTAAATGTTACTATTATTATGTTGTGCAACTATTTCTTTGCACATGTAATTGATTTTGGTGGCGCTTATTGGCTTCAGTTTCTTGTTATCACTGTTTTACTTACTTTTTTGCTGCTGCTTTTTGGTGAGATAATGCCAAAGGTTTATGCTGGTCAGCATGCTCTTTCTTTTTGTCGCCGTGCGGTAGGCAGTATAATGGTGTTGCGTCGCATATTCTGGCCTTTGTCTTCACTTCTTATACGTTCTGGTATTATTGCAGAGAAAGTTGTTCAGAAGGAAAATCGTGCACTTTCTGTCGATGATTTGGAGCAGGCTTTGGAACTAACCGATGAGGATGATCTTAAGGATGAGAAAAACATGCTTGAAGGTATTGTCCGTTTTGGTGATGAGACTGCAAAGGAGGTTATGACATCACGCCAGGATGTAGTTGATCTTGATTTCTCTCTGCCATTTCCTGAGGTACTTAAGTGTATTGTTGAGAATAACTATTCGCGTATACCTGTTTATCAGAACACTATCGACAATATTCGCGGCATCCTTTATATTAAGGATTTGCTCCCTCATATTTCCAAGCCAGCCACTTTCCGTTGGCAGTCACTTATCCGTCCACCTTATTTTGTGCCGGAGACAAAGAAGATTGACGACCTCTTGCGCGAGTTCCAGGAGAACAAGGTGCATATTGCCATTGTGGTTGACGAATTCGGCGGCACCAGTGGCATTGTCACCCTCGAGGATGTGTTGGAGGAGATTGTCGGTGAAATCAACGACGAGTACGACGAAGACGAGAAGAGTTATGTGCGCGTCAATAGCAACACCTTTATCTTTGAAGGTAAGACACTTTTGAGCGATTTCTATAAAATTCTGAAGCTCGACGATGAAATCTTCGCTGAGGTAGAGGGCGATGCCGACTCACTGGCAGGACTGCTGCTGGAAATCAAAGGCGATTTCTGACTACCAGAACTTCACGTTCGAAATCATGGAGATGGAGGAGCGTCGTATATCGAAGGTGAAAGTGGTGGTTCACCAACCCAGTTCCGACCAGCCCACCGCCTGATACCATGCCGTCTGCTTAATCAGCGTGTTATATTTCAGCATTGTGTTTTCATAACGCTCCAAGGGGATGAACATGCTCACGCCCCCGAAACGCTCCTCAGTGATTTCGCCAAAGTCAAAATCCAATCCTCCCTGTACTTCCCATTTCTTACTCATTTTCTTGCATACTATAGCCGCGTTGAAGGCAGTCAGCCACTCCTGATAGTCAGCCTCCTGCGCATGTCTGAGCAGAAAATCATTGATGTCGTACATCACGTTTTCTTCTGGTTTATAACTGTATCTGTAATAATAAATAAGTCCATCGACATTGATAGGCGTATTCGTCTCATAGATGCTCTTGAGGATTTTCTTGGTAGCCGCAGCCAGTTGGGGCATCGCCGATGTGCGGATAGCCGCTATGGGCAGGTGTCCGTTTTCATTATCCACAATGTCATGATAATCGGTGCAAACCTTGTCGCACAACTGGTTGTCGTCATAAGTAAACAAGTCGGGTACAATCATCTTGTAGGGAGCACCGGTACCGGGGATAGCTGCCGGTGAAGCTATCAGATACTGTATCACGTCTTTCAGTTCGTAAGCCACCTCCGCGTTCTGCACGTTGCAGCAGTCGGCAAAGACGAATTTCAAGGGGTAGGGCAGTGCCTCCAGCACTTTTCGGAAGTCGGGCAACTCCAGCCACACACCTGCACCGCTTGTCGAATTGTTGCCAGTGTCAACGGCGAGCGCTCTTCTGTTGGCATCCATAATCACCCAGCCGTTGGCATGTCCCCACATCACCAGTCCGTAGTCGTCCGCAGGATAATTACTCATCATCCACGACAGCACCTCTTTCATCCTCTCAGGGTCAGAGCTCACAAAGTCCTGTTCATACTTTCTGATGGTGTCAGCCGGTGCATTCTTATCATCCCTCAGTCGGATGATAAACGGCTTTTCCCTTGTACTGGCTCTATCCACAAAGACAATCAGATTATCCCATTTTGAAATAGATTTCACACCGTCAATCATTTCGTTGATGTCCTGTTGTGCATAACTCGACAGCGAGTTCTCAGCCGCCATATATACCATCACCGTGCGTTTAGCCGGTGGTGTTACTTCTTCTTTGTCACTACTTGAGCAGGCCGTCGTCAGCACTGCGCCTGCTAAAACGATGATGATTTGACGGATGATATCCTTTCTTTTCATTATTTCAAACATATTACTTTATTACAACCTTCAATATTTATTTCTGAGTGGGGGAACTCTTAATGCTTGAGCTGTCGTATGGGGAAGGTGAAATAGGTGTCGGGGAAGGGCTCGTCCTTCAACGTGAAGTGCCACCATTCGGTATGTAAAGGTGCAAAGCCGTGACGAAGCATAGCACGACGCAGT
>CADCIQ010000174.1 GCA_902801425.1 uncultured Bacteroidales bacterium | reverse complement strand
AAATGAAATTAAAATGTTATTTAGGGACTATCGGCTCGTGAGGGTAGATGAGTCTAACAAAAAACAAGTCTCGCATATCCAGAGACTTTTCGGTTGTCGTTAGCCCGTGAGGGTTAGCGACATTTAATTTGATATTTCCTTTGCCGTTTCCAAGAAAGATTGTATCTTTGCAATCGAAACGTTTCAAAAACTGCAAGATTTTAAATGAACAAGAACTTATATATCATCAGTGGTTGCAATGGTGCAGGCAAAACAACTGCATCATATACAGTACTTCCCGAAATCCTTAATTGCAAGGAGTTCGTAAATGCTGATGAGATAGCAAGAGGCCTTTCCCCATTTAATCCCGACAGCGTTGCAATAGAAGCAGGACGACTCATGCTGAAGCGCATTGACGAACTATTGGAAAAAGGTGAAACATTCTCAATAGAGACCACTCTTGCCACGAAGTCATATACTAATCTAGTTCGTCGTGCACGGGCAAATGGCTATTCAGTAAAGCTTCTGTTTTTTTGGTTAAGGTCTCCAGAGTTAGCTCAGCTACGTGTTTCTGAGAGAGTTGCTAATGGTGGTCATAACATTCCCCAAGATACTATTAATAGAAGATATGTTGCAGGAATTTGCAATTTATTTAACTTGTTTATACGGGAGGTCGATTCGTGGGTAATATTTGATAACAGCGAAAATCCTCGTAAGCAAATTGCCTCTGGTGGCAGAAACGCCAAAACAATAATAAATGAAGAATATTTGTACTTAAAGATGAAGAGTTATGTCAAATAAGGAAATTCGGGAGTTTAACGAAAAATTGTGTCGTGGTTTGGAGATTGCTGAGAAAAGAATGCTCCAGGAAAAGGCATTAAGAGGTCAAGACGTTATAGTCTGTGGAACTGATATGGTTATCCGCCGTATTCCAGCTAAACAGGTGATTGCTGAGAATCCTGTATTTCAGGATTAGCTATTACACATTCCCGCGTTAAATGCTATAGGCATCAGGCAAGAGCAAGCCCATGATTATTTTCTTCCCCAAAAATTTGCCGATAGCCGTAAAGACTGGTTTGCAGTAGGTGAACTTTTAGACACCTGCCTCTCTGCTCAAGACAGTTATAAAGCATTGTTGGATTATTTTAAAGTCAGCTATCAGCAGAAATGATGAATTTCAAAGTTCAAAAAAGAAATATTACCAAAATAGTAGTTGGTATATATTTGGTGATGTTTACATCAACCATTACAGCCCAGACTTCTACTCGTACGATTAAAGAAGGGAATAGGACTATCGTAGAGAGTACGAAGATCGAAGAGGGAAGATTGTTTTGTTACTATACTGTAAACGATTTATCCAATAGGGTTAATGCGATTAAACAGCAAAAGAAGGAATTCAATTATAATGCTGAATACACGTATCCTATAAGGAATAATCCTCTGTTAATGAAAAAGGAGTTTAGCGAATTGGATCAAATATGTTTAAATTGTTTTGGTAAAAACCCAAAGAAATTAAAGCCTAAAGAGGTTCTTTGTTTCTCTCAAGCTTTGATAGACGATGATGGAAGTGTTATCTGCTATAAGATTATAGCGAAAACACCTTTGTTGGAATTGTTTACAGCAAAGGAATTGCTGAATATTTTTAACACCATCAATTCATTCCGGTTTACTACGCCATTGATGAAGTATGAATCAACAGGCTATTTGGAAACGATGCTTGGCTATTTCTGACAACAACAATGTCATAGGTGTTCATCTAATCACTCTTTACTCATTTTTGTTTTATGTCAACGATACAAAGGTACTAAGCTTTTCTCAAACGGCAATGGATTTGCTGAATTATTTCCCTTTTTTCTTTGCCTTGAGTTTACAAAATAATGGGAAGATGATGTGTGAGTTTAGCAGAAAATGATTATCTTTGCAGCAGAATTCCAAATACAACGATTATGACAGCAATTACTATTAACGTTCCAAATCACGAAGTCAACTTCTTCAAGAAGATGATGGTAAAGATGGGATGGACTTACAGCGAGACCGATGTGGTGCAGTCTGTTGCCACACCCAAGGAGAAGGCTCTCGCTAAGGTTGACCATGCTTTCGGCCAGTTACGCCAGATGAAGGATGGTCAGTTAAATGGTGTCAATGCTGAGGATTTGCTCAATGAATTGTAATATTGATACCACGAATAACGCGAAAGAGTCAATGGCGTTTCGTTCGAGTTAACACAAAGATTATTTATTAGTTTAATTTTGAGGGGATACTCCCAGAGTTTCAAGGGGAGTATCCTTTTTCTTTGCCTTGCTTTGGGGGTACGCTCACCCAAAAAGGGTTCATGGTGCCACGAACATAGGTTCATAGAGCTACGAACATATGTTCAGGAGGCAACGAACATAGGTTGGTGTAAGGATGATGTAAGAAACGCAAGTCTCGCATATCCAGAGACTTTTCGGTTGTCGCTAGCCCGTGAGGGTTAGCGACATTTAATTTGATATTTCCTTTGCCGTTTCCAAGAAAGATTGTATCTTTGCAGCAGAAATCGATAACAACAAGGAACAAACAATGGCAACAATAGTATTACAAGTACCTGACGAAAGTCTCGTTGCAAAGGTGAAGCAGGCTTGCAAAATGCTGATGGGCGTTTCTTCTGTAAAAGTACAGAAGACGGCTTCTGATGCCGAGGATATCACCAAGACCGCTCATTACAAGGCTGCTATGGATGATGTTAAGAACGGGCGTGTCTATCATGCTGACAGCGTAGATGATATGTTTAATCAGATTCTGGGATAATGTACAGTGTTGATTATACTCATCAATTATGAAGGCAAGAAGACTATTATGGAGTGTGGCACTGTTGCTGAGTGCTACTATCGGCAGGGCACAGTTCGCTCCTGAGCCCGACTTTGACAGCAAGTATGCTACGGAACTGGTGAAGGCTGGAGTGCAGGCTCCCGACTTCAAGATGAAAACCATTGACGGTAAGACTTTTAAGCTGTCGCAGTTGAAAGGTAAGACGGTGGTGCTCGACTTCTGGGCATCGTGGTGTCCCGACTGTCGCAAGGATGCGCCCGAAGTGGTGAGGATGTATAAAGAGTATGCCCCTCAGGGCATTGAGTTTGTGGGCGTCTCGATGGATACCGACGTGGAGGCTTGGCGCAAGGCATGTGAGCAGTTCGGCATCACCTATACGCAGGTGAGCGAATTGAAGAAATTCAAGGAGACC
>CADCIQ010000173.1 GCA_902801425.1 uncultured Bacteroidales bacterium | reverse complement strand
CACGGTCATCAGCCCTGTTCCCCCGTTCATACCAGGGAATGCTAGTTCTTCTATCTTGTTAAAATCAATAATCATAAGTTCCAATAAATTCCGATTTATTTATCTATTATTTCAGATACTCATCATCCCTCACCAGCACCTTCTCGATCTTGCCCACGTACATGGTGTGATAGTCGCCCTGCGGATAACTCTTGTCGATGGTTTCCTGATAGATGATGCCACTTGGCTGGATTTCTGCGGCATACACCTTCTTGCAGACGAACACTAGCTTGGCTTCCTCGAAATAGACGGTGTTGTCGGCATAGACAGGTGTGAGTCCAGCCTTGGCTATCTTGTCCTCGTATCTTGTCCTCGTCACGTCCTGACGTGCTGCCCAGATAGGCCATCTGCTTCTTGAACGACTTGTCCATGACACAGAGCGAGAAATAAGGCTCCTCATCCACAAACTCCTTGGTATAACGCGACTCACGAATGTAAACCACTGCCGAAGGATCGTTGTTACCCCACAGGCAACCCAGATGCCCCCAAGAGGCTGTCATCGTGTTACAGCTATGCTCATCGCCAGCCGTTATCAGCATCCATTCACCACCTATGAGGTTGAAGGGATTAAACTTCATGTCTTTGTAACTAATCTCTTGCATCTTCACCATAAATTACATAAAAACAATTTAATTCATTTGCAAAAGTACTCAAAAATCCTCAGTTTTTTGTAATTTTGCACCCATATTTAGGATAGTTTAGGAAGAACAGACAATGATAAAAGACTGCACATCAGTAGAACAAGGTCGTATTTTGGTGGCGTTAGGTATCTCGACATCAACAGCTGACAAATGCTGGATAGCAATGGAAAGCGGTAAAGATGAGCCTGCACTGTACCCGCTGTCACTGGAACAGGCCCGGGAGAACAGAATGACTGCAGACCGTTTCCTTACGGACATAGCCAAGAAGAGCAAGCCGGACGCTTTAACCCCTGCCTGGTCTCTGACTGCACTTCTGGATCTGCTTCCTTCAGAGATAATGGATGGGGGTAGGGTATATTCGTTCAAGATGAATAAGGTCGGGGATGAATACCAGATATGCTATTCAGACGAAGACTCCCATAACCTGTATTCAATACAGGAGGACGCTCCTGTAAATGCAGCCTTCAAGTTACTTGAACGAGATAAAGGACTATAATTAAGAGATGAAGTCGCCAGTCCTGCCGATAGTGAGTGTAAGCATGGCAGAATCCCTGAAGAAACTCGGATTCTCTGATGTGACTCCATACTGTTATAATGATGGTGACTTGACCGAATATCAAGATGATCTTCTTTTTGCACCCTCTCTTCAGGAGGCACAAGCATGGATAGGCCGACGCAAGAGAATGGATGTGCTGGTGTATCGTGAGGTATTCTTCAATGAGGTTGGCAAGTTCTATGCAGTCATCATTAACCGTAAAGACGGCACGATGCGCGAGACAGCCAAGTGCCCGACATACAATCAGGCTCTTGAAACTGGGCTGAAGGTGGCCATCAATTTCCTGATAAAGAAGAAAAGACGCAGGAAGGGATAGTATTATTCCTTTAATTCAATTGTTTCCCCTTCCTTGCTGATTTCCCAGAAAGGAACACCTCTTTCATCCGTGAATTCCTTCATTCGCCAAGCAGACTCGAAGCCACTGGCTACGAAGTGCATGGGAACAAAAAGACCGACCTTGAATCGCTCGATGAACTGACGGCCTCCAAGGGTATAGCCATTCCCAATGCGCCCGTCAATAGGGAACATCACCACATCGAAGCTATCAGTAATCTTGCGGATGTCCTTCAGCTCGCCCAGGTACTGCTTTTCATGGGCTATCGGATTAATCTCTTCATCAAACTCCTCGCTATAGATGGTCTCACCTGGCATGGCTTCAGGCAGGAATCGTGCATACCAGTTATTCAAGTCCCCTGCATGGAAGATACGTTTGCCCTCAATCTCTACAATCCACGAAACACCGCTGTCTGTACTGCCTAATGCCCAAACGGAGATAGTGCCGTCAGACCATGCGCCACCCTTGGCCAGCCATACGTCAGCATCCTCCTTCGTGGCTCTGCGATGCTTATAGATGTCTTTGGAAAGGATATAGGTGATACCCTCACGCTGCTTTCTCCATTCGAAGATGACACTATTAAAGTGGTCTTCGTGGAAATGGCTGGAGAAGACATAGACGGGCTTATCCTTCTTCAGGAACGGTGGCACGACACCATTCAAGTCCAACCAGTAGTCGAATATCAGGATGGACTTCTCTGTTTCCAGCACGAAACCACTATGGAAGATGTAGGTCAGGGTCATTGTTGAAGCTACTTTAATCTATTATATAAAAACCTGCTTCTGAAGGATGGTCGAGAACCATGCTCTTGGGATTCTCCTTGGTCAAAAGCCACGTCATCCAGATGTCGCCAGAGCCTGAGGCTATGAAGAATACACCCAATACCAGCAGATGAAGACTGCCAATGAAGAGAGCGATGAAAGTAGGGATAACACCCAATACAATGCAAGGCATCATGGCTGCTATCATATAGTATGGGATGCGCATGGGCTCGTTACAGTGACAGTATGGTGTAAGCATTTTCCACCACACGCCGAAACTGATACTCTTCCAGCCGTTCTTGGCAAAACAAGCCCAAGTAAGGCCGTGAATCAATTCATGAATCACTATGCCAACAATCGCAAGAATAAATGTGATGCCCCAGTCGCTGAAGGCTCCAAAGAGTTCTCTGAAGTTGTGTTTGCCTCCCCATATCATAAAGAATGGTACTAAGAACATGATGCCCGAAGCGACCATTATCCTTAAACCAAAAATATTAGCCTTCTCAATATCAATAGCCACCTTGCGGCCTTTTACTTCATTCTCTTCCATTTTGACTTGTAAATCCGAAAAAACGCCTTCATTTCTTTTTCTCCTTGTGCATATCTCTCTTATCTCCATAGAAACAGTCCCTCAGAACCGGCCAAAGAGTCTATCAATTCTTTTGACTCCTCTGTTGGATTATAGACCGTCATATAGGTGTCATCACCGCTGACTGTTATCAGTACATCGGCTGATTTCAGGATGATGTAGAACATCTGCTTGTCAGCCATACTTCCCAACAATGCAGCCTCCAGTTCATGTGGGTCCGGATTCGTAATCCATTCATCACCATCATGACTCACTTCGATATCTTCATAGCAATTCAACTTCAGCAGGATATGGATAAACTTCCTGTAGATTTCATCAATCTGAGGATGCTCCAGAAAGTATTTCTCAATTCTGAAGTATTGCCCTCTGCCATCAGCAGGCACTTGTTTGGGCAGTATGTCAATCACCCAATATGGCTTATTCAAATACTCTTCTATCGTCATATACATATTATATGGTTAGAGTGCATGTCCGCCAGAGATCTTTATAACTTGTCCCGTGATCATCTTTGCCTGCTCACTTGCCAAAAACAGGATGGTCTCCGCAATATCCTGCGGTTGGATTAGTTTACCCATCGGGATAATCGGTATGACTTCTTTTGCGAAATCATCGTCAATCCATCCTGTCTGAGTCGGACCAGGAGCCACAGCGTTCACGGTAATGCCGTACTTCGCTACTTCAAGGGCTACGCTACGGGTAAGGGCTTCCAGAGTCGCTTTACTCGCTCCGTAGGTTATCTGACCGGCAAAGACCTGTGCAGCAT
>CADCIQ010000172.1 GCA_902801425.1 uncultured Bacteroidales bacterium | reverse complement strand
AACTAGTTTCAGTGAATTTTTGTAAAAATGCTATTTTTGTGCTCCGAAAGAGATGTTTTTGCGAATTTTGGAAAGCATCTGCGGGGTGATGCAGAGGAAAGAGGAAATGGCATGGAGCGGCAAGTGCTGCACGATGCCGGGACAACGCTGCAGCAACAGCCAGTTCGCTTTGAGTCATCTTTGCCTCTTTGCGAGCATCCTGAAGAATCTGACCAGAATAAAACGAGTAGGCTGCCTCTTCGGCTCTTGCGCGTTCGGGAGTACCTTCCTTGCCGAACTTGGCATCAAGAACGGCATCGTAGTCAACGATTTTGTGATTGTTTGTCATGGGTGCAAAGATAGCAAAAGTTGTCGGATTATGCAACTTTTTGAGAAGATTTTAATTTAAAAAGTGCTATGATACCAAGATCACAGCCCCTCTGTGAGTGCTTGCCAATGTCAGCACCCTACGAATCTACAAAAGACAGGAAATGGACACAAAATGAATTTTTTATCCCATTTTGCTTGTTGGTATGAATATTTTTTGTACCTTGACGGTTACGGTAATAACGAATACTATTTTAAGATATGAAGTTCTACGATAGGGAAAACGAACGACAGGTGCTTGGTGAGGTTTTGCAGCAGAGCCGACGCGAAGCAAGGATGACGGTGTTGATGGGACGCCGACGTATTGGAAAGACAGAGCTATCACAGCGATGTGGTGATGACACAGTACTTTATTTCTTTGTAGGAAAGAAAGCTGAGACGCTGCTGTGCCAGGACTATGTACGTGAGATACGTGAGAAGCTGGATGCACCGATTCTTGGTACACCAACCTCCTTCTCCGAAGTATTCAGGTTTGTACTCCAGTTGTCAGAGAAGCGTCCGTTCACGCTCATTATCGACGAATTTCAGAACTTCCTAAAGATAAACCCTGCCATCTTCAGCGACATTCAGCGTGACTGGGACTTACACAAACGTACCAGTCACCTGAACCTGATCATCAGCGGCTCGGTATTTACGCTGATGACGAAGATCTTCGAAGACAAGGAAGAACCATTGTTCGGACGTGCTGACGATAAGATGACCCTTGAGCCGTTTACTACCGATGTGCTGAAGCAGATTCTGGCAGACTTCAATCCGAAATACACCCCAGAGGACTTGCTGGCTCTATATAGTATTACAGGTGGTGTCCCCTGGTATGTCACGCTGCTGCTCGACAAGGGCAAGGCTACCAAAAACAAAATTCTGGCAGCACTGACTGAGGAGAACTCGCCATTCATCAATGAGGGCAAGAATATTTTGACAGAAGAGTTCGGTACTGATTATGTCACCTATTTCTCTATTCTCACCTGCATAGCCAGTGGCATGAAGACCCGTGCAGAGATAGAGAACGAGCTTCAAAACAATAACATTGGCCCCTACCTGGTGAAACTGGAGGAATATTATAAGGTAATTACCAAGTCGCTGCCCATCTTTGCCAAGGAGAACAGTAAGAAGGTAAGATATGCGCTGAACGACTGCTTCCTGATATTCTGGTTTCGCTTCTTCTACAAGTATCAGGCATTGGTTGAGAACAAGGCTCTGAAGGCACTTGGCGATATCATCAAGCGTGACTACAGCGGGGTGTCAGGCCTGATGATGGAGCGTTACTTCACGAAGAAGTTCCAGGAAGAGGGTCGCTATATCGTCGGTAAATGGTGGGACAGGAAGGGCGATAACGAAATCGACCTCATAGTCGTTGACATCATCGAGAAAGAGGCGTGGATCTATGAGCTGAAAAAACAAGGCTACCGCTACAAAGAAGATGCCTTTCGCGAAAAGGTTGACAAAGTTCTGGAACAGACACCTGAGCTTCGCAAGATGACGATTCATGTCGGGTCATTGTCTCTTGAAGATATGTAAGGACAAAAGATCACACGGGGACCCTCTGTGAGTGAGCGTTCATACTGTCAGTATAAAACTATTGAGACTAAATGAAGCAAGCCTACAAAAAGTGGGAAATTTTGCAAAAAATTCATAGGTAATACTCAGAATTGGCTACAATTTTGAAATGTGAGAAAAAGAAAAGTCCTGTAAGTCATAGACCTACAGGACTCTTTCTATGGCGCTTCAGGATGGGCTTGGATTTAAGAAGATGAAATCTGTAGAAATCTTTGGAAATCATAAGAAACTGAAAAACAATAAGTTATAAACAATGTTAGAAAAGTGTTCAAAAGTTAAAATTTCGCTAACTTTCAAAAAACGGGTGCAAATTGGGTGCAACTTTCGGAGATAATGTGTATCTTTGCACCCAGTTAAACGTATAAGTTATGGCACAATTTTTTCTTAGAACGAAAAGAGAAACGGGGGAGTCTCCCCTTTATACCAAAATAAGACGCAATGGAATGCAGATGTATATATGTACGGGCATACGTGTAGATATACAAGAGTGGAATAAGGCGCAAAAGAGCCTTGCGGCTATGCGACGTTATGAGAATACTGAAGAAGGAGCTAAAGTCCATGATCTGCAAATGAAGGCAACAAAGACCATTGACACGCTTTATGCCGAGAACAAAATAAATACAAAGGAAGACAAGGCCATTATTGAGCAGGCTTTATCTGCCATTGTCAATGGCACCGTAGAGGAAATCCAGCAAGTAGCAAAGGTTGCCACTGCAAGGTCAAGGACAACAGTATTAGGTTTCTTCGATTATTTCTATGCAGGGATTTCCGATGGATCCATTCGTCATGGCAACAACTCGGATTATTCTCCTGGCACAGTTGTTGTGTGGAAAGCGTTCGGTGAAAATCTAAAAGAATACTGCAAGAAGGATATTCCGTTTGATGATATAGACAAACCTTTTGCAGATAGGTTTACACTTTATCTTCTGAAGCAAGGGTATATGTCGAACACAATCAATAAAAAGGTTTCCTGTTTTCGTAAACTCTGTAATCTTGCTGCTATGGAGGGCTACAATAAGAATGCAGTTTCTCTGAGGGTTTGGAAAGACAAAGCAGTAAAGGAGATAGACAAACGAGCCGAGATCTACCTCACTGACGAGGAGATTGATGCCATGTATGAGCTGAAGCTTACAGGCGACAA
>CADCIQ010000171.1 GCA_902801425.1 uncultured Bacteroidales bacterium | reverse complement strand
TTGTGCAAATACTAATACTTTCAAGGGCAAATACTAATGCCCGCAGGTACGAATACTAATGCTCGCAGGGAGAGAGAAGCCTCTTTTCCATCGTGCTCCTATACCCAAACTACCGTGTTCCTATACCCCAACGGCCTCGTGCCTATACTCAATTTGAAACGTATATTTTTCTCATCATAGTCTTTGTATCCTCGAAATCGCATGCAAAGTTACTCATTTTTATTGGATTTCCCCCAGCCAATAAACTTTTATTTTCAGTTTTTCACCAAAAAGAGAATTAATTTCCTGACTTTTTTGGCCCTTCTAAGTTATGAGCCAAAGTCTCATCAGTTGGTCGGCGATGTAGTAGTTGCCAGAGTCAAATGAAACCAATCCGAATTCTTGCAGTTTTTTAGTTGAACTCTGGACGCTGCTGGCTGACTTGAGACTGTGTTATAGCAATTCCTTCTGAGGTAAAGTCAGGCGAGCCATGATTTCACTGTAGTGCCTGTTGGCTTCCCTGACCATCTGGCTAATCACCTGCTCTGTCGTCTCTTTCGTACAAAGGGCGTCTGAAGCTGTTTCTGCAAAAGCCTCGCGCATAGTCTTCTGATTATAATAGGTGTTACCATCAAAGGTTTGATACACGTGACTGATGGCATCATCGGAGATCCGTTTCCCGTTGGAAAGAAAGTGATGCAGAACAAATTCGGCATACTTTTCTTCTTCAATGACATCGAGACTCTGAATATCAGCGCTGTTATAGAATGGTCGTGCAGAATCGAGGAACATCTCTTCTAACAGATGACGCTCACTTCCAGAGAAGATAAACTGCGTATTGGTCAGCTTCTGAATGTGCGAACGAAGCTCTGCCTCTATGTTTTTTTCTGGATAATTAATGATTTGTTGGAATTCGTCAATGGCAACAAGGCATTTTTTGCCTGCGCTTTCTAAGGTTCGGAAAATCTCCTCTAAGGAGTAAGTGGGATTCTGAATGTCGCCGATGGCTATACCAAAGGTAGGAATGGCCGTTACAGGATCAAATCCAATGTTACCTGTAAGTGACCGCATGGTGGCGAGTGCCAATTTCTGCATCTTCTGGCCTCGTGAGGCAAGGGTATTGAAGACTGCTTTGCCCAGTTCGTAGGTGAATTCCTGCAAACTGGATGTCTTCAAGATATCTATAAAGAAGGTTATGTAATTATCGCTGATGGTATGTTTGTCAAAACAGTAATACATGAGCTGCGTCTTCCCTACGCGGCGAGGTGCCATGAGGACCACATTTGCTCCATTAGTAAGGCTTTGGAGAAGGCGTTTTGATTCCTCTTTCCTATCGCAGAATAGTTCTGCTGGGATTTTACCAGTAGTAATAAATGGATTCATAATTAAGCGTTTTGCCTGCAAATATAGGCATTCTTTCTAAAAGATGCAAGGAATTAATTTTGAATCATTATTTATTTTGGATTATTTAACTTGCATTATGTAAATTGCATAATACAAAAGATGAGGCAATCATGCCGCAAATTCCCAAAATTGTTGTACTTTTGCAGCCAAACGTTTATCAATCATGTACGATCAGATTCGGGAAGATACGCTCTTTATTATCTTATATTCTGTGGTAACAGCCATGGCCATGATGGCAAGCTGTTATCTGCTGTCCCGTCGGGGTAATGCCTTTGCTACTGACATAAAGACGCCTGCACACCTTCGCCGCTGGACAGCAGTGTTCCTTGCGGCCTTCGCTTTGAATCACGTGTGGTATATGCCGATCTTTTTCCTCTCCTCAAGCGAGGACATCAGATTGTGTGACCTTGTAGGCGGATTGCTTGACAGCATGACGATTTTTCCTCTGGCGATCATCGTATTGCTCGCTATGCTGCAAGACCGCAGGCGACCGATATGGCCTGTTGCCGTGATGTTTGTACCACTCGCTGTAGGAAATGCATTGTGCGTTGCCACTCTTAGTTATGACTTTCTGCCAGTGTTATATCTCTACTTACTGATGATGGGCATGGGCATAATTATATATATGGTACGTGCGTTAAGACAATACGGTCGCTGGCTCCGCGATAACTATGCCGACCTGGAGCACAAGGAGGTGTGGCAGAGTTTCGTGGTGTTGGCTATCGTGTTGCTGGTATTCGTTGTCTATGCATTAACCAACGAAAACCAGATTTTCATATATGTCATGTTGGCAGTCAGTGCTGTACTTATCTGCTATCTCCTGTGGCGAGTGGAAACGCTCAGCGACCTGAGCTTCTCCCAGTCGTCTATCAATGAGGAAGCAGTGACCACACAGGAACAGACCACTCACAATGACTATGGCCCTTTCCTGCAGAAGTATTGCATAGACACGCAGCTCTATCTACAGCACGACCTCACCCTTCTCCAACTTTCCAAAGCCATTGGCACCAACCGTTTCTATCTCAGCCAGTATTTCTCCAGTCAGGGCACGACTTACAATGCTTATATTAACAATCTGCGCGTCGATCACTTCGTCAGTCTCTATCGTGAGGCTTTAGCTTCCCAGCGCTATATCACTGCCCAGCAGTTGGCTCAGGAGAGTGGTTTCCGCAGTTATAGTACTTTTTGTCGTGTCATTAAGGTCAAGACGGGAAAGTCGGTGACAGCCTGGATGAAAGATTGCGTGAGAGCGTAAAGTTACCAAATCAGCAAATATAGTTACTAAATCTGCAATAATCACGGTTCAAGACATGGGCCGTGATTCTTTTTTGGGGAGAATTTGCTAACTTTGCATTCAATGCTATCCAATCCGAATATTATAAATATGTGTAACAAATAAAAATTGTAATCATGAGAAAAATGGAAAAGTGTATGCTTGCCGCCACACTCATCTGCGGCTCAACAACGGTGCTCACTTCATGCAGTGACAGTAACGACAACCCTGTTGTAAAGGAGAAACCAACCGACTATTCCCAAGAGTCCAATTGGTACAAGATTCCTGAGATCACCAAGGAATTCGACACATTCTACATTTACTCGACCATCTACTTCGGCGCAAACGAGGGCGACCCTGACTACGCAACACTCGACAACCGCGAGATGCTGGACGGCATCAAGGTGGAG
>CADCIQ010000170.1 GCA_902801425.1 uncultured Bacteroidales bacterium | reverse complement strand
TATATATATAATAATATATACATAATAATAAATCTGACTTCATTTAAAAATCAACTTCGACCTAACTGTTTCCGTTTCCGTTACCGTTTCAATAACTGTGATCTGTGATTTGTGACAGTCATGATCCATACGGAATAAGTTGACTCCGCACCCTGGGAATCGTTGACGTGTGTCCCTGAGCAGGTTGACTCTTTTCCTAAGAACATTGACTTTCACTAACTGTCATCTGTCACAACTGTCACGCTTTATCCCTGCCATTGGTTGAGTATTTTGTATAATACCAACTGTTAACTTCTATGTTGCTTTCCAAATAATTGGAAAATATTTATTGTTTTTTAACCGTTCATTATCAATCACTTAGCGTGAAGTCCGTTAGTACGATGGCTTTTGAAGAAGTCGTAGCTATCAGCCCAACGCCTCACGCTGGGTACAGAATGACTACCGACAACAGACCTACCAGACAAACTTCTATGAGATGACACGGACGTATCCGCCCATCAATTTACTTCTTCAGAATATATAGTAAGACGCAACAAACTGTTAAAAGGGGACACCGACGTGGCGGTACCTCAAGATAACACAGGAGCCGTCTTGTGAAGTTGTCTGATAATCCGTATGTCAATTACCCGTTTGGTATGGTACATATTCCTTTTCGTTTTTCAGGACGGAAAAGATGATGTTCGACAGCTTGCGTGCTATTCTAACGATCGCCTCCTGTGGTTCCATCCTCTTCTTATACTGGAAGTATTGTGCTCCAAGGCCTGCATCCCTGCCAATGGCAATCCATGCAGCCTCGATGATCATCGGACCGAGTTGCTTGTTGCCTCTGAAGGTCTTCTCGCCATGCACAATCTTCTCACCACTGCTGTGGCTCGTTGGTATCAGACCGAGATAAGCGGCAAACTGGTTCTCGTTGTGGAAACGTTTCACGTCACAGACCTCTGTTAGGATGCACATAGTAGTTATGAGTCCGATTCCTGGGATAGTCCTAAGCAGGTCGTGCCTGCATTTGTATCTTTCTGCCTGGCTCATCTTGCGCAGCTGGCGCGTAGCTTCCAGCAGTGTGCCTCTGATGACTTCCACCTGTCTGATGAGTAGGTCGAGTGATGCGCGTGTATCGGACATCAGCCGCACGTCCTTCACCAGCCAGGTGATGAATGCCCTTGACCAGTGGGTCTGCTTCTTTGAGAACCGCTCCGGGTATTCCACGCCATGACAATGCAGCATGTGCTTGACTCTCGACTTGTATGCGCCGAGTTGCTTCTGTATCGTCCTGCGTATGCGCACTACAGAGCGGTCGTCGATATACTGCTTCTCTAAGATGTAGTTGCCCATGAGATGTTCTGCCTTCAAGGATCTCGCCAGTTTCACCGCATCCACCCTGTCGGTCTTCATCACCTCCTCATACTGCGTTGTCGGAACGTCTGCAGCATGGATTACCATGCACTCAATACCAACATCCTTCAGGGCATAGTAGGTAGAGAAGCCACTGAAGCCAGACTCATAGACAGCCTGATACTTGCCATCCGGGTAATTCTTCTTCAAAAAGTCAAAGAGCTCTTTTGCTGAAGGCTTCTGGGAATGCCTCCTTACAATTCCTATTTCAGGGGCTATCGCCACCTCCCAATTTTTCGCATGGACATCAATTCCTATGAAAATCTTTTGTCCTTTGAAAGAAATTTTGTTCCTTTGCATCACGGTACGGTATTTAATTGTGAATGTATATTTTTTATTTGCACTTACAAAAATACAATCCAATTATTATCGTACCAAATTTTTCTACTTTTTTCTTCGCGTAGCCCTTTTCACGCAACGTGAGATGTAGAGGTTCTCGAAGCTTAGCGAAGAGGTTCTCTGCACCTCACGGTGCGGAATATTCCTCTACCTAAAGATCGTATCCTATTGGTCTATTGGTGTTTCCGACTGCAAACATAGTAACTGTTAAACTGTTAAATCCCTATTTATATATCCTTCGTCCATCCTGTAAAGTACGACATAGAGGAAAATAGCCTCATCGTTATTAATTGATACCACTTATTATATAAAAACTCCACCCTTGCAGTCTGCTCTTTGTCTGGGGCGGAGATTTGTTTATTCCATTAGCTTAATCATTGACTCGATGAAGGCGAAAGAATCAGGTGCCAGTCCCTTGTCAGTCTTGTCAGTTCTTTTTAACCTACTCTTTTTGCATATTGAAAAATTTTATTTATCTTTGCAATATCTTATAACAATAACTTTAAATTTCGGCAATATTATGAAAAAGATTATGATGATGGCAGTAGCCGCCTTTATGGCTACAGTAAGTGCTAGCGCACAGTTTGAGAAAGGTACATGGTCATTGCAGCCATACGTTGGTGGTGTTATATCATCAGTTACAAACGCAGGTTCGTTTGACCTTGATGATGGTGTAGAACTGAAAAAGAAGATGAGAGTAGGTTGTATTATCGGTGGTGAGGCTGAATATCAGTTTGCTGAGAAATTCAGCGTTGCTGCAGGTGTGAACTACACTACTCAGGGCTGTGGATGGGAAGACATTGATTATTTTGATGGAGGAGCGAAAATCAAGATCAAAAACCAGAGCGATATTCTGGGCTACATCAAGATTCCTATTGTGGCAAACTACTACATCTTCAAGGGT
>CADCIQ010000169.1 GCA_902801425.1 uncultured Bacteroidales bacterium | reverse complement strand
TCCGACGCGTAGATTAACAAACGGAGAAAACTTGCGGTCTAAGAAGAAGTAATGTGTACTGAGATAAATGGGTATAGCTGAAAACTTGTAGTTCTTATGCTGGCTATATCCGATTCCTGCTCCTATACTAAAGCGCTCGTTAATGAACTTCTCGTGCAGGTAGTTTGCGGAAACGCCCTCATCACCATATTCGCCAATACCTTGCGCATAAGAAACATCTATGACGTTCAGACAGCCATCTCCTGGAACAAATGAGGTCTGAGCCGTTCCGAATGTCGCTGCTGACAGCATGGTCAACATGAACATGAATCGTCTGTAGTGTCTCTTCGTGTTCATATAGATATTTCTCAAAATCCTAGTTATTTTCATTTCGTCATGTTTTTATGCTCACTCATTATCTCATTTCATATTCAGCCATCAACGTGATGTTCTTCCCGTATATTCCCTTTTTCATGATGTAGCCTGTACTTTGAAGATAATATGCATATAGTTGTCGACCGCTGCTCCGAAACGCTGGATAAGATTGGATCCGTCGTATATGGCTTTCAGTTGCAGGGCAACGCTGGCCTTTGCCAGTGCCCTATTTCTCTTTTTATCATGCACAATCTCTTCATAGAGCGTGTTCTTGTCAAGATACGGTAGAGTCATGTACTTGTCGCCGGATTATAGGTATTCTTCAAGAATATAATGTTCAATAGATTCTGCCGACATACCTGAGAAATCGGCTACGACTTTTCCTTTGTGGATATATGTAATCTCATCGCATATATCAGATATTGCAGAAACGATGTGTGAGGAAAGAATGACGCATTTCCCTTTGGCCTTCATCTCCTTTAGCCATTGCCTGAGAATGATAGTCCCCGCAAGGTCTATGCCGTTGAAAGGCTTCCTGAAGCATTATCGTCAGCAGCATCAGCCGTTTTTTCATACCCATGGAGTATCTGCTGGCATATCTGCCGAGAGGCAAGGCGAACTTGTCATTAAGCCTTTCTATCTCATCCCTGCCAACGTCCTTCCCTTTTGCACGGAGACAGAACTCGATGTGTTCCATACCTGTGACGTATGAGTAGTAAAATGGAGTGTCACCCATATAGCCAATCTGTCTGTCCTCACTGACAATTACAGTGCCGTCATACAGCTCTATCCCTGCTATACATCTGAACAGCGTACTTTTGCCCGCTCCATTCTCTCCCATGACACCATAGACCTTACCTTCATGAAAGGTATGGCTGAAGTTGTCTATGACTGTCAACTCACGATATTTCTTGGTAAGATTCCTAACCTCTATCATAATTTGTATTTCCTTACTATTGAATAGGCCTGAAAAGCCAAGACGCCTGATGCTATTATGGAGAACGGCATGGCCTGTGGCACAATTAACGACACAAAGAATATGGCATTCAAGACCATAAAAGCAATCACTTGTAAGATGTCATCTCCGCTGTTGGTACCACCGCTTACGACGCAAAGCATTTCCACTTGAAACAACAAGAGGCTTGCGCAAAGATAGTACGATGCTGCCAAAAGCAACTGAGGCAGGCATGAATCGACAATTATCAGGCATACTATAAACGGAAGAAAGATTACACACACATTCCTCAAGGCATACAGGAGTTTAAGTTTTAGAAACCTCGCAGCACTCCTGTAATTAAACAAGTACTCCACATGCCACTCACGCATCAGCAGCATGCTAAAGACGGAAACCGCAATCATACAGACTACGACAACAAGATTACGATTCCCTACGTACACGCCTATCGCTCCTCCTGCCATTAGCGGCAGTAACAGAAGCATAGTCAAACGTCCTGCACGGTGATACTCATAGCTGCCAGAAGCCAAGAACGGGAAAGTGGGCAAGCGCAAGGAATAGCCTCCACAAGGAATAATGCTTACGAGTACCGAAGAAAGCGGAACGAGCACAACGCCGCAAAGTTCGCCGCGATAGAGGAAGATGCATAGAAAAGGGATTGAAAGAAGCATGTATTCTACAACAAACAACATCTTCGTGTATCTCTTTCCAAAAACCGAGAAGAGAAATGCAGAGTCGCCGCGCGTGAAATGATAAGCCAGCAACAGGAAGACATAGAGCGATACACTGTAATATATAGGAGCAGAAACTAATCCTGTTACAGTAAGTATGCCCATGAGCAAAAAAAGAAATAAGGCGGGTGCAGCCATGACTCCCAAATCCTTAAGCATCCGCCACAGGCGTTTTGCCTTAAGTCCGAAATACAGCTTCAATACATTGCACATATTATCTCATTTCATATTCTGCCATAAGGGTGATGTTCTTCCCGTTATGTGTGATGGGATAGAAGAATCGGTAGCGGGTGGCTGGCGTGGGAAATACCTTGGGATTGAGTCTGCCGCTGACCTTCCTGCTTCCATTGGGGTCCACCTCATAGCCAATGTCATTGAACATCTCGTTGCGGGGAAGTTTGCGCCATACCCCTTCTGAATCAAGAAACGCTATCTCGCAATGTTCGCCACAAGTCAATTCACTGCAGCTGTTGTTCTTGAGTATAAAGGTGACGGTCTCGGCTATAAGAGGAAAAACTTCTTTGGTGGGACGAATACTGATGCCCAGCGTATCGCTTACACCTGTCTTTGACATCAGTATGGGAGATTCTGGCCCTACAAATTTCAGAATGGGTGCATTGTAGACTTTCTGTCGGAACAGGCGACGGCGTTCTGCGGTGTTATAGATGAAGTTCACCTCTATGCCGTTAGCCACCGTACAATAACTGCTGATACAACCTGACAATTCTTTGCACTTGCTGAGCCGCTGCCCAATCGTGTCCATGATGGCGTTCAGCTCATGCTCACTGTATTGTCTCGCAGGTTTGTCGGAAGCGGATGCCTCAGCATCATGCTCATTCCCTTCCTCCGCCAGTAGGGCTTCAACACTGTCAAGCCTGTGTGCCGATTCCCATGCCTCCTGCTTCTTCAATTCCACGGAATCGCTTGCAGATGATTCCGAGGCCGACTGGTTTGATGATGGACGGCACGAAAACAAAGAAAGGGCGAACAGGATGGACATTACCTTTTTCATTAGAGGGCTTGTTGTGGAAATTGGGATTTAATTCTGCTTCTTCTTGAAATGGCTACCTGTTCTTCTTTGAGTTCCGGCGCTTATCCTCAAAATAGTCGAGAACGATTACTAAAGCCGTAAAAACGACTCCTTGACCTAGATAATAGGCTACAGGTCTTAGCTCGCGAAATATGAAATCCAATGTAGCGTATAGTACAATACATGCTACAAACAATATCAAAGCTTTACGAATATATTTCTTCATAACGAGTGCAAGGGTACGAGGATTTTCTGGTGTTCACTTATTTGGGTCAATAAAACTAATGCGCAGGTCGAATTTTATGCGCACAGCCTTTCCGTTGAGTGTCCCTGGAGTCCATTTCGGCATCTTGCGAATGACGCGAGCGCCCTCTTTTGCAAACAATAGGGCAAACTGTTTTTTCAATTCCTTTTGACGGCTTTCGGTTTCCTGTGAAAACTTGGTCGTGTTGAAACGCTCAATCTTGCAGTCGTGAGCTGAGATGTCTGACAAAGAGCCGTCCTCACCAACGACAAACGTCATTATGACGCTGCCCTCCACGCTATAATCAGCTGCTGCATCAGGGTATCTCAGATTCTTAGTAAGAAAAATCGTGAGAGCTTTTTGTCCACCTTTGAACTCTGGATTAGTTCTGTCAGCAGGAACAGTAACAGTGCTATCTGTAGGCATAACAGTTATGTTCTGTGCCAACATTCCCAATGCGATGGTAGTCAGTGAAATAGTTAAAAATAATCTTCTCATAATTCTTGTATTGTTTGCTTTGTGATAATTTTCGGTTTATCTTCCTCATTATATTCATGTTATTTCCCTCTACTTATTCCACCTACTTCGTCGCTGTTTTCGATGGTGGTCTCGGTTTTCTTCACACTGGCTTTTAGTTTTCCGAAGCGGTAGGTGAAGGCAAGGAGGAAGTAACGACCATTTTCGTTTCTGGTGTTGTCACCCCAACCGAGAATATCACCTTGGACGGTACGGGTTCGGGAGTGTTGATTCTTGTGGAAGGGGGAATTGGCCATCACACGCACAGTTAGGCGGTCTTCGCTGAGGAAGGAGCGTTGCAGGGTGAATGCGTAGCGATTCCACGAGCGATTGTAGGAATAGACGTCCACATGGCTATGCCCCATCTGGCCGTAAGTGTAGGCTGTGGCAAGCAGCTTCCACGGCAGACGCTGGCTGACGTAGAAGTAGTAGCTCAGGGGATGGCAAGTTAGTTGCAGGTTAAGGTCTGGATTCTTGTGGACGACGTAGCGATAGTTCAGGTTTGCCACAAAAGTAGTGCCGTTGAAGGGTTTCCACTGGGCATAGCCCTCCACCTGCATGCGGCGATAGCGCATGACGTTGCCGTAGGTGCCGTGGCGAATGTCATTCAGCGCATAGACTACGGAGCCAACGGCATTGTTGCTGAACTGGTATTGCGGAACGATTTGTAACGTCAGTCGTGAGCCGACATACATATAGGTGAGGCTGATAGACTGTTTACTGGCACTGACGAGACGAGCATTACCAAAATCCACACGATTAGGGCTATACACTACAGCAGGATTCAGATAGCTGATACCTGGTCGGCTGATGCTGGTGGTATAGCCCAGCTTCAGTGAATGACGGTCAGTGATTTGGTATTTCACGCTGGCCTGTGGTACCCAGTCGTTCAGGCGCTTGCTGAAATCGCCTGAGTCACCAAGGGGATAATGTCCTTTCATGTAGCTGAATTCGTAGCGCAGTCCGGCTCTGGCTGACCACTTGTCGCTATTATACATATAGTCTGCATATGCCGCTGCTATTTGCGTACTGTGTTCAAACTCGTAGGGGATGGATGGGGTTTCGTTTGTCTTATAGTAGTCTTGGGTGTTTTGGCTGTTGTTGCTGCGATAGATGTATTTGGCACCGACCTCCAGCTTATGCCCTGCCCACAGGGGACGTACGTAGTCAGTCTGAAAGGTGTGCTCCGTAAAGTGCTCGCGTGTTTTCAAAAGGAATCCCGTGTAGTTGAAAGGAACGTTCTGCATATTGCTGTAGTTATCCTCCTGCTCAGTGTGTTGACGCGTCAGGGCGAGCATGTACGAGAGAGTGAGCATCTCGCCCCGTCGGTGCGTCTTATGCTCATAGTCCAGCCGCCCGTTCCATGAGTGGTGGTTGTAGCTGGGCAGCCAAAAGTGGTCGTTGTAATGATAGAGGGGGCTGTTTGCAGCATTGAGCATGGTCATACTATTATCGCCCTGTACGTCTATTTTGTAGAAGTAGCCGCCAAACGAGGCCGAGAGCAGATTGAGCGTGTCAATGTCGTAACTGGCATTGATGTCTGCATAGTGGATATAGCCAGGATTCGAGCTGGTCTGGCTGACTTTCTGCGTGTTGCCCGACTCCACAAATGTACGCTCCACATAACCATCACTCGCGGTAGACTTCTTCGTCATGCAGTTGTAGCCGTAGTCTATTGATACGATAGTTTTGCCCAACTGTGTCGCAAGATATGTACCTACTCCTACGCTATTAAGACTACTATAGTTGCCTCGTATGCTGCCCGTCACGCCGTCCATTTTCCGCGTGTCCATCATGACGATGTTCAAAATGGCATTTACACCCTCTGCATCCTCGCGAGCACCTGGGTCGGTGATGACCTCGATGCGCTTGACGCTATTGGCGGGCATAGCCTTCAGAATTTCCTTGGCGTTCTTCGACAGACTGGGGTCGAGGTGACCATTCTTGTAAATCTTGTAGTCCGAGTTACCTTTCACCAATATGTTTTCATTGCCGTCAATGGTCACCATCGGCACTTTGCGCAGCATGTCGAGCACGTTCTCTGTCCGCGAGTCCTCGTCGGCCTGTACGTCGTAGCCGATGCGGTCAATGTCCTGTTTGATAAGTTGTCGCTGTGCTGTGACGGTCACACCGTCGAGCGACTGGTTCCATGTCACGGAGTC
>CADCIQ010000168.1 GCA_902801425.1 uncultured Bacteroidales bacterium | reverse complement strand
TATAGAGTTAATTTTTGACTATCATAGAATCTATTTTGGAACTGCAACACTGCAACAACTGCAGCACAGAATTGTCCGGCTGTAGGTATCCGTCTTGTGATAAAGTAAAAGAGAGAAACGGAAGTCAGTCATGAAGTGATTCCGTTTTCTTTTCGTCTTGGCTTTTGAAATAAGTCGCCTAATCATTTGACCCATTGGGCGAATTTTAACTGTGTTGACCTCTGTCGCGACGCGGCCAAACATGCAAGCATGATGGCTCTTGCTGCTCCATCGGTTCTCACGACTCAGCAATAAAAATGCAAGCATTTATTGCGTTCGCTGCTCGAAAATTTGGAAGTTATGAAAATAATCCCTATCTTTGCAGCAGAATTTTAAGCATCGGATATATGGAACCTAAAATTGGAGATAGAATGAAAGTTAGTCCACAGCTGACAGATCAGGCAGATTGGATTGATGGTGAGGTTATTGACGTTGAACATAACCCATTTATGGGACTTGTTATTTCAATCAAGGATAAACTTGGTCGGATATTCTTCGGCCAAAGTCGTTTCTTTGTTGCACTCTAATCCAGATGTTTGCTATAGCTTTTGATATGGACATTAAGGAACTCCGTACCACTTATGGAGAGCCTTACAATAATGCTTATTACGAAATAAAGATTTTACTTCGTAAATACGATTTCTACAACACACAAGGTAGTGTTTATCTGACTGATAAGGATGATATGGCAAATCTTTTTGCTGCCATTTACGCCTTGAAGAAAATTGCATGGTTCAAGGCTTCAGTACGTGATATTCGTGCCTTCAAGGTTGAGAACTGGTCAGATTTTACACAGATCGTGAAGGAGGACGATTGATTAGTCATGGTGATGGTCGTGGGGACAGATTCTGAGTCATAGCAGCCGTCATACCCAAGTACCTGTCCCAGCGACTACTTTTTGGTAAGGAATCAAAGACCTCTTACCTTTGCACCAGATTATAGATTATGTTCTAAATGTCCGATGTTAAACATCGTATAAGTTTAGAACATGCGGTCATGATTTTGTAGTTTTGCTAGGGATTGTGGCCGTAGAGGGCGAGGAGGTCAATGACCAGGTAAGCCATGTGCTATATCGTGGGACAGATATACACCCACCCTCTTTTAAAGTCTTTAGAGTCTGGACAAAGAATCGAAGCACACCCACTATGATGATGCAGCGTCCGTAAAGAGTGAAGTCGATGAAGATTTTGGCTATAGTCTAACTTTAGTATTAACCCTTTAAAAGTTATCAAGATGAAGCCAAATTCACAGATGACATTGGGAGATTTTTTCCGTCAGTGCGTCGGTATTGACATCTCCAAGAAGAAGTTTACAGCCTGCCTGTATATGTATGATAGGGCAAGCGACGTGGGCTGTTACACTAAAAGTATCGACTTTGCCAACACAAAGTCAGGTTTTAACCAGATGGTCAAGTGGAGCCGTAAGGAGGCCGTAAAGGAGTATCCGCTTACCTACCTTATGGAGCCGACAGGCATCTATTACGAGCCCTTGGCCTACCATCTTCACAAGATTGGCCAGACGGTCTATGTCGTATTGCCCAACAAGGCACGTAAGTTCTGTGAGGCGGAAGGCATTAAGACCAAGACAGATGCCGTAGATGCACGCTGTTTGGCTCTGATGGGATGTGTCAGCAGGAAACTGAGTCCATGGTCTCCACCTTCCACTATTTACCATGAATTACGCCAGATGACGCGTTTCCATGCAGACCTTTGCAAGGTTAGGACTTCTGTCTCGAACCGCATGGAGGCATTGGATCACATGCATGGACCAGACAAGTCCGTCATCAGGCATTGCCAAAAGCTCCTGGAGGAAATAGACAAGCTGATGGAGAAGAATGGGCAGGCTCTTCTCCAGAAACTTTCCGAAAACAAGGAATTGGAAGAAAGGGTGAAACGTATTGCCACAGCCAAAGGTATAAGCGTGCAGACTATCTTATGTGTCGTTGCTGAAACAAACGGATTCCACCTCATCAGGAACCGCAAACAACTCACAAGCTATTCCGGGCTCGATGTCATTGCAAAACAATCCGGTAATGAAGATCCGAAGCACAGGATATCGAAGAAAGGCAATGTCCACATACGGGCGGCGCTATATATGCCGGCACTCGTTGCGATACGCTACAATAGACAATTGAAGACTACTTACGATAGAATCTGCCAGAAGCACCCCAAGGAGAAAATGATTGGGATTACGGCTGTCATGCGTAGGATACTGTTGCTTATTTATACGCTATGGAAGAATGGAGAGGAATACGATGAGACACGAGACATGATCCATATGCCAAGGAAGAAGGGACTGGAACCTGAAAACGGACAGGAAGATCTAGTAGGGATAGACAGAGAACCTATAGACTGGAATGCTGTGGGTGATAATGGTGAGCCGCCTTTCTAACAAAAAGTGGCTGCGCCTCAAAGCTACAGCCACACGGGATAGTGCAGAGCTGGCATAGACCAGCGACTTCCCTAAGTGGTTGCAAAGGTAACTAAAATTAGCGAGACGACAAAGAAATAAGCAAAAAACATATCAAATAATATATGTCCTGCTCCAATTACTAGATGAAGCAGGACATAGAAGATACGGTTCAAACGCAAAATGAACAATAATTGTTAATATGTTCTATTTTTCTTCTCTTTTATTTGGAGATTAAAACAGAATCTGTCC
>CADCIQ010000167.1 GCA_902801425.1 uncultured Bacteroidales bacterium | reverse complement strand
CTCATTCAACCAGACCATTACAGCCACAGGACGCTTGTCGTCTTCTGACCCCAATCTGCAGAATATTCCTATTCGTGGCGAGGATGGCAAGGAGATTCGTAAGGCGTTTATTCCTGAACCTGGTTGTCTGTTCTTCTCTGCAGACTACAGTCAGATTGAGCTTCGTGTGATGGCTCACCTCTCTCAAGATCCCAATATGATTGAGGTGTTCCGCGAGGGTAAAGACCTGCATGCTGCTACTGCTGCCAACATCTATAAGAAGCCTATCGAAGAGGTTACACGTGACGAACGTACGAAGTCAAAGCGTGCCAATTTTGGTATCATCTATGGCATTACTGTCTTCGGATTGGCAGAGCGCCTGGACATCCCTCGCGACGAGGCTAAGATGCTGATTGATGGTTACTTCGCCACCTTCCCAGAGGTGCACGACTACATGGAGAAGTCCAAGGAAATAGCCAGAAAACAAGGTTACGTCACTACCCTATTTGGACGTCGTCGCTACCTGCCAGACATCAACTCTGCCAACAGCGTGGTACGTGGTTTTGCTGAACGAAACGCCATCAATGCTCCGATTCAGGGTACTGCTGCCGACATCATCAAAGTGGCGATGATACACATCTTCCAACGCTTCAAGGCTGAGAACATTCGCTCCAAAATGATTCTGCAAGTCCACGACGAACTCAACTTCTCCGTCTATCCAGACGAGAAGGAAAAGGTAGAGCGTATCGTCATCGAAGAGATGCAGAACGCCTTCCAAATGGCTGTTCCCCTCGTCGCTGACTCCGGCTTTGGCGACAACTGGCTCGAGGCCCATTAAAATATTAATCATTGTCACTGTTTTATTAAACAACGCCTTTGTTTTATCAAACGATGGCGTTGTTTTAACAAACATCGACGCAGTTTTAACTTTACCTTTACCTTAACGACCCTTTAATGTCGTACAAAAGACCTTTTTACACGGCAGTAAAGCATTTTCTTCTCGGAGCTCTCTTGTCAATACCAAGCCGCTCTCATTAGAAGAACACTGATTACCACTCTTTTTAAGTAGATTTCAACAAATAAATAGGGTTTTATTTGGTTTTATCCTCATTTATTACTACCTTTGCAGCCCGAAAAAGAATAAACACATTTAGAAGAACATGAAGAAACAATTATTTTTATTGGTATTTATGCTGCTGCCATTGGTTGCGAGTGCTGCAACAGGCATAGAGATTGATGGTATCTTTTACCACTTTAAAAGTGCTACAAAGACAGCTGAAGTAGCACGTTGGGCCCACGGCCAGAAATATACTGGAGATGTTGTGATACCATCAACGGTAACTCGGAATGAAGTAGAATATAGCGTAACGAGTATTGAAGCAAATGCTTTCGCAAACTGTTCTGAACTGACATCTGTAACTATTCCCAATAGTGTGACATCATTAGGAAAAGAACTTTTCAATGGTTGTCCAAACCTGGCCTCAATCGTTGTAGAGGAAGGTAATCCCGTTTATGACTCTCGTGAAAACTGCAATACGCTCATTGAGACGGCCAGCAACAAGGTTATTTATGGATGTTCGGCCTCAACTATTCCCGATGGTATCACAACTATTGGAAATAGTGCATTCCTGAATTGCATAGGGCTAACCTCTATTGTTATACCAAGTAGTGTTACAACCATAGAAAAATCAGCGTTTGAGGGATGTACTGGTTTAACCTCCTTCGTGATTCCTGATGCTGTAACCACTATAGAGCGTGGTATTATAAGCAGTTGCACTGGACTAACCTATCTGTATATTGGTAAAGGTATAACAAACTTAGAAGAATGGATGTTTAATTCTTGCACCAATCTGAAAAAAGTAGAAATAAACAGTAATGCTATAGCATCAAATAACAACTATAATAGCCAAAATGGTTTTTCCATCGGATCGTTCTTCAACAGCTCTGTTGAAGAATATATTTTGGGAGAGGATGTGACAAGGATTAGCGATTATGCCTTTTATCGATGTGGCATGACCTCTATCAAAATGTCCAATAACGTAACAACTATTGGAAACCTTGCATTTAGCGGTTGTCGTTATCTTGCTTCTGTCACATTATCTGGGAATTTGACATCCATTGGAGACTGGGCGTTCACTTTTTGTGAAAAACTGACAGACATGTATTGCTATGCAGAGCAAGTACCAAAATTAGCTGACGCAGTTTTCATGTCTTCCAATTTCAGAAATGCCACTCTTCATGTGCCTGCAGTTTCTGTTGATGCATATAGCAATGCTGAAGTATGGAAGGGCTTTGGAAATATCGTTGCTCTGACTGATCCATCTGGAATCGAATCGACAACAGCCACACAACAGCCTACGATTATTGAGTGCTATACCATTGATGGCAAGTGTATCAATCAGCCTCAGCGTGGCTTTAACATCATAAAGATGAGTGATGGTACTACCAAGAAAATTGTTGTGAAGTAACAACATTTCCGTAAACATAAGGTACAATTATAACTTTCGCTCTGATATCCACTAAGAAGGATGTCAGGGCGAATGTTTTTATAAGAAAAACAGGGCATTGCTTGCTCGTTTAAGAAATTATTAGTAATTTTGTGGCAAAATCATAAAACCTAATTGAATGAATAATACTAAAGATATGAAGAAAGTTGTGTTTTGTCTGGCAGCACTTGCTTGGATGAGTGTTGCGTGCGAATGCCCAGACGGGCAAAGAGTGGGATGACCCCAGTATATCACATGTGAACAGGGAAAAGTCCCATACGGGAGCTTTGCCTATGACCAGCGAGAATGATGTGGTGAAGAACGATTTGACACTCTCGCCCTACTATCAGTCGCTTGATGGTAAGTGGAAGTTCAATTGGGTAAAAAATCCGTCATTGGCCACAACGAATATGTGCGAGAAGGACTATAACGACGCCTCTTGGACAGACATCGACGTACCTTCCAGCTGGCAGGTTTGGGGTCTGAAACATAATAAGTCTTGGGACAAACCGCTCTATTGTAACGTGGCCTATCCGTTCTCGTTCAACGAGTCGAACTATAGCGTGATGGC
>CADCIQ010000166.1 GCA_902801425.1 uncultured Bacteroidales bacterium | reverse complement strand
TTAAGGCAAGCGTTTCCTACATTATATATTTATTGGGGGCTAAGTTTTAACCTCTTCCAATGCTCCTGTCTCTGAATCAATGATAAACCCACGAACCACGATATCCTTCGGCACCAGCGGATGGGTCTTGATGGTCTCAACGGTCTTACGGATGGAGGTCGGTGTGTCCTTGAAACCCTCCAACCACTGGTCGAGGTCAATGCCACACTTGCGGATGGTATCGAGTGTCTCATCCGTCACACCACGGGCAATCATCTCATGGTGGAAGTGGTCGTAGCTCATGTGGCAGGCTCCGCAATGCGAGTGTGCCACCACCATAATTTCCTCCACACCTAACTCGTAGATGGCTACGATAAGGCTACGCATGGCAGAGTCGAAAGCAGAAATCACCAGTCCTCCAGCGTTCTTGATAATCTTGGCATCACCGTTCTTCAGACCGAGAGCCGCAGGGAGCAGTTCGGTAAGTCTGGTGTCCATACACGACAGCACAGCCAGTTTCTTGTCAGGGTACTTGTCGGTGATATACTTCTCGTAGCCTTTTTGCTCTACGAAACTCTTATTGAAGTCAATACTCTGGTCTATCATATCACAAAACATATTAGAACTAAGGGCAAAGTAACTTATTCATTGTCCTTTTGTTGTAATGTCCAACCATTATCACCATGATATATCATCTGTCTGGTCATGCCTCCGTCGATGCAGATGTTCTCACCTGTGATGAAACCAGCCTTGTCAGAGCAGAGAAACAACACCATATTGGCTATATCCAATGGATTGCCAACACGTCCTGCTGGCTGCTGAATGGCGTCTGGACCTTCATAGACGGTGTATGCTGTGTCAATCCAACCAGGCGAGATACTGTTTACTCGCACCTTTCCAGCTAGGCTGACTGCCAAGGCGTGAGTTAAAGCGGCTATGCCACCTTTTGCTGCCGTATAGCTTTCCGTCTGTGGCTGACTCATACGGTCTCTCGAAGAAGATATATTGACGATTGCTGCTCCCTTTGCGAAATGTGGAGCGAAGAGTTTGGCAAGATAGAACGGAGCTGTCACGCCAACATTCAGGGCATATTGGAAATCCTCATAACTGCACTCGTCTATGCCCTTCATCAGTGGCAGGGCATTGTTGATGAGATAATCCACATGCCCATGCTGGGCAATCACATCCTTGGCAAACTGCTCCAACACCTGTTTGTCAGCAAGGTCGCCAACGAAGTGGTCACCCTGCTGCTTGTCTATTACGCAAATCGTAGCTCCAGCTTTCTGGAACTCCTCAGCGATGCATCGTCCAATGCCTTGTGCACCACCTGTTATGACGACTATTTTATCCTTGAATTCCATATTTTTTCAGTTCGATAAATTGGTATTTACCTTCTTATGTACCTTACGGCTCCTCCACTGCCAAAAGGATAGTCAGAAACATCTTTGTTAAGGTATGCGGAATCATTGAGTAGCTTACCTTCAAAGATGCAACGGTCAAACTTGAACTTCGTACCATCTTCCGCAACATCCGTCCATTCCCACGATGAGACTTCTATTACGCTTCGGACAACCCCTTTGTATACACCAAGCACATATTTAATCTCTTGGGGAGCATTCTTGCTGATTTTCCAGTACTTGCGAGTCGACTCATAAATATCAATTCTGCGATATACTCCATTGGCTTTTGCTTGGTCAAAACTTTTGTTTAGACTGACTAAAAGCAATGTATCCTTTTGATTTATGTCTATTTTCATGCAATTGTATATTGAATCAATTTCATCGACATCTTTAATACCCTCGTCCCACTGATGATGACCAGCAGCAATATTTGCCAATATGCTTGTCTTGTTAAACTTGCTATATGTCAGCAAGTCAATAAGTACAGACTCTACAACATATGCAGTTTCTTCAGTCAGATTGTGTCGTAAAATGTAGAGACCTACCTCTCTACCATCCCTTAAAATACTTCTTATAATATCAAGTTTAAGACTTTGGTCGCTATCGTCTAAAGCGTCTTTCGCATGTTGAAAAATTCTGTTCCCTTTTCCCTTTCCTATATAGAAGATTCTATTATCTCTCGGATCAATTAAGGCATAAACATAATATGCCAAAGATTCTATCGTCCGTTGGTTGAACCCATTTATCTTACTCATAAATTCCGATTTATCTGTCTTTTATCACTATCTTTTTTATCACCTTGGCTGGAACGCCGCCAACAATGGTATTCGGCTCCACGTCTTTTGTCACTACTGCACCAGCGGCTACTACGGCTCCATCGCCTATGGTGACTCCAGCAAGAACGGTGGCATTGGCTCCTATCCAGACATTCTTGCCAATATGGATGGGGGCATAGCTCATGCTCTGACGCTTGGCAGGGTCAAGGTCGTGGTTGATGGTTGCCAGCACGACATTGTGACCAATAAGTGCGCCTTCGTCGATGGTGATACCACCCTGATCCTGGAACTTACAGCCCATGTTGATGAATACTCTTTCACCAACAATGGTGTTTTTACCACAATCGGTATGGAACGGTGGAAACATCCCAACCGTTTTGGGAACCTCTCGCCCCCAAAGTTGCTCCAATAAATCGTGCAGCTGCTCTGGGGTATGGTACTTGCCGTTGATCTCAGCCGTTATCTTCAGTGCTTCCTGAGATAGCTGATGAAACATCATGTGGACATCGCCGCCACCAACGACTGGCTTGCCCGATGCCATGTAATCTTGCCCGATGCCATGTAATCACGAAATTCTTGTATGGTCATAGTTCTTTATTTTTCTTTTGTGAATTTGTAAACAGCCCATGTTGGTAGAATGACCAATAGCAATAAGCTTATCTCCACCAATGCGTAGGAGCCGAGATAGTCAACCAATGTCTGGAATTTCAGAACTCCATCTATCAGAAAGACCAGAAAGGCAAACCAGCAGATAAAGAAGATGGCTGCATATTTGATTTTTCTTTTCTTGAATTTCATTTTGCAACTTCAGCGTTAATTTGATTCTGATAAATACTTTGAGCGAATAGCCTTTGGAAGTTTCGATGCAATGAGATGGTATGATTCTCTGATCAATCCCTTTACTATTGCTTCGTCCATTTCTTCGTAATAGACATCGCTCCAGTGCGTCTTGTTCCAATGATAAGCTGGCGTCACGGCTGAGAATTGTTCTCTAAGTTCGATGTTCCTGTCTGGAGATAGTTTCAAGGCAATTCTTGAAACTCCTTCCTTCATATCATACCTGCCACCGCCTAGCCACAGGCAGACGAAAATCTTTCCTTCC
>CADCIQ010000165.1 GCA_902801425.1 uncultured Bacteroidales bacterium | reverse complement strand
TGTAGGTAACATCTGCATGGATGTGGCGATGATCGACGTGACGGATATCCCATGTCAGGAGGGCGATCAGGTGGAGATCTTCGGAGAGCACTTGCCTGTTACCGTCCTCAGCGACGTCCTCGGCACCATCCCCTACGAGGTGCTCACAGGCGTCTCCAATCGTGTCAAGCGTGTCTATTTCCAAGATTAACAAGATTAACAAGAAGTTTTTTTGCACCGTCAGAATGAAAGTTCTGGCTATCCGGGCAGAATCCCGAGAGGGCAAGACTATATCGACACTACCCATTTTAAAGGAGTCACTTTTTAGTGGCTCCTTTATTGTTTCCAAAGGTAGTTTTTACGCAATCCACCAACAGTTTTGAGTAATAATTCAAAAAAGTAGTGAATAATGAAAGAACTCCCTCTGTAGCTTCGTCCCTCTTTTTTCTAAAGAAAAAGTACACAAAAGGAAGCGTCCCTTCAGTGTACTCATTCTCTATTTATTATTCATTCACTCATCACGCCACGTAAGCGGTTCATCTACATGGAATGAAAAGACAGGTCTACCGGCCTGATATAAAGGAATTTCAACTTTAATATCTTTAGCCTGTTTACACTGTTTTATAAATTCAGAATGCTTATTTATGAATACTACGTCAGAACTACCATCTTCCGCATCGTTGAAATAATATTTCTTTGGTGCATTATCATCGAATCTAACAGTAACATAGTTTGACCCATTGTATTCATTACCAACAATCTGGCCCTTTGTTATTTGAATAAGAACATCGTAACCATACTTCTTCATGTATCTAACAGTAATTGTAGCATAGGTCTCTCCTTGATATGGAAATTCCTGAGAAACATAATTGTCACTTCGTATTTTTGCCCAGACATTCCTACTATCTGTCATTTCATCTTTTGCAAATGAAAAATCCCAACTAACCGATGAAGGTTTTGAACTTTCTACATGACCATCATTCTCAGATGAAGTTAACGAAGATGCCTCTGAAGATTTTTCTTCTTTGTCAGATCCCATATTGCCAATAATACCAAGCAATACAAAAATACCAAAACCAATAAGTCCCCATTTTAGGCAACCACTTTTTTTCTTTGTCTCTTCTTCATAATTATATATTTTTAGTTAATACTGTAATCTTTCTTAGATGTCAGCACTAACATATAGAAAGTAGAAAGTGCAGACCCTCCATACGTCACTCAGGCCTTGCACTGCCCTTACATCCCTATGGTGAAGCCTACACTTATGGTGTAGCTCCATTTGGATGTAAGTATATCTGCTCTTTCTAGTCGAGGTGCAAGTTCGAGTGACGAAATGAGCAATTGAAATCGTTGTGCCTCATACGAAACACGATGCAAATATAAGCATTATATTCGTTACTTCCAAGAAAAATATAATAAAATTCTAATATTATTTGGAAATTAGTACCAAATTTAGTACCTTTGCACTCGAAAGTGTAACAAATATGGGTTCAAAAGAGAAACTGGTAGAACGATTCAAGAAGAAACCGAAGGATTTTACGTATGAAGAGACGCTGAGTCTTTTGGCATATTTCGGCTATCAAGAGCATACAAAGGGATCTACATCTGGTTCGCGCGTGAGGTTTAAGAATGAGGCTACGGGTGCCTATATTGACATTCATCGGCCACATCCTGGGA
This sequence comes from uncultured Bacteroidales bacterium, assembly GCA_902801425.1. Lineage (GTDB taxonomy): Bacteria > Bacteroidota > Bacteroidia > Bacteroidales > Bacteroidaceae > Prevotella. The sequence continues at coordinate 1,172 of CADCIQ010000165.1, read as the reverse complement.
GTATCATGAAAGAATGGATGGTCAAAACGATTTATCAGCATTTGAAGAATCATAAGTTAATATAATAAGGAGAGTAAGGTTATGGATTATTTGGAGTATAAAGGCTATAAGGGTAGTGTAGAGTATAGCAAGGAAGACAACTGCTTGTTTGGAAAGGTGCAGGGCATGAGTAAGGATCTGATTGCTTATGAGGGTCAGACACTCGATGAACTTCGCAAGGATTTTGAAGATGGCATTGATAGTTATCTTGAAGGCTGCAAGGCTGATGGTGTAGAACCTGCGAAGCCTTATAGTGGCAAATTGAATCTAAGGATGTCATCGGAACTTCATTCCCGTTTAGCAGCATTTGTAGCCAGCACTGGTACGACGATTAATGATTTTATTAACAAGGCCATCAAAAATGAACTGAAGAAGGTTGCGGCATTATAATTTTTTCACCTTAGCAGAAGTCTACATTTCATAAGAGTACTTGCAAAAATATCATAAATTCCCGATAATCGTGATGGATTGTCGGGGATTTTTTGAAATAATAAAAGAAGTGTTCCCCTGTGAGTCTCCCTGTGAGATTGAAGAGCGGCGATTCCTAGATTTAATTCTAGAACTTGTTAGATTTAAATGTAGCAAATGCTGGAATTAAATATAGCAATTATTACTATTTGGGGGAGCGGAGACATCTGAAGAAAACAGGGATATAGGCTTTGGTGACGGGGGTGGTGACGGTCTGACCGCCGTCGTAGTGGATGCCCGTGCGATAGTCGGTCCAGCCGCCTTCATTCTTGGGGAGGTAGGTCTTCCATTCCGTCACGTTGGGTTCTGTCACAGGACTGATCAGATACTTCGGCCCAAACATATACTCATATTTCTGTTGCAAAGCCTCTGGGTCGTTAGCAAAGTCGAACACCAGCGGGCGCATCAGTGTGTAGCCCTTTTCAGCAACGGCTGTAGCGCATGAGTCGATATAAGGTTGCAGACGTTCGCGCTCTTTCAGACAGTCGGCGATGATCTGCTGGGCTTCAGCACCATAGTTCCAGGGCTCCGTATTGCTCATGTAACCATGTACGCGCATCAGTGGCAGATAGACGCTGGTCTCAATCCAACGGAGCATCCGCTCAATATAATCCTGATTGGTGTATTGATCCTGCGGACGGAAGAAACCACCTGCATCATAGGTC
>CADCIQ010000164.1 GCA_902801425.1 uncultured Bacteroidales bacterium | reverse complement strand
ACAGCCAAAGAATAATCAAAAAAACCTTCATGGGAATATGAATGAATCAGGCAAAAAGTGCAATAAATAAAGGTTGCCCCGTTAATGAAGCAACCTTTTAGACTTTGTACCAATCACCAATTAGAATGGGTATTCGAATCCGTGAGACTCGTAATAGTCTTTGAAGTAATTATCGAACCCCCTCTCTTCGTAGTACTCGTAATTCCTTATCTTTGAATTTGTGGGAGCAGTATACTTGCTGAAGTCAAACTTGATCTTACGGCTAAGAACATCACCTCCAGTCTGCAAGTCTGCACCCCAGGCTATCATAATATCCCAGAGAACACCTTCTGACTGACTATCGGTATAATCCCAATCAAAATGTACGAACTCTCCTGTTTCATAAAAATGTTTCAAGATAGCGAGGAAAACCCAGCTGTAATGCTTATTCCACAGATGGTTAAACCAAAGTGCAGCTGCCCCCTTACCAAGGTCACGCTCAAAACATGCAAAGAACTCGTCATCGCTCATCGTGACAGTCTTAAGCCACGGAAACTTCTTGCTTTCTTCATCGTAATAAGCCTGCTCTTCAGAAGTCATATCTCTAAAAATCTTTCCCATATCACACGTATAAAAGTTATCTTATTTTGATAGTCCTTAATCATAAAGAACCTCTATTATTAATATCGAAATGCAAAGATACGAAAAATCGTCCAAATAATAACTGGAATATGTTTTTTCCTATCATTTATAACTCTATAATAGCACTTTTATGGCAAAAACTACACTTTTCAATAACTTTTTGCCTTCAAAAACTACACTTTTCAATGATAAATGTAAAAACTACACTTTCAAAGCGCTCCCCCAGCGACCCCGTCGCAACGGTGCCGGAGCGGGCTAAAGGTTGTTTTTTTATCACTTTTTTGAGAAAAAATTTGGTTTTGCCACAAATTTGCTGTAAATTTGTGGCAAAATTCGTTATCATGGCTAATCAAAGTACATATAATGACATTAAAAAGCAAGTGGAATTATCGGAAAGGGGAACACTCTTCTTTCCCGATACATTCTCCCAGACAGGCTCTTCGGATGCTGTCCGTTCCGCTTTGGTGCGGTTGTGCGAGAACAATGTCCTTGTCCGTGTAGCACAGGGAATCTACTACTACCCCAAAATAGACACGAAATGGGGAAGTGGCCTGATACCTCCGTCTATAGAGGAAATAGCCAAGGGCATTGCCAAGCGGGATAAGGTGCGTATAGCCCCGACAGGCTCGTATGCCCTCTATCAGTTAGGTTTAAGTACCCAGATACCTGCCAACATCGTCTTTATCACAGACGGCTCTCCTCGCCGTATAACTATCGGGAAAGGTAGGGGAATACTCTTCAAGCATACCTCTGAGATGCGCACATTCGCATACCAGTCTCAGATTATGACGCTGATAGTGACCGCCATGCGAGAGATTGGCGAAGGCAATGTTACTGATGAGCAGATGGGGATTATAAAGACCCATCTGGAGAAAGTGAACGAAGAAGACTTCAAGCATGATATTCAACTTGCACCTATCTGGGTGCGTAAGGCGTTAATGAAGAAATGAAATTCATAGAATTATCCATAGAGGAACGACAGGACATACTCCGTAGGGTACAGGCAGAGAACGGAATGGACCTGCAGATAATAGAAAAAGACTGGTGGGTAACCGCAGTCCTTCATTCCCTGTTCTCACTTCCCTATGCCAATCATATCTCCTTCAAGGGAGGAACGAACCTCAGTAAGTGCTGGGGACTTATCAAGCGCATGTCAGAAGATATAGACATCGCCATTGACAGAGAGTTTTTAGGCTTTGAAGGACAGTTGTCAAAGACACAGATCAGCGACAAGCTCCGCCGTGCAGCGTGTTCCTTTGTCCGTGAAAGGCTCCAATTTGAACTGGCAAACCAGATGGAGAAGGATGGCATCGGCAAGGACAGTTTCAATGTGCATGTCAACATTACGCCAATATCCACCACAGACCCGGAAATCATAGAGGTGGAATACAAACCCGTCTTCAACGATAATCCCTATATCCGCTCAAAGGTTATTGTTGAGGTTAGCGGACGTTCCATGAGTGAGCCTGTAAAGGAAGTCAGACTGCACTCATATATAGATGATGTATATAGGAATGCACCTTTTACCGAGCCGGATTTTGAAGTGAGGGCTGTAGTCCCTGAGCGGACATTCCTTGAGAAACTGTTCCTCCTGCATGAGGAATACCACAAAGCGGCAGAAAACGTCAGGACGTCAAGGATGTCAAGACACCTGTATGACATCTGCCAGATAATGGACACTCCGATAGCAGAACAGGCATTGAAGGACAAGAAACTATATCTGTCTGTCATGGAACACAGACGTGTATTCATCGGTCTCCGGGGCTTTGACTATTCAACACTGTTGCCACAGACTTTAAACATCGTGCCACCTGCTGACATTTTGGAAAAATGGAGGCAGGACTATAAGGAGATGCAGAACTCAATGATATACGGTGACTCTCCGACCTATGAGCATCTTATTGAGAAATTGCGGATGCTAAATGACAAAATCAATAAACTTGAATATTGAATCTGCCACAAAAATATGATAAATTTGTGGCAAAACACAGGCAGCCTGTCATTGAGTAAATCATCAGTTGCGACAGCCGCTTGTGGCGTGGCCGCATAATGTTGTTCAGATAGAGTAGCCCATTGTAGGCATAATCATTAATCGTGTACATAAAAATTCGTTGCAGTTTCTATCTATAAAGTCTGAAACTGCAACGAATGACTGCACAGAGAGTGTGATTATTTCTTGGACAAGCCAAGCGGCGAGCCGATTACTTCAACTTCCCCTTGCTCTCAAGATATTTCGTGAATGTCTCCCACTGTGCTGCATTCTTCTCACGGTTGGCT
>CADCIQ010000163.1 GCA_902801425.1 uncultured Bacteroidales bacterium | reverse complement strand
CATGGCTGAAGCGTTGGAAGGACTTAAGGAGGCAGCATAATATGAGACAAATTGAAAATCAAATATTTAGACCACATCGGAAGGGTGGAAAACTTTAGTAAAGTAAAAAGGAGGGCGAGGCATATAACTACTTTCTTTGATTTCCGGCTGTTAGCGCTTGCGCTAACAGGTATGCAAGTGCGTGCACTTGCATATGTGATAGCGCCTGCGCTATCACAGGGTATTGTATAGCCTCAGCTACCGAAGCGACTTCACTTCTAATTGCTAGTTTCTTTTTTGCTCTCGCCCTCCATGATTATCTTGCAAGCTTCAGCTGATGGCAAATACGGTTCATTTACTTCAATCGTACTGCTTCTGCTGAAAAACTCATCTATGTAACTTGATTTCCAATTATCTATCTCGTCAGCGGCTTCTTCCTCAGTTTTGACGATACACTGCTCGCCTTTTTCCGTAATTCTAAGCCATTTACCATCGGTCAATATCAGATAGCCTTCATGAAGCATGGATTTAAGCACATCCATCAACCTGTCAAGCGTAACATCGTACTTCGAAATCAAGGCTGTGGGCAGCAAGTCTCCTTGCTCCGCATCCTTAAGTATATGATATTCCAAATGATTAATATCCATGCTGCACTCGTGTAAAAACTGATTTACGCTCTGACCCGTCGATATTCTTATTCCACCAGAATATAGGGAATACGCTATTAGGGATGTTCCCAAACTGTCTGCAATACAATGCCTCGGCATGGCCATACCCCCAACTATTATCTTTCAGTTTCGTCTCACCGCTTTCGCTGCCAAGTTGAGACTCTAAGTATCTCATAGACCAGATACGCTTTAACAATTCTTCTTTACGATAACGGCCAGAAATACCTTTATGCATTATTTTGCAGCAATAAACAGGTATGTTTCGATTTCTACAATAGCTAATTCCCTTGGCCATACCAGTCAGGAAGTAAAAACTTATAGACGCACCAGCCAAGTGAAGTTTTTGAAAAGAATTATATCTTACCCCAACAGTTTTGCCAGAACCTATAAAGTCATCAACCACGATGAAATGCCTGAAACCTTTATTGTATAGCCTGCGTATATCTTCAAAGCAAACAGCAGAATAAGTTGGTTTGAAATCAATTATCATTTTAAGTGTCATTTTCAAATCATTGATAACTGATTGTGAACTGTCTGCATCCGAATCGTTTTTAGTACGCATGACACATAGAGCAGTCTTATGGTCTAACACTTCGTTCTTTTCCATTGTCTGAGCCATATTACACAATAGTTCATAGTTTTTGGCTCCATCAACGATATTATCATTCAGTTGCTTGAACAATTCATAGACAAGGTTATAATCATCCTCGCTCCTACATGGTCGAAGCATGTCAACTATAGCCGCATCATTCGTCCATGGGAATTTGGATTGAGGAAACACCATTGTATTCTCAGTACTTATGGTGAGAGCCTTAACTATTGCATCGTCTAGTGTCATAATTCCAAATGAATCTTATACATCTACTTAAAATACTGCATCAGGAACTGCTGAAAGTATTGCTGCTGGCGCTGTTGCTGTGCTAGCCATTCATTATACTCCTTCATGATGCGGTTGAACATATCAGCATTATCTTTCCTATCGATTGCATCGCATAGCTGTTCAGCAATATGCGGTGGAAAATTATTCCTTATCATGGATTTCCACATATCACTGGCCATCTTATTGCCAATCATATCACAAAAGTCTTTTGCCGTTATCATACTTGTTTTCAATTAAACATTTCTGGGTACAAAGATACAGAGAAATACTCAAGATTCCAAACGATACCAGAAAATTTCGCAAAACACCATGTGTTAATAAGTTACGACATACAAACATTACCGACAAGGCAACCAAACTGGACAAAACATACTTAATCTCGTTATTCCAGCGAAACATCCTTTGGTCTTCTCTGAGGCACAAAGAGGCATACGCTCTCTGCACATACCTCTTCAACAATCCTTATCCCTTCTTCTTCTCCGTCTTCGTATCAACCTCATTCACTACTGTCCTCTGCGCAGCCCCTGCTATCGCCTGCCCCATCTGTATCTGCATCATTACACTTTGATATGCCTCATAGTTCCACATCAGATAGGAATCCCACAGCCCCATGTCTATATCCTTAATAAGCGTATCCAGCTTTTCCTTTATCGGCTGTCCGTTCTCATCAAAATACATCTGGTCACGCACCTGTTCCCTCAACACCTGTATAGCCTTGAATTCTCCAAGTGTAAAAATACGGCTAAGGTCATTCATCGGCTCCTTAAACTGCTTCGTTTCTGGATTAATCACCATCTTCGACAGTATCTCTTTGACATACTTCTTACCAGCATTCCTCATAGCGAACAACGTGTAGTTAGCAGCAAAGTACGTATCAGGATCCTGATAGAACAAGTTATCACAGTATCCCTTTTCAATCTGAAACACAATGCCGTCTATCTCATCCTTGTCAATCACCTTATCAAGGAAATGAATCTTACGAATATCAAAAACCTCATTGGCTGGTACGCCCATGGGGATGCCCAACTTATGCAGAGCCACTATCACCATGCGTTTTTCTGTTATAGAAAGCGAAGTGTTAAAATCACTCTCAGCGTTCATATACGATTGTTTTGAATACTTCTTAATCACATCCAAAGCCTTTATGGCAATGGCGCGCACTTTCTTCATCTTATAGTCCTCACGCAGATTCAAGAAGCGTGCTCCACCATAAGTACCAATCAAGCCGCCAACTAATGCAGTCAAGAATGCAATTATTATCTCATTCATATATTTACCTTTAGTTTAAATTACAAAGTCCGTCTACCCAATCTCCCTCAGCATCCCCGCCGGCACCCACGCTATCGCCACGCTCGCCACACCTTCTATCTCCACCACTACCCTCTTACACCTCTTCACACGTCTTATCACGCCCGTCACGCCCTCAAACGCGCCGCCCATAATCTCCACGCGCTTGCCTTCCTTCCCAACTACCGTCTCGTTGTCCAGAAACATCACGCTGTCGTCAGTCCTTGAAGCCACCCGCATAAAGTTCTCCATCTCCCTGTCCGCCACCGTCATAATGGCGTGTTCCAAGGAAGCCGTC
>CADCIQ010000162.1 GCA_902801425.1 uncultured Bacteroidales bacterium | reverse complement strand
AGAAGGACATCTGGAAGTTCATCATCCAGGTACTGGCAGCCATCATCACCGCTGCAGGAACGGCACTGGGCACCACCAGTTGCATGGGAGCATTCTAACAACCACGGAGTAATTTAACAACCACGAATTTCACGAATTAAACGAATTTATTTAATGACCACGGATTACGCGGATTAAACGGATTAATTTTAACGAACACGAATTATACTAATTTCACGAATAATTCAAGGAAAGAAAAAATTCGTACGATTCTTTTAGTCGCTACGCTTTGTAAAAGCGCTGAAGCGATTACGTGAAATTCGTGGTTTCAAAAGGGCTGGAAAGTCAACTAACAGTTTTATTTTGTGTGAATATGAAAATTAATTGGAGCAACATCATTAAGGTAGTGAAGTTCCTGGGCACCGTGCTTACTGCCATTGCCGGTACCCTGGCCGTACAGAGTTGCAGTGATCACATTACTAGTTATCCACTGTTCGGCAGTGAGGCCCGACCAGACCTCGTCGGCGGAAGAGATCGACGGCTGGCACAGGAAGAAGGGATGGAAGGGAATAGGCTATCACTACGTGGTCCGTCGTGACGGACAGATAGAGCCGGGACGCCCTGAGGAGATGGTCGGTGCCCACTGCGTGAACCACAACACCCACTCGATAGGCATCTGCTACGAGGGTGGCTTGGACATACGCGGCCAACCGGCCGACACGCGCACCGAGGCGCAGAAGGCGGCACTCCGCCGGCTGCTGGAGGATCTGCACAGGGCATACCCCCGCGCCCTGATAGTGGGTCATCACGACCTGGACCCCCGCAAGCCGTGCCCCTGCTTCAGCCCCGTGACGGAATATGTGGGGGTGTAGAAGGGAGAAACCCAGCGGCAAAGCCACTGGGCACCAGACCGGAACAGCCCACAGCGCAAGCGTAGAAGGGAGAAGGGCAGCGGACAGGACCGGAACGCGGCGCAAGCGTAGAAGGGAGAAGGGCACCGGAGCGGAATACGACGCAAGGGAATTTTGTTTTGTGTAAGCACTGGCATCATGGTTGATGTTAAGGAATGGAACAAGTCCTTGAAGAGTAAGTCCGCATTGGTCAAATACGAATCGTCGGAAGAAGGAATGCGGGTACTCGATATGGAGCGTAAGGTGTTCTTGGCTATCGACCAACTCTATAATGACAACAAACTGAACTCCAAAGACGGCAAGCCCATACTTGAAAAGGCACTTTCCGATATAGTCAACACTGAGGTTCCTGTTTTTGTGCCTGACACTGAGGTCAATGACGAAAGCCTCAAAGAAGAAGTCTGGTAAGAAACTTACGGAAAACGAGCGCAAATGGTACTACAAACAGCATAAGTTAGCCGAATCGCACAATGGCAATCCATTGTGGGAGCGCAACAAACATGGGGAGGTTATACGTCCGAAGTATGAACTCGTGTCATCTCATACTTCAAGACGAAGCGGAACCACCAATCTCTATAAGATGGGAGTTTTGTCAAGTAAGGAGATGCGTAGTATCACTGGCCATCAGTCGGAAAAGGTCTTTGAAAAGTATATCCGTGTAGGTATTTCCGAGCAAGCCCAGATAGTAGCCGACAAACTTTTGGCAGCAAAGAAAGCGAAGAATGGAAAGGTTGAAAAGTAGAAAAACACTAAGCGCAATTCAACTTTCAACCAATTCAAAGGCGGAATATGCACGAAAAACAACTTTTTTATATGGTTTTTCCAAGAAAAAAGTTGGATTTCGTGCTATTTCTTCACTTTTTTCTTTAATTTGGTTGACAAATTAGAAAAATATTTGTAACTTTGTCGCCAAAACAACGAGCAATATGGAACTGAAAGAGATTTTTGGAGCAAGATTGAAGACTGCACGGGTTATCAACGGAATGTCGATGGATGACCTTTGCGCGAAGATGAACAACTTGGTCTCAAAGCAGACCATATCCAAGTATGAGTCTGGCAAGATGTTGCCAAACTCTACTAATCTTATCGCTTTGGCTAATGCTCTTAGCGTTAAGCCCGACTACCTGCTACGTCCATTCACTGTTTCTTTAGACAGAATAGAGTTTCGCAAAAAATCGAAGATGGGAGTCAAGGAAGAAAACTCTATCAAGGAGAAAATACGCGACCGAATAGAGAGGTACATTGAGATAGAGGAAATTTTGGGTATTGATTCCAATTTCGTTAATCCCATCAAGGATAATTCTGTGATTGCTCCATCTGACGTTTATCGCATTGCTGAAGAAGTGAAGAACCTATGGAAATTAGGGCAGGATGGCATCCCATACGTCATTGAGATGTTGGAAGAGCATTGTGTAAAGGTCATTGAGATGGATGCTCCAGATACTTTCGATGGTCTGAGTGGATTCGTCGGTGACAGCAAGCCTATCATCGTTCTCAACAAGAATTTCCCAGTGGAGCGAAAGCGCTTTACCGCTATGCATGAGTTGGGACATTTGATGTTGGATTTTGACGAGTCGCTTCCGCAGAAGGACATTGAGCGGTTCTGCAATCTTTTCGCTAACGAGATGCTGATTTCCCAGGATGTATTCAAAAGAATCCTGGGCGTATCGCGCCATGACATTTCGCTGAACGAACTTCGTGCCATACAGTCCAACTTCGGTATATCCGTAGAGGCTCAGATGTTCAAGGCCAAGCAGTTAGAGATTATCAGCGAATCTCGCTACAAATATTTCTGCATTACCAAGAACCAGAATCCAGCTTTCAAAGAGCAGGTCGAGAAGAGTACCTATCATGATGAGAAGTCGGGCCGCTTTACCAGCCTTGTGTATCGCGCCCTGGCATCGGAACTGATAACCTTCTCCAAGGCATCCGAATTGCTGAACGAATCAATCAACGTAGTCCGTGAACAATTAGAGTTGGTATAGCAGGATGGAGATAGTGATCAACGATACAAATATCTTCTTGGATTTGTATGACATAGGACTGCTGGATACATTCTTCCGTCTGCCAATGAGGGTTCATACTGTCGATTTCGTTGTCAACGAGATTACCCGTCCCAGTCAGGCACAGGCCATTCAGCAACTGATAGACAAGGGAATGCTTGTCGTCAAGGACTATCCCGCCACAGACATCACCAATCTGTATCAGTTCAATGTCGAGTGCGGCGGCAACCTGACCTTGACAGATTCAACGGTCATCTACTATGCAAAGTCATTGACAGATTGCAGAATCCTGACGGGAGATCGCCAGTTGCGGAATCGTGCCGAACAACGAGGCATCAAGGTCTCAGGCATCCTGTATGTTTTCGACCAACTTGTAGAACTGGGACTGCTTTCCCATGCTGAAGCCTCGAAGAAACTGGCGGCATTGTTCAGGATAAACCCTTGGCTTCCGAAAGGAGAAGTTGAAACGCGAATAGAGAAGTTGAAATAGGTGCAATAGTATATAATGTTAAAAGGACAACATTTTACAGGATAACAAGCAATGGAAAATAGTAAAACAAAGTATATAGAATCAAGTCTGGTAGCATTCCGTGCCGTCAAAAGTTTTGTGTTCCAGAAAGGAGCATACCCAAGGACGTTTGATAACGGAATGTGGAAAGAAGAAGATTACTTGTTATTATGACACTTAGTGTCATCAGAGGAGTCGATGCCCATCCGACAATTGTATTATTAAATTTATTACTCATCAAACTTGTTTGCTCCCCTCACAGTATGGCGCAAGGCACT
>CADCIQ010000161.1 GCA_902801425.1 uncultured Bacteroidales bacterium | reverse complement strand
TGGCCAACCCTCCCCAGGATGCCAGCAACCGCACATACGAACTGGTGCGCATCCTCGCCGACAAGAAAGTGGAAGAGGTGGCAGAACCTGTGGAGAAAGTCATAAAGACTGAAGCCGACATTGAGTATGAGCAGCAGTGCCCGGTAGAAAAGTATGCCATAGCCAAAGGTGGCGAATATATGGTAGATGCCGAGGGCAAGGTGACATACGCTGACGGCACACCGACACCCGAATTCGACAAGCATGCGCAAATCTACTTGGAGAACATTCTTGACAAGAGCCACCCGCTATGGCAGGCAGGTGCCCGTTATCAGGCAACCTACGCCTATGTCCTTTCACCGCTTTCTGATGAGATACGCCTTGTACCGAGCAATCATTCTTGCTTCCTCTTCAAGAGCATACTAACCGAGAGCGAGATGACCCACGTACAGCAATCGATGAAACAGGGAGAAACCCTGCGCTATGCCCTCATCCTCGCCAATGTCTATAAGCGCGGAATACAAAAAGTGGAGATCACAATAAAGAAGAAGTAAAACAAACGTATGCAGGGGGAGTTGTCATTATGTAATGTTCCCCCTGCTAGTATTATCCTACAAAAATTATCTTTGTCACCTTGTGACAATCCTTGCTGGTATCTCTGTACACGCCTATCATATCTTCCCTCGTCAATGCGGTAGATGTAGGCAGACCTGACAAAGAGCATCGGGGCTTGCCAATAGACCTATAATTTCTTTCAACAATACTATTCATCACGACCATATGTCCAAACATATATTTGGAAAAGAATTCTATAAATGAAATAGTAATTCTACTTGTTGTATGGGGCAAAATATAAACATTTTTTCTGATTTCTCCAAATTTCATTGTATATATTTTCTCTTTTTGCCGTCAATTTTTCCGAAGCATAACTTTTGTGATTTTCTTACACATTTTTTCATCCGAAAAAGACAGTATGTTTGCAGGCGTAACAAGGAAGATTGTCCATCGATAATCCATCGATAATCCATCGATAGTCCATCGTTTCGATGGAGAAACGATGGATAACTGATGGTCAAGCAATGGAGTATATTCGGAGTAAGAAACAATTAAAAAAAAAGGAAAAGATACGGTTAAAGTGAAATCTTCAGTTGGCATAATCAAAAAATGTGAAAACTGTTTGTAATACGAAAAAAATGAGTAATTTTGCCTGCGCTAAACAAAGTATTAATATTCTTATGATAAAATTTACTCACACAATATTAGTTTTATGAAAAAATTTCTGCTATTAATTGCAATGGTGGTCGGTGGTTTTACCTTGACCTCTTGCTCTAATGATGATGACAATATAACTTCTATCTCTAAAGAGCAAATAGAGGAGAACAAGAAAAAAGGAGAGGATTTTCTTGCGGAAAATGCCAAGAAGGAAGGTGTTATTACTACTGAAAGCGGACTTCAGTACATGGTTTTGCGAGAGGGTGACGGAGAAAGTCCTAGTTCTAAAGATGTGGTGAAATGTCATTATGAAGGTCGCCTCATAGACAATAGGATTTTCGATTCAAGCTACAATCGTAATGCCCCATCTGAGTTTGCCCTTAATCAGGTAATCAAGGGCTGGACAGAGGGATTGCAACTGATGAAGGTTGGTAGTCAATATCGTTTCTTTATCCCTTATTACCTTGCATACGGCGATAGACAGGTTAGCATCATACTTCCTTACTCTACCCTCATCTTCGACGTGGAATTGATAGAGGTGAAACAGTAAAAAAGAAGAAAGAAGAAAAAAGCAAGAGTAAAGAGTAATGCGGATAGTACTTTTGGCGAAATGCCACTATCTACATTACTCTTTACTCTTTTCACTTTACACTAAATCCTATCCACCGAAGTTATCGAAACGGATCATATTATCCTCAACGCCGAGTGAGTGGAGAAGATCGAGAACGGTTTTGGCCATCATTGGAGGTCCGCAGAGGTAGTACTCACAATCCTCTGGAGTCTCATGCTGCTTGAGGTATGTATCGCCCATAACAGGAGCTACGAAGCCTGGAGTATATTTGATTCCTGCTGCATCTGCCTTTGGATCTGGACGGTCGAGGGCGAGATGGAAGTGGAAGTTAGGGAAGTCCTTCTCAAGCTGGAGGAAGTCGTCGAGGAATGGGATTTCCTCAAGAGCACGTGCACCATAGAAATAGTGCATTGGACGCTGACGATCCTCTGGAGCAATACCATGACCTTTGAGCATGTGCATGATCTGTGCACGGAGAGGAGCCATACCGGCACCACCACCAACCCAGATCATTTCACGACCAGTGCCATACTGTGGACGGAACTCTCCGTAAGGACCAGACATGATTACCTTGTCGCCTGGTTTCAGAGAGAAGATATAAGATGATGCAATACCTGGGTTTACATCCATGAAACCTGTACCCTGATCCTTTGGCTTGAATGGAGGAGTAGCGATACGCACGTTAAGTGTGATGATATCGCCCTCATCAGGATAGTTAGCCATAGAGTAAGCACGGATTGTTGGCTCTGGGTTCACGCACTTGAGGCCGAACAGACCAAACTTCTCCCATGCAGGGAGATAGGTATCGCCGATAAGAGACTTGTCGAAGTCCTTGTCGTAGTCAAGTTCGAATGCAGGAATACGAATCTGAGCATAAGAACCAGGCTCGAAGTCCATGTGCTCACCAGGAGGAAGAGCAACCTTGTACTCCTTGATGAATGTAGCCACGTTACGGTTGCCGATAACGGTACACTCCCATTCCTTAACGCCCAATACAGACTCTGGAACCTTTACTTCCATATCACCCTTGATCTTAGCCTGACAGCCAAGACGCCAGTGGTCCTTGATCTCCTTACGAGTGAAGTGAGGCTTCTCAGAGTCGAGAATCTCGCCACCTCCCTTGAGAATCTGGAGTTTACACTGACCACAGCTTGCCTTACCACCACAAGCAGATGGAAGGTAGATACCGTTCTCGTTGAGGGTAGCCATAACGGAACCACCCTGATTCACGGTCAGTTTGGTATCGCCGTTTACGGTCAATGTTACCTGACCGCTTGGGCTTAGATATTTCTTTGCTACCAGCAGTACTATTACAAGTACGAGGATAACCACGAGGAATACCCCTATGCTGAGTAAATTAAATGCTAATAAGTCCATAAAACCTAATTACAGCCCCTTTCCTGTCCTGCGGACATCCTTTCCCCATAAAGGGGCAAGGAGTAAGTTACATTTGTTCGCCATGAGGGGGGGATATTAATTGTTTATTATTAATTGGTATTTGGTTCTCCAGCTCCCTCCCTACGGGGGAGGGCGGGGGGAGAGGCCGCTTTACAGTTTGAGTCCTGAGAAACACATCATTGC
>CADCIQ010000160.1 GCA_902801425.1 uncultured Bacteroidales bacterium | reverse complement strand
ATTATTGCCTCCATGGTTTCTTTTTTGTCACAACTACTGAATGGATTCTTCTTCCCTCAACATCTCCCTTGCCTCCAACTCCATGTCGGTGGCAAGCTTTGCAAAATCAACGTTTCGCCGCATCACATCAGTCAAAACCTTGCAATCAAGATCAAACTTCCTTATAAGCACTATAAGCCTATCTCGAACAAGTCCTACACAAAAAGAAAGAAGCGAGGGCGCCCATAGTCTTACCAAAGGATTGTCCGAACTCGGTTCCTTCATCCAATGTGTTATGTCTGGCCCGACAATCAATCCATCCTTATGAATTGCAAAATTAGATGTCGCATATCGGAGCTCCCACTGATCTGCCATGACTGCCCATTCTGGGCACTCTGAGCGTAAGGCATGCGACAAATTAAAGAAATTCCATTTCCTTTTAACCTCAGCCGCCTCGTTGCTTATCTCTTTGGCAATCTCCTTAACATTAATTTCCAGTTGATCAAGGTAGGCATATGTTTTATTGTGCTTGTACAGATGGCCTTTCTTCATATTTGCTACACGCTGCTCAAGGCTCATCATAGATTTATCAGACAATATTTCTTTAAATTCATGAAAGCGTTTTATTTCCTCCTCCTCTGTGGGTGTCGAAAGAAGATAGAAAAATCTCGCAGATCCTTCCAGCAAAGATCTGAAAAGCGAAATCGCATCCCATATTAAACCATGCTCTATTAGAATGATGATGCTGTCCGTGGTCATCGCTGACGACACGTAAAGCTTAGTCGCTGTCTGTGCCCTTTTATGTGACATCAAGAATTCACCGCATTGGGCCAACTGTGGATATGCCACATCTGCGTAATCAGAAATGAGTTGTCGCGCCGACTTAATTAATTCTCTTATTCCTGACACGGCAGTTCCTCCTGCTTACTGCTCTGTTGTTCGTATTTACGATATGCCTCCACAAACATTTGTTCGACACTTTCCGCCGCTTCGAACAAACATATA
Source organism: uncultured Bacteroidales bacterium (assembly GCA_902801425.1). Classification (GTDB taxonomy): domain Bacteria; phylum Bacteroidota; class Bacteroidia; order Bacteroidales; family Bacteroidaceae; genus Prevotella. The sequence continues at coordinate 2,363 of CADCIQ010000160.1, read as the reverse complement.
TTTCTTGCTATAACGCTAGCCAACGTCTTATCTTTGCCTGCTATGCGGTTCGACAAGATTGAAAAGCGGGTATAAAAAAGCATACAATTAGCTAACAATAGGCTTGACGCGTGTGCAAGGTCAGATATCCTGCGGTATTCCGGATTTCTGTCTGCCCGTTCTGAAATCTCGCCACACCCAGAATCTGTCTTGTGAACAAGAGCATTGCTCATTGAATACCGATACTCCCATAAATCTGCCATACCAGACCAAACATGACATTCATTACGTAACACCTTTGACAACTCTTGAAATCTCCATTTTTTATTTATCTCTTTATTCTTACTGCTCTCCCCCTCTTTCGTCTTTGTTTCGTTAATGACCTTAGCCAAAGGATCAATGCAAACATCGCCCTTCACAGAACTACCGTGGTAAAAGCCGCTTTGTTTCATCGCCGCAACACATTGTTCAAGTGCTCCCATTTCTTTTTGAGGCAATATCTCCTGAAATTCTTCGATTCGAGCCTCTTCTTCATCAGGTGATGGTGCCGTCAGCAAATAACAAAATTTCGCAGTGCCTTCAATAACAGAACGCAGAAGGATTGTCGCATCCCATACTCTATTTTTCTCAACCAGTATGAGTAAACTATCCGATGTCAAATTTATTGACATCATCATTTCATGGATGAGATGAAATAATTCTTTGGTAGCAACTATATCCCGTGCATTGTGAAGATACTTTCTAGACTCATCTGCACAATCATCCATGAAAGTCCGAGCCATAGCAATTAGCGACCCTATAGTCTCCATCACTTACCACCTTTCTTCTTGTGCAGGCCGGCGGCTTCTTCCTCTTCCCAGCGTTGGCGGTTGAGGGCGGAGAGGCGCTTGAGGATTTCGATGCGGGCGGGTTCGGAAATCGTGTAGCGGACATTGTCGTTCGCAGGAAGATAGCCGACCTCATGGAAGCCATGTCCAAGATCAATGTCGCTCCAGCCGTAGGCGTCGCGTACAGCCTCGTCGATCTCGCGCTGCAGCTTGCGCATCTCCTCCAACTCCAAATCATTCTTCGACGGATCGTGGAAAAGATTGTATAGCGCCGTCAACCCGATATTGCGCGACGTCATAATATGTCGTCGCAACACATCGTATCGCTCCCCCATATCGTCAAGCTCTGGTGTGAATGAATCTGGAAATGGAAATGTCTCAAAACAATCTGAAAGGACATATCGTTGGCGTGTTTCCAATGTAGAACTGTAAGATTTTACCCACATCTCATGAAAACAACTCTGGAGAGTCGCCAACATGGCCCCTTTGTCAGATGCAACAACAACCACCGCATTTGAAAATACCATTTCTTTAGGAAGAAAAAGAAATGTAGTGAACTTACTAGTAAAGCAAGTTACTAGTACTCGGGAGAGCCCTTTAATCGCCTCATAAAGGTCGGCTGCCGGAGAGGTATACAACCACCATTTTTCACGACGGCCTTTTGAGGAACTCTTCTGTCGTTCCGGATATATGCACTCGCGCGCATACGAGTATACAACTGGATAGAAGGTCTCTATTTGAGACTCTGTCATTCCTTGGAAGCACAGCACACTACGTTGTGGATGCGGTTCAGGTAATGACATTACATCTTCTCCGTTAAGAAAAGGCAAGATCAATGAATTTGACTTGGGTTCTTTTGTCAACAGCATCTCTTTTTGATCATCAGTCAGAAAGAATGATTTCCCATATACTGTTGTCCCAAGATAAGCCGTTGCTGGCGTTTTAATAGCATGGGGCGACCAATAATCTTCACTTGTAAGGTTAACCGTTATGTGATTAACCTCTTCACCATTGATTGTACACCTCCCTCGCCAGGTGCCCCTGAAATAAAATACCAGTGCGACGCATAACGCTGCATTTCCAGGCCACTCCATTGATGGAATACACGAGTAAACTGTTCCAGATAAATTAAGGACTTCTAAACTAGCTCGTCTTGTATCGCCATCTGTAATTGAGTTAGTGTTAACCAAGCCAAAAGTACTATGAACCGCAAGCAATGTATGTACACGTTGATCAAAGTAGGCACAAAAATCAGTCGTTGCTGCCCCTCTGACATATGTTCCCTTCAAATATTGTGTATATGCAAAACCAAAATCCGTTGTAATAAAAAGGCCTCCACGAAATGGCGGATTTCCAATGATTGCGTTGAAACCTCCTTGCGCGAGAACCTCAGGAAACTCAATCGCCCAATGGAACGGGCGGCGTGGAGCGGTTTGGCCTGCGGGGAGATCGTAGGCGAGGTTGGCGGCGGTCTGCTTTTTCAGAATCGTCGCCTTGAGCGCATCGCCGCCGAGAAGCGGCTCGCCTTCGACTGCCGCGGCGTCAAGCCGTGCCGCA
>CADCIQ010000159.1 GCA_902801425.1 uncultured Bacteroidales bacterium | reverse complement strand
CGGCCAAGATCGTGCTGGTATTCGCCATGGGTATCATAGCCTATCTGAGTATGCTTGGCCTTTCGAAGGTCAGTGCCGATGCCATGTGGCTGGGATTGATTGTGGGTGGTGTGCCTATCCTTGTGGCCAGCCTGGGTTACGGCTACAGGAAGCACCTCAAGCACCCGTTCTATACCAAGTTCTCGTTGGTCGATAAGATGCCTTCGTGTATTAAGTTCGAATGCTCGATAGATTACGAGCAACATAATCTTGAAGAGATGAAGAAGATGATAAAGTTATTTGCCGTCATCTGCGAGATGAGCGACGAGCTGAGTTCTAAGATGTACTCTACTATCCTGGCGCTCTTAAACAATGCACGGGAGCGTAGAAGTCGTCATCTTAAATATCTTGACATCACGCTCTGCGAGTTAGACGACGGAATCCAGATGACCATCAAAGACTGCGGCCGTCCCTACGACCCGGTACACAATGGTATGGATGCCGCATCTGTAGGCGCCCGCTCTGCCACCTACCGCTACATGTTCACCATGAATGTAACAACTATTGTATGGAATAAAATATAATATCATTATCTGGGTTCACTTCATTCTCACAAGGGGACTGTCCCCGCGTGAGCAAATAATCCTTTTTATATTATCTTTGCACTTTGTTATGGATATATGTAATTATAACTATAGATTTCAAATTTATCCCGTTAGATTTGATAGGATAAACTTGGAGTTGAATGTATTTGTGACGATAAATGACGCAACTACAGATAGTAGTATTATGTTCATGAATAATCATCTTCTGCAACAAGAAGAATTGCATCGAATTAGAAACAGCTATGAAGATGTTCTTAATGGGATTAACAATGTTTTCAGTTTCGTTTCATCTGATAAGAATCTGACATTCTGGGTAAAAAAGCAAAATGAAGCATTTCTTCACAAATTTATAATACGCAGTAATGACGGAAGAAACGAAATAGACAACGTATGTAAGTTGCATTTGTTATTTGCGTTTAAAGATATTGAAAAGTTGATTAAAGATACCGTCTTGCCGAGTAAGTCTCATAAAGAATATAGAAATATTGAAGGAGTGTTTTCTAACAACTTGGTTATTGAATTTCCTAAGGTGGTTGAATATGTTAATCCCGGATTATGTGTATGTTCTATCCTTGTCTCTTCCGCTCATTTTAAGGTAGTCAGGAAATTCGATACTAATATCAAAGATATTATTTACTACAAATCCCAATTTGAGAAATGTAGAGAAGGGAAATTATTGGAATTTGATTTCACAACGGATTTTTTGGAAATCTATTTTAAAAGACAAAACGGTATTATAGAAATTGAAGGCACAATATCAGACTATCGTTGGCCCGAACCTAACGAGATAACATTCCATGAGATTGTTAATGAAACAATAATAGAAACAATATATGCATCATTGTGTAATATAGAAAACTCTGTGATCATTTTTTGAGTTAATAATTTTGTTGTTTAAGAAAATGTTACTATATTTGCACTGTCAATCAACAAAGCATCAATACATGCCGCGACAGTGTACACAAAAGGGACGGTTCCTTTTGTGTACTTTTTATATTTTCCTGATGATGCCCTCGCTGACACCAGTCATTCTGCTGATTTGACGGATACTAGCGCCATAATCCTTCACCATGCGGATGACGTCGTTGCGACGGTCTTTCGGGTAATGCTGAATATTGGTGAGATTGTCGTCGTTGCAGATGGCATGAAGATATTCTCGCACCCTTTCATCACTAACTCTTACGGCGGTCTCGTTATCGAAGTCGAGGATGTTCAGCGCCTTCGGGAGAGGGTCGTTGACCAGAGCTGTCAGATTGTCCTTAGAGATCCTGCTAAATACGTGCTGAGTAGTACAGACAGGTAACGCGCAGGGCTTGGCATCGTCATATTCACACCAGCTGCTCCAAGTATAGGCATCCACCGAAGAAGCAATGCCGGCTGCTATCGGATTCTGATGGATATACCTCAGCAGCGTGACGAAATAGCCCATATCGTTGACTGGCTCGCTCTTGAAACGGTCTTGGAAAAGATGCCCCGAGCGCTCGTACTTCAGATTAAAATACTGTGCATAGGCAATGGAAATGCGCTTGATGGGTAGCATCAGCCCCTCATCGACTTCGCGAAGCAGCAGGTGGACATGATTCGTCATCAGACAATAGGCATAGACAATGCAATGCGGCGGTAGCGGATGCCCTTGCTTGTCTTCCGGGTGAGTCTGAAGCCGCAGCAGCTTCAGGAACTTCCAATAGTCAGACCGATTCTCAAAGATATCCTGATGATTGATACCCCTGAGCATCACGTGGTATATACCTGTACCACTCTTTTCTCTTGGTTTTCTTGGCATAGCTTTTCAAAATGCTGCTGCAAAGATAAAGAAAAAACTACAAACCGCCAAAAAAAAGTACACAAAAGTACACAAAAGGAACCGTCCCTTTTGTGTACTGATACAAAGTGAAGGTGGTATCTTGAAGGTGGAAGGTGTTGATGATGGAACGCAGGTTGCCGTATATACCCCTGATGGCAAGCAGGCAGGTAGTGCCGTTTGCCGCAATGGTGCCGCCCTCGTTGGTACCAGCATCCTGTCTGGCAACACTGCCATTGTGAAGATAGGAGAAAGAGTAGTAAAGTTTCTGATAAAATAGTCTATATCTAATAATCCATAAACTTTTATTAGGGTGTGTCATGACACACCCTTTTTTGATGTTGTGACTGTTAAATATTTAAAACAAATTATCGTACCGAAATTTTATGAAAAATGGTGCGATAATATTTGTTATCTTTGCACCGCAACTCGCCGCAGGAGTCGGCAGTTGTGGTGCATCTATCGTAAAGTAGCTACATTTCTACGAGGAGCACCGGGCAGCCCATATTACTCCCAACTCTCAAAAAGTTGGAAGAAATGAGAGTAATATTGGAGCAGGGCGACAAGCCTGAAATGAGAAATGTTATTTATGGCCTACAGAAATGTGGGCTTGAGTTTGTAATTGTGGATGAAGTAGATTGTCCGGCAGAAGAAACTTCATCAGATGTTGGCAATCAATTGCTTATAAACGACATCTTCAATGACGAATTGTTTAATACCAATGAGCGACTCGTGGTTTTGCGTGATACTATCGTATCGGGGGTTACGGGTAAAGATTGCCTTGACTTGGCATCAGGCCATGAATGGTATTGGCTGTATGCAGCGCTTTATGATGCGGGGGCTCTTGAAACAAGGAAGAATCGCGAAAATGTGGTGACAGATGCAGGTTTCGTTAGGCAAATGGCTAAATGGCTTTTTAATATAGTGGGAACCATTAATGAAAAACGTGTTCGTCAAATATGCAAAAGTATGTCGGCCGAGCGGGGTAAGTGGATGATGAACGGACAACCACTTAGCTTGGTGGATTTAGAGGCCAATAAGCGCAGGCTAAGAGCCATGAGAGGAAACAAAATAAATCGCATAATCCGTGTGGCTTATGACCGAGTGTACCATCCTCTGATGAAACTCAAGAAAGATATGAAGGCTACACGATAGGCTTCTCGTGTACATAAAATGTTATACGGCAATTTCGTGTTCAATGACTCTTTTTTCCAGACGTTTGTTGGATTCCTCGAACCATTTGCGCTGTCTTGCCTGAAATGCTCGCACTGCGGCAAGCATCTCTTCGTTTGAACGTGGTGTAAATCTCTTATCCATCTTATATCCTTTCGTCTTTTCTTGGTGCAAAGATAGGATTTATTTTTGATACTTCCAAGGAAAAGCGAAGAAAAGTGCAATTATGAGGTTTCTTTTGCCTTTTTGTTAGACATCGGAATAGAAATGTTAGACAAAAAACGGCAAATGAATTAGACTCGTTAGACAAACGGGAATATACGCCTACGATGATTCTTTTCCATATTCATTTTGTGCGTAATTTCGCACATGGAAAAGCTGGCCAGCTCGATCCAACAAAACAGTTTTTAGTAATCAAAAAAAAAGAAAGTATTATGCGAAAGAAGAAACAAAAGTACTCGATGAGCGAGTTTCAACGCTTGCTCTGCAGTTGGACGATGGAGCTCGCCTCTTTCTTTGAAGACGAATGCGACATGGATCAGAAGACTGCGTTGGAGAAGGCTCACCTGAACCGCAGCCTGCAGATGTATCTGGGCGACGGCGTAGTGACGTTCTACTACGAAAAGGACGACGGCACCGTCCGTAAAGCTCGCGGCACGCTGGAGCATGGCATCTCAAGAAAGTTCGACGAATACGTTTATGTCAGAGGCCGTGACTCTTACGAATACGAATGGCCCCGCGAGGATTTTACCTATTGGGATTTGGACAAGGAGCAATTCCGCACGTTCAAGGCGTCGAGACTATTGAAAATCGAGGCTTACTCGGCCGTGAATGTCTTACACGAAAAAAGTCTGCAAGGCAGAATTCACAATTCATAATTCACAATTTATAATTATTATGACTGATCCGGAATATTGCGAGATTGACGTGACGGCACGGGCGACGCTGGAAAAGCGGACGGTGGTGATTGGCACCGGAATGCACCCCTGCGTGGAGGGCGAGACGGAGCCGGACGGCACGAGGTCGTACGTCACCATCAGCGAACCGAACGACGACGTTCGCGACCTGTACAGGAATCAGGAAATGAGCCCTGCTGAAATCTTCCACAATTGTGAGAAGGTGGTGAAGGAGCTGAAAAAGCTCATACTCTCGCGGAAGATTGAAGGCTGCACAAGCCTTACTTTCGCCCGCGTCGACCTGACTCGGCTGCACGACAGCCTGGCAGGTTGGGATGAAAC
>CADCIQ010000158.1 GCA_902801425.1 uncultured Bacteroidales bacterium | reverse complement strand
ACTGTCTCTTTGTTAATCATCTATATGTCTTATTAGAATGAAAAAGAGAGGCTCTTTCGAGTCTCTCATTCCACTGAACGGGTGCAAAGGTACAATTTTCCCCCCATTCTGCCAAATATTTAGGTGTTTTTTTACACGATAGCACTAAATATTTCTAATTTCTTGCCTTTTAGCGATATATTTTCCACACGTTTTTTATCTATTCTGATAATAGATGATGTTTCCTTTGGTTTCTTGGGAGCAAGAATCTTCTTGTACTCCTCTTGATTTTTCAGCAACTCCTGTGCTTCTTTTACCTGGCAGTCATACCGAAGACCTGACTCTATGGAGCCTGCCTGATAGTAATAAGCTGCGATGATGTCAGCCTCGATAACCTGTAGAAGAACCTGCTTATGCTTCTCAAGGTCAACGGCAACATCATGATTAAGTTTCTTTTCCAGGTTGTCAAAAGCCTCCTTGGCATCATCGTAATATCCCTCAAACTGGGCGGTCTTGACAAGTTGCTCCAACTGTTTCTTGCTAACAGGGTCATAGGTGAATCCGCTCTTTATCACACGAGCCTTAAACTCCTCCCAATCGGTATCTGTAAGATGGAATTCCGATGGTTTGGCTATCTGAGGATGTTTAGCAATATACTCCACAACATAGTCAAACATCACCTCAGTAGAATCCTGTCCTGTAGCAGAGAGATAGAAGGCGATATTAGGTATAGTGTCAGCCTTTACCTCGATATCCGGTTTGATGCCACCTCCGTCACGAACCTCGCGACCTCCAACGGTATAGAACACCTTTGTCAACGAGTCGGGAATATGTTCACGATACCCACCTCCCGAGTGTTTATAATTAACGGCCTGTATGCATCGCCCGCTGGGGATGTAATACTTAGATGTGGTAACCTTCAGATTAGTGTTATATGGCAGATCGATAGGCACTTGCACCAATCCCTTACCAAAGGTTCGGGTACCCATGATTACTGCTCTATCAAGATCCTGTAAAGCCCCGCTGGTAATCTCACTTGCAGAGGCGCTCTCACCATTAACCAAAACTACAAGTGGCATAATGGTATCCACTGGTTCTAGGGTTGTCTTATAGCTACGAGAAGCTTCTTTCAACTTTCCTCTGTTTTCTACAACAGTAACGCCCTTTGGCACCCACAGGTTTACAATATTGACAGCCTCAGCCTCAGAGCCTCCACCATTACCACGAAGGTCGAAGATCAACGAGGTGGCTCCTTGTTTCTTCAGGTCTACAAAGGCACGACGCACCTCCTTGCCACTCTCCTGAGTAAAAGAATTGAAATTGATATATCCGATATTACCTTCGAGGATACCATAGTACGGCATCTCGGGCAGTTTGATATTCTTTCGTGTGATCTTGAATTTCATCTCCTTCTCCACAGACGGTCTGAAAACTTTCAGGAGAAAAGTAGTACCAGGTTCACCTCTCAGATGATTACTCACATAACTCACATCCTTATGCGTCATCAGCGAGTCGTCGATACTTATTATCACATCACCCTTCTTCAAACCAGCCTCCGCAGCAGGCATTCCTGCGTATGGCTCATCAATGACGATACGGTTAAGTTTCTGGTGCTTACGGATCAGAGCTCCGATACCCGCATACTTACCTGTGAGCATCATCTTTAGGTCCTTGGTGTCCTCCTGGGCATAGTACTCTGTATACGGGTCCAAACTACGCAGCATGGCATTGATGGCTGTACCGATAGTCTCCTTGGGATTTAGTGTATCAACATACAACAACTCAAGGTTCTTATATACGTTATTAAAAATATCAAGATGTTTGCCCACCTCGAAGTGGTGGTCTTTCTGCGTCTGCGCTGGCATATCCGACGCCAGCATCATCACGATTCCTAAAAGAAATAATTTTCTCATTTATATAATTATTATTCTCCCAGTTTCTTGCCCGACATAAGAAGCTCTACTAATGGACGATCCTTATATGAATGGCGCTGCTGATCCCAGAAACCGAAATCGGCATCGTAGCACCATGTGGTCCAGGCGATATTAAACTCATCAAACACGGTCAGCACATCGCGATACCACGTGTATGCCAGTTCACGGTCAACTGGCTCGTAAACGCCCCACTCTCCACAGAACAACTGAAGATCATATTTCTTTGCAGCCTCGATAGCATCCTTAAACTGCTCACGGATAGTATTTATATCCCACACCTGCTCAGTATAAGGCTTTAGTTCACTCTTGATTTCATCGGGAGCTGCATCGTAGTCTTCTTTTGACACAAGCACTCCTGGATAGTTAACCTTACCCTTATAAGCCTTGCAGAGTGGCGACCACCATGCACCATAGTGAGTAAGGAGCATCGGATTGTAATAGTGGAAACTGAGGATGATGTTCTTGTCGCCCTCAGGAACCTTAAGATATTTCATCGTCTCATGGCCCTGCCAACGGTTAGAGCCAACAACAAGCGTACGTTGTGGTTCAACCTTACGTAAAGCCTTGTGAACCTTGGCCACCAGCTTGTTCCATTGCTCATGCTCATCGGCTACGGGCTCATTCATAAACTCATAGGCCACCCAGTCGCAACTACGATTCTTAAGGAAGTCAGAGATCTGATTCCATAAATTTATCAAATCCTGCTGGGCTTTGTCGGAGGTGAAGAGTGTATTTGCAGCCTTATCACCCTCATTGACGGCATTGAAATAGTGAGAGCGGATGATATGCAGATCTACGATGGCACGGAGGTTGTACTTACGGGCCCAGTTGAGGGCATTATCCAGAAGGCTCCAAGCTTCGGAGAGTCTATTGCCCTTCTCATCCCAAAACTGTACTTCATCAATGGGGATACGGACAAAATCGAAACCAAGATCTGAGAGCCGTGCGAAATCATCCTCCTGTATATGAAGCTTGCGGGCCTCACCACGCTGTTCTGACTGCGAAAGCCAATGGCTTACGTTTGTTCCGCGCTTGATACGGAAGTTATTTACTTTGCCCGTCTGAGCCAGACAAGACATTGAGATAAACAGAGCCGAAACTATGGCTGCGATAGTAAAAACTGTCTTATTCATTATCATTGTTTTTTATTATCCTTTGTTCCAATTTGCAAAGATAGGCATTTTTTCGCAAATAATACAATTTTTTGAAAAAAATCGAATAAATATTTATGTGGTAAAGATAATGAGAAAAAAAAAGTTGGATTACTCCAACTCCATGTTCAAAACAGGTTTAACTGGCGCTTCAGGATGGGCTTGAACCTGAATATATGAAACCAACAGAAATTATTAGAAATTATAAGAAACTAAATACCAATAAGTTACACAAAAGGATTGAAAGGTAACAGGATGTATAAAATTCGTTAAACAACAAAAATTGGGTGCAAATTGGGTGCAACTTTCGAAGAATTATTGTACCTTTGCAC
>CADCIQ010000157.1 GCA_902801425.1 uncultured Bacteroidales bacterium | reverse complement strand
CAAATGTATTGAATAAAGAAAAATTCACGATAATTTGCGGCTAATTCACGGCTAATTCACGTAGCCAAGCGCAGCGTTTTTTTCGTCGAACTCACGTTATTTTAATCTCTTAATTTCTTAATCTCATTTTTGGGGGTTCACCAGTTCACTAGTTCACCATTTTTTAGCAATACCATATCCATTACGAGACTCCCTTCCTTTATTCTTGATTTTGTTCTTGTACAAAACCGATATTCATACAGACAAAAGCGATAAATATCGTTTTTTCGTTAAACCTTATCTGTTTTCCTGCGTCTTTATCATAGATAAAGCACTTGTGTAAAAAGAAAAGCAAACAATAATATACAAAAACTTAATGAAGAAAATTATTTATTCTATTGCCTTGTCTATGGCTTTTGTCTCGGCTTCGGCTGCTAACGGTAGTGCGTTGGCTTTTGATGCCTACGAGTGGGATTTTGGCGCTATTGATGCTGCCAAAGGGGCTGTGTGCCATACGTTTACGTTTAAGAATGTGTCTAAGGCTCCTGTGAGGATTGCCAAGACGAATGCAAGTTGTGACTGCATAACGGCTCTCTATCCTTCAAATGCCATTAAGCCGGGCGAAGAGGCTAAGGTGATGGTGGCTTTCTCGCCAAAGAAAGCATCGGGCAAGACTTACCGTAGCGTGGAGCTTATTGATGCCGAGGGGAATACTCTTGGCGCTCTTTCTGCAAAGGCTGTTGTCGGCGAGGCAAATTCTGTAGTTGCCCAGCAGGACAGCAAGTATAAATATCCCTTCCAGAACCCAAGTCTATCACGAGAGGAACGTGTGGAGAACCTTATCTCTCTGCTTACACCTGAGGAGAAGGTGGGACTGATGATGAACAAGTCTGTTTCTGTTGACCGTCTCGGCATTCCTTCATACAACTGGTGGAGCGAGGCTTGTCATGGTGTTCGTCAGGGTGGATATACCGTATATCCTCAGCCTATAGGTATGGCTGCTGCCTTTAGCGAGAAACTGATTTATGATGTGTTCTCTACGGTATCGGACGAGGCTCGTGCCAACTGGAACCGCTCTGACCATAACGTGTTCAACGTGCCTATGGGCGTGACATACTATCCTGGCAATCCTGAGCTTACCTTCTGGTGTCCTAACGTGAATATCTTCCGTGACCCTCGTTGGGGACGTGGTCAGGAGACCTGTGGTGAGGATCCATATATGAATGCTGTTCTTGGTGTTCAGACAGTTCTCGGTATGCAGGGAAATGATGATAAATACTTCAAGACTCATGCCTGTGCAAAGCACTATGCCGTTCATAGTGGTCCTGAGCCTCTCCGTCATTCATACAACGCAACCGTCTCAATGCGTGACCTTTGGGAAACCTATCTCCCAGCTTTCAAGGCTTTGGTAAAGAAGGCTAACGTGAGAGAGGTGATGTGTGCGTACAACCGTTATGAGGGCAAGCCTTGCTGTACAAGTGACCGTCTCTTGGTTGATATTCTCCGCCGTAAGTGGAACTATGACGCAATAGTTTTGACTGACTGTGATGCTATCAATAATTTCTATAATAAAGGACAGCACGAGACTCATAAGGATCCTCTCTCAGCTTCTGTAGATGCGGTTCTCAACGGCACAGACCTTGAGTGTGGTAAGGTGTTCATGGTACTTACAGAGGCTCTCCAGAAGGGACTTATTAAGGAGTCTGTTCTTGACGATCATCTTAGAAAGACACTCATGGGACGTTTCGAGCTTGGTATGTTCGACCCAGCAGATATGCTTCCTTGGGCAAATCTTACACCTGATGTAATCAGTAGCGAGGCAAACAACGACCTTGCTACACAGGCAGCTCGCGAGTCTATGGTTCTTCTGAAGAACAATGGCGTGCTTCCTCTCTCAAAGGACATCAAGACTATTGCGGTAGTTGGTCCTAATGCTGATGATGTGGAGCTTCTTAACGGAAACTATGGCGGTACTCCTACCGATAATCACAAGCACTCTTTGCTTGAGGGTATCAAGAATGCCGTTCCTGGTGCAAAGGTTATCTATCACAAGGCTTGTACTCTTGCTGATGAATACAACACCTTCTCGCATCTCAAGGATATGAACGAGGGCAAGGGCGCTTTCGTTGAGTTCTGGAACAATAACGAGCTTGAGGGTGATCCTGCGGTTACTGGCTACTATAAGGAGGCATTCAACTTCTCTACCTTCGGAGGATGGGGCTTTGCTCAGGGAGTAAGCACAGAGAAGATTTCCGTGCGTGTAACCGGCACTTACAAATCTACTTTCACAGGTGAAATGAAATACACGCTCTCTACCGATAATGGCTATACGCTGAAGGTGAACGGTGAGGTTGTGGAACAGGCAGAGCCTACACGCCGTCGCTTCGGATTCAACCGTACACCAGAGTATAAGTCATTTCAAGTGAAGGAGGGCGAGACCTATAACATTGAGATTGAGTATCGTCGTGGTAAGGGTAACTTCGCCATGCTCCGTGGTGACATCTGCGAGCGTAAGCTTGTTGACTATACAGACATCGCTAATGATGTTAAGCAGGCTGATGCAATCATCGTTATCGGCGGTATCTCTGCAAGCATGGAAGGCGAGGGTGGCGATAAGGCTGACATAGAGCTTCCAAAGGTACAGCAGAGACTTCTTGAGGCTATGCGTGGAACAGGTAAGCCTGTAGTTATGGTGAACTGCTCAGGTTCGGCTATTGCCTTCGGTAGCGTTGAGGACAAGTATGATGCACTCATTCAGGCTTGGTATCCGGGACAGGGTGGTGCAAAGGCACTTGCTGATGTGATCTTCGGTGATTACAACCCTTCAGGCAAGCTCCCTGTTACATTCTACACATCGAACAACGACCTACCAGACTTCCTTGACTACAGTATGGAAAACCGTACATACCGTTACTTCAAGGGCAACGCCCTCTATCCATTCGGTTACGGAATGTCATATACATCATTCAACTATGGCAAAGCAAAACTCTCTAAGTCTTCTATGAAGAAGGACGGCAAGATAACAATCACCGTACCTGTCACCAATACAGGTAATCGTGAAGGTGAGGAAATCGTTCAGGTATATGTAAAGGCATTGGAATATGCCGATGCTCCAATCAAGTCTCTGAAAGGTTTCCAGAAGATAAAACTTGCAGCAGGAGAGACGGGCAAGGCTGTGATCACACTCGATGGCGAATCTTTTGAATATTATGATCCGTCAATTGATGAACTCTCTACACGCTCTGGTAAATATCAGATTATGTACGGCAGTTCTTCGTTGGATAAGGATTTACAAACATTGGACTTTACTGTAAAGTAGGTTTTGTCCGCTAAACAACTATATCTTGCATAATATCAAAAGATTTATGCTGGACAAGCCTTGTTTTTTTATCAAGAATTTGAGAATGAGAGAAGGCTGGCGCATTATGGAGAATTAATGAGAAAAAGAGAGATTTGCTACTTACGTAGCATTAGAAAAGCATGATTGACAGGAGCGTAAGCGACATTTCTCTAATTCTCATTAATTCAAAAAAGGAAATTCTCCAATTCTCGAATTCTTGACAATATTTTTAGCGGACAGTAATAATTTTTTGTCATATTTCCCTTATTGCACATTTTTTTGCAAAAAAATTGCTTTTGATTTGGTATTTTGCTCAATTAAGTTTATCTTTGTGCCGAGAACGCTAAAACCTTAAGTTATGAAGAAGATTTTATTTATTATTGGCTCGTTGAGAGCAAAGTCTTTTAACCGCCAGTTGGCTAATGAAGCCATGAAGATTATCGGTGATCGTGCAGAAGTTTCGGAACTTAATTTCAACGACCTTCCACGACTGAATCAGGACATTGAGAATCCTGAGCCTATGGTGGTGGCTCGCATCCGTAAAACCGTTAGCGAGGCTGATGCCATTTGGATTTTCACACCAGAGTACAACCTTAGTTATCCTGGACATTTGAAGAATTTGTTCGACTGGCTCTCACGCCCTGTAATCCCAATGGACTATGGAACACCAACCTGCATCAATGGAAAACGTGTGGCTATAAGTGGAGCCGGAGGCAAGGATGCAACTGCCAGTTCTCGTGCAAAGCTCACGGAATTGCTTACGTTCATCAAGGCAGAAGTGCTACCAGAACAGATTGGAATTGCTGTTCCGACAGAGGCATGGGGTACGGATGTGCTCGTCCTTACCGATGAACAGAAGGCAGAATTAAAGGCACTTGCAGAGAAAATCATAAATTAATTACTAAGTAAATGTACAGAATTATTTTATATAATCAAGAATTAGAGATTTAGAGAATTCTGAATTAATGAGAAAAAGAGAATTCTTGCTACTTACGTAGCAT
>CADCIQ010000156.1 GCA_902801425.1 uncultured Bacteroidales bacterium | reverse complement strand
GTAAATTGCTGCAAAACCACGCGCGAAGTATGGAAGCGCAATACCATTCACCTTAGAAGCAATAATACAACCCAATATCGTCAATAAAAAGAGACAAACCATAGGCAGAAACCCGTCTTTTCTTAAATACCGCCAGTCATTTACTAACACAAACGGCCCAACAACAAAAATTATAAGCTCAGATATGGCACTAAATCTACCGACATACACTTCAGTCATGGCAAACAGCCCCATTAGGAAAAGCAACATACTATTATTTTTCATCTTCTAACTATTCCTGCAACAAGTTTCCTAATCATCCCCTTTAGGGTCTCTCTATCAGTAGCGGTAAAAACGAACAACAAGAAAAACGAAATCACATAAACGCACAAGATCGAAGTAGAAATCATTATACGAGCAAGTGACTGCTCATGAAGAATCATGCTCACTCCGCAAAAAACGAACAACCCGCCGACAAAACAAACGGAAACCTTTAAGAACACATCGCGGAGAACCGTGCCAATCTTCCATTCATAAAGATATGACCCTGCCGTAATTGTAGCAATGAAATAGACAAATTGCATGATGGGGGCAAATGAAAATGCAACGAAAACCGATCGAGAAGCAAGATACACAATCCCGATCACGGGAACCGTCGATGCGAACACAACAAGCTCAACTATTTGTTGTGTGCGTATCTTTCCAATCGCCTGAAAGCAAATTCTATGTCCAACCGCCATCTTATAAAACATGGACGACAAAATAGCTGTTCTTGTAAAGAACACTGCATATGGCGGAGGGGTCACAAGCCAAAGCTTTAGCACATACTCACATTCACAAAATAGAGGTAATGCTACAAGCATTATAAAAAACATTCCAAGCTTTGTCGAGCGCTTCGCAAGCGCAACCATAGAAGAATGATCATTAGCACCTTCTCTACGTATGATCTCCGGGCTAATCGCCTGAAAGAAAGCATTGGCGAGCGTTTGCATCTGCCCAGAAAGTGAACTCGCGATCCCCGCCCCTGCATTAGCCGCCGTGCCTTTCATCCAGTTCAAAAGCATCCCTTGTCCCTGCGAATTAACCACTGTTCCAATCGTGCCGACGCATAGCCAACCCGAAAATCCGATCAGGGCTTTTATTCGATCTTTATCCCACCAGTAAGAGAACCGAACTCGTGCTTCTGGGCAGATCCGGCTGCAAACAAGCATATAAAGCACCTGCAAGAAAATGAAACTAATCGCAACAAGCATCGCATACAACACAAGATGATCACCGGGCAAATACGGAAGGAGCCACGCAATCGCAAACAGGCCAAGCGAGTGAACCAGCATCAAAGACGCCGCAATATGAATCTTTTGCTTGGATGTTAAAAGACTCAAAAATGGCGTCGCCACCAGAACGGCAAAAAATGATATCAACGAACACCGAAACACCCATAACGCGGCCACGATACGTGTCGGCTCAATCTTAAGGACAAACCGAACCAACAACTCACCGACACATAGCCCAATAGGTATCAGCACAAAAGGAAGACAGAAAAACACATTCAAAGCAGCATTAAACCATTTCGTCACTTCTTCTGACGATCCACTTCCGGTAGCATACGCAAGGTAACGGCTCGTCCCCTGACTCAAAATAGAACTAATAAAGCTCACAAAGAAAAGCAAGCCGCCAGCAAGTCCATATATACCGTAATCTGATGCCCCTAAGTCCGCCAAAACCCAACGTGACGAAAAAAGCGTCAATGCGGCCGATATGAGCGTTCGCCCATACGAGAATATCGTATTTCGAAGTACTGTCTTACTCGCTGACACTTGATACACCTAACAAAATGAAAATCATACATGTCCTTCATAATTGTAACGAAGCACATGCGGCGGCACCCTATCCTTTTCCGGCGGTAACTTCATATAATCACCATAATAGCGACGCAGAATTTCTTCGACGTTTGCGGCGACACGAATCTGGGTGTCTTCAAATGGAATCATTCTTGCTGGCTCAAAACACGAAGTCGGCAGAAGTCGCGACTCCTGCATCCTAAAGAAACAAGGCTCAACAACATTAGCACTCTCAGCCGCAGCTTCCGCCAACTCGTCCAGCACGCACATCATATCCGTGTAAGTTTCCAGCCCTTTTGAGATGCACAATAACTTGATTCTGGATAACGCCATAACTGGCATAGCCGCCAAAGGCGACGATTCCGCCACCATCTTTTAAAATCAAGTACACTTTTCGGGACGTTCTCCAAAACAAACACATCAATAAACGGAGGATCTTCGACATTCAGGTTTGTCAATTCAGACATTTTCTGGGTTAATCCATCTGTAACATTCAGAATCTTGCTGAAGTAGATTGGCGAATTAGGCCCCTCCCCGCCGCGCGAAAGCTTCAATTCATCTGGCAACTCGCTCTGCACAATCCTTACGAATTGATTGTAGTCACTGCGCGGCATTGCAACGTCGAAGTCATCGTCCCATGGTATAAAGCCATGATGCCGAATTGCGCCCAATGCGGTCCCATATGCGGCATAGTATCGCAGACCATGCTTCTCGCATATCGCCGCAAAGACCTTGAATATCTTCAAGACCTCTTCCTGCAACGGCCTGATGTTATATTCTAATTCCGACATTCAGTCATTCCTTTTTCTTCAACCTCTGTTCCACAACCATCATCAACACACAAAATTATCAACCATTCACTGAATTTGCCACTAGTGTTACACCGACCTTTCTTTGTCCCATCGCACTAAGTTCTAGCTCATAAAAACACAACATCATTCAATGTTCATATCCCAATATGTTTACATATACACATATCAATCTGATGATGATTTCCGTCAAAAGCACTTTTATGTCTGCGAATAAAATCACCATTTAATCTTACTGCTATGCTAACAAATTTGAAATATCTATTACTTCATTATTCTTCACTTGTCTCGTGTAAATCTGCTTATAGAGACTAGACCTCTTAAATGCGTCTACCTCATCACACGTTGCCCCACCCGCAGTCATTTCCGGCAATCCCTGCACTCCGCACGGATTAAGAAACTTATGAAACAGAACCCAGTAATGATGCGTGTAAGAATTACGGAGCCGGGTGCATTTTGATACTACTTCAACCATATGACCAAGATGATGTACTAGCGCTACTGTGCTACAAAATTGTAGTCCACAAGTTGCATCTCTCTTTTCAGTTGTAACAAATATTCCGCTAGATTCTGGTTCATTATAAATATCCCCTTTCATATCTATAAATACTACATGTCCTTTACCTGATGAATCATTTGTCAAAATGACATAGTCGCACCCTTTGTTGTAAGTTTCACGGTAATACTGTGTACCAAAATGATCTGGCTTGAAGACAAAAGTATCCTTACCCAAATTCTCAACTGTCAATTGCTTCAATTGAGAATTGCCTGATTCCACCATCACAACCTTATCTCCATTAAGTGGAACTTTTATTGCTCGAGGTTGGGTCACGCACCATTTGCTGCTGTTCTTGTCATAATACGCAGCGACAACTTTTTCTCGCAGAAGCTTTTGCAGCACTTCAAGTTCTTTTTTCATGGTCAGCACCTTCATCAGCACTATCGTCGACACAGATATTATCATGTAATAGTGAATAGAGCCTTGAGAATTGTCTAATATTTTCATCAAAACTTTCGATTGGGAACCCCCTACCTTCTTCAAATATCATCTGTTTTGCACATGAAGGATTCATAACATAGCATGAAATAATGTTGGGCGACAAAAATGCCTCTTTATCAATACCCAATTCAGTTGAACGCCGAGATCTTTCCTTTTCATCATCGCTCCATGCACATACCAATAAATTGATTTCCCGAATTAGATAATCACTATGTGTAGTCAAGAATACTCTAACGCCAGAATTTACCAATGTCGTAATAAATCTCGCAAATTTTCTTTGCAACATTGGATGAAGATCTAATTCGGGCTCATCAATTATCAAAATATCACTTAACCTCGCGATATGCCTGACATAATAATCCAACTCAATTAACGATCTAACCGAACTAGAGCATCTATTCAAGCCTATTTTTCCTATCTCACCTCCCTTACCGACATTTCTAGAAGTCTCTGTAAAACTAATTCCCGACTTGTCAACATCATATGTGCCACCAACCAAGTTGTTTAAGCATTTTATAACCAGACTATCCTCTTCACTAAAAATGCTTCTAGTTCGCTGAATTTCATCTAATCTAAGTAGCACGTCGATTTCCTGACGTACAGGCAAAGGATATCCACGGAAATCGAACCTCTTGCGCAAGGTCTGATACTTTGCAAAGTCCTTAATGCTAGCATTTGCCAATATTGAATTAAAAAACCTCAACTCAGATCCAAACATATATACGCCATTGCGCTCGGAGGTAATGCAAAAGCAACGTGGAAGATGTCTACGAATTAACATCAAGAACATCCATTCTACATGTCGGAACACAGAATCCTCAAGCGGGTACAACTGAGGCGAAGCCCCACCCATATTTTCAGTCGGAACATAACTACATATAATATCATCACTCCCCTTATCATGACTTACAACTAATTTATTTCCAGAGGCATGAATCATTTCGAATTTTGAAGATTCCGCCTCAATAAATGCCTTTATACTATCATGAATTCCTATTTCAGATGTCGCTTCCACAATACACGATGATGTAGCTGCATCTTCTATGGCTAAACTCTTTGCTAGGTACGATGGAAACTGCTTCATATAACCACTAGAAAATATTGACGAATAACTTTCTACCAATCTTTTAACGCTAACGATTAATTTCCCAGTTTCTAAAAAGCCCACCCGCTCTTCGTGTGAAAATGTATAGGGATTCGTATTCCGTAGATATTCCAAGAATGCGCATAACGAATATGTATAGTATGTTTTCCCGGTATTATTTTCTCCACACAACACTGTAAGCTTATTCAGCGCTATTGAACAATCTTTTATTGGACCTATATTTTTAATTCCGAATTTCATTTCATTTACTCCTTCTCTTCTTACTAGCTTAAGCTTCAAAATACGGCTAGTATTAAATACATTAATGAGATTCTGATTTGGCAACTACCTCGTAATGGCGTAGCTTTAATGATTAACACTATTCACGTTCAACATTCCATCTTCCTTATTTACCCGTTCCACCATTCCACCATTCCACCACCCGAAGATTCCATCAATCTTGTTAATCATAGATAAAACGTATGCAAGTTTTACGTGGCTCAAATCAATGAGATGATATCCTTGATCGGCATGCAGAATTCGGCGCTGGCTTCTTGGGCGCGGCCACATTCGAGAATACGCTCGGCGCACTTGCGCATCGCAGGGTACGCAGCGCGGAGGAGCTGATTGGCGTAGATGACTATATTGACACCGATTGCCGCAAGCTCAGATTCCGTGACCTGCGCGTAGGTCGAGGGAACAACGACGATGGGCTTGTCCGCCGACACCTCGGCGCGGAAGCGCTTGACGAAGGACACTATTTCGTCTGGCGTCTTCGCCTTCGAGTGAATCATGATTCCGTCTGCACCAGCTTCGATGTATGCACGGCAGCGATTGATGGCATCGTCTTCGCCCGCGCCAGTAATGAGCGA
>CADCIQ010000155.1 GCA_902801425.1 uncultured Bacteroidales bacterium | reverse complement strand
CAATGAAGGCGAAAAGGCCAAGGCCGATGATGATCACCAGCGCAACGCCTCTCTTTCTAATTTTTCCTAATGCTGCCATTTTTGACTATTATTTTTATTGAATTATTCTATTTTGATTGACACGTGCGCACGTGGATGCGCACAAATCGGGCACAAAATTACAAAAATTACTGCAAACAACGAAATTTTTCGGCAAAAAACCACTCATTCGACTACCTTTAATCGTACCAACTCGATTTTTGTCGCAGTATTCTTGATGATTTTGAACTCATAACCATCGATGGTGACCACCTCGTTTAGTTTGGGGAATGCCTGATACTCATGAAGGATCAGACCGCCCAATGTCATATATTCATCACTTTCCGGCAGATCGAGTTCAAACATCTCGTTGATCTTCTCAATCTCAAGTCTGGCAGAGAGTACGTATTCGTTCTCACTGATCTGCTTAGCCACATGATTAGAGTTGTCGTGTTCATCCTCAATCTCACCCGTGATCTCCTCCATAATATCCTCCAGTGATACCAAGCCACTGGTGCCACCGAATTCATCCACCACCACAGCCAATGAACGTTTCTGCTGCATGAGCATCCGCATCAGTTTAGAAGCCTGCATCGTCTCTGGCACAAATGAGATACTACGCACCAACGTCGCACTGAGACTGTTCAGGGTAGCATCAGCCTGAGCCGCCGTCAGACGGAACATATCACTGGAGTGTACATATCCCGTGATGTGGTCGATATCCTCGTGATAAACAAGGATTTTGCTGTGACCACTTTCGACAAATACCTGCTGAAGACCACTAATGGTTGTCGTATCCTCCACGGCATCGATCTCCGTACGGGGAACCATACAATCACGCACTTTCGTCTCTGAGAAGTCGAGTGCATTCTGGAAGATCTTCACCTCCTCGCCTATCTCTTCATCATGCGCAGCGTTATCGATACTACTCTGAACAAGATAGTCGAGATCAACCTTGGTAAACTCATGTTCATCAGCATCCTTATTCATGCGGATACCCACCAAGCGCAACAAGCCTTTCGACAGCAGGGTCGCAAAACGCGAGATAGGATAAAGCACCACATAAAACAGATAAGCCGGTATGGCAAATACGGTAAGCAGTGTATTCGGATTATTCTTAAAGATAGATTTGGGAAGAAACTCGCCGGTAAAGAGCACAACGAGTGTGGAAAGCAGCGTGTCGCAAGTCACACGCATACCATCGCTCAAAGGATAGAAGAGTGTCTCGTCGAAAATCTTCGCAAAGAGAATGCCATAGACAACCAACGCAATATTATTACCCACCAACATCGTAGAAACGAAATTGTTGGGATGCTGATAGAAAAGACTGATGGCCTTTTGAGACAGACCGTTCTTCTCTTTATCCATCTCAGCCAACAGACGGTTACTGGAAACAAAAGCAATCTCCATACCAGAGAAGAAAGCAGAAGCCAGCATCGAGATGATAAGCCAGATGATCAGTGTAGTCATGGTGCAGTCCTCCTATGCTTTTGTGCTGCCTGACGAACAATGGGCTCTTCCACCGTCGCTGTATCAGCAGGATTCTGAGGCTGTTCCTCAGCCTTATTCTCACCAGTCATATCCTCACGTTCAAAGGAGCCCTTTGAATTACTGACCATATAATGGCGCATCTGTTCATCACTGCGGAAGTAAGAGCCCTCCATCGAGCGCTCCGGCGTGACAACCTTCGAGAACACATTGGAATAGAGTTCATGCGATATTCCGTCCCAGAACAGTTCCTCACTGGTATAAATCAGTCCGTTGATATTACGGATACGCACCCTGCCACGCAGATGCCATAGTTTCTTCTGGTCATAATACCAGGCAGTATCTGCCTGGATATATGCCTGCACATGAAACTTCTCGTCGAACTGTTCGAAGAAGACGCCTTTTTCGAAAGTCCAGCGCGACGGGACACGCACGGTATTCACATCCCAACGCTCCGTCACGATACGGTATTTGATGACACCGGAATCACTGATCAGCGTATTGACGCCATAAGATGTCATCATCGACACAGAGTCGCGGTCATGGATAGCAGGCGCTGTATGTTCTTGCATCTCACCGCCGCAGGCTGTAAACGCCGTCAGAATAACGGCTGCAAGGATTAATCGACCTTCCATTTTGCGAACCATCTCTCGTTGAAGGTAAGTCCGATGTTGATACGGAATGTATTTTCCTTAACCAGATTAACGACAGAACGACGGTGCCATTCTGCACTGATATTAAGAATAGAGCGGTGGTTATAATTGTTCATGATAGGTATGCCGAAGCCAAGACTAACATGATACTCTTTGGGACCCTCACTATTATTTATATAATAATAAGGTGTAGCATAACCTGCACCGATACGATAGCGCACGCGACTGAAGAACTTTGCACTGTTGGCATTAGGCAGCCATTCGGCACCCACGTTAACACGGTGCATATCCTTTAGCAAACCAGTCTTCAACTGATAAGAACCCTTACCGTTACCCTCGTCAATAAACTGCGGCATGACAACATCGCCCCATTTCTGCATTTGGTAATCGACTCCCATACGGAATGAAGTACCATGTTGGTAAGCCAGTCCGGCACCATAGGTCCATGCCAGTTCGATAGCATTATCGAGCCGATAGTACAAGGAGTCAGACTGACCTGTTGTGGATTTCTTATTGGTAATGATACACTCAGGGTCAGCATGCGTATTATGACCTGGACTAGCCACCACACCAAGTGTAAACAGATCTTTCTTGCTTACAGGCAGTGTTAACTGCAAGCCGAGATCTAGTTTGTAGTTACTGACCGAGGTGCGATAAATTTTCGACAGAGTATTTACGTCACTAGAACTACTGGTTGCGACACCAGTCTCATTAGTACCCCAGAGATAGGAAAAATTAAATCCCACAGAGAGCGGTTTGAAAATCTGCCAACCTAAACCAACGAAAGCCTGATTCAGGCCACCTGATCCAGAATGAGTGGTCTTGATCGTAGCATCCACATCAGCAAGTCTTTCCTTGGTATAATAGTTAAAGCCGATATTCGAATAAGGCATGATACCAAAGGATACACCGACATTTTTAACCATGCGGAAGGAACCTACGACATAGTCGAAACCACCACTCTTGGCAGTCACTCTCTCCTGATACTCACGATACTTAGTCATCTGCCCTGAGAGACCAGCATCAAAGATAAATGTAAGTGAATCAATAGATGAATAAGAAGCAGGGTTCATCGGATTGACCTCATTTCCCTTACGGAAGGCAAAGCCTACGCCACCCATACCTTTATTGAAGCCCACACTCTGTCCCGCGAGGTCACCCAGACCAAACTGACTATAGAAAAAAATTGGAATAAAATGCTTTTTACTGCAAAATATAAGCTATTTTTGCATCGTGAAACATTTAAAAAAGGATTTTTGTACATTTTTAGGTATCATTTTGATGATACTACCGCTAAAAGCGGTGGCTCAGGATTCCATCCAAACGAATGCGATGGATTCTGTAGAAGTCAGTCTGCTGACATGTTCTCCTCACGAGGAAATTTATAGTCTCTATGGTCATACCGCCCTTAGATGGCATGACCTCAGAAGCGGTGAGGACTTAGCCTTCAATTGGGGGGTCTTCGATTTCAGGAAGCCTTATTTTGTGCTACGTTTTGTCTTTGGACTGACAGACTATGAATTGGGAGCCATCCCCATGAAATACTTCTTAGAAGAGTATCGCAACGTAGGGAGCAGCGTGACAGAACAGGTGCTCAATCTGACAGCCGAAGAGAAGCAAAGACTCTTTCTGGCACTGGTAACAAACCTGCAACCAGAGAACAGAATCTACCGCTATAATTACTTCTATGACAACTGTTCAACGAGGCCGAGAGATATCATCGAGCAATGCATTAACGGAGAATTAAAATACACTGATTCAGAAGACTTTAACCAATCTTATAGAGAGATAATCAGAATCTGCACCAGAAATCATCCTTGGGCTACTTTCGGCAACGATATGCTACTGGGGGTAAAGGCTGATTTGGCTACAGACAGACGGCAGCAGGAGTTCCTGCCAGAGCATCTGCTTTATGATTTCGATCGTGCCCAGATCTATATTAATGGCGAATACCGTCCGATGGTGAAAGAGCGTCGGACACTTGTCCCTGCAGGTGTACAGATAATAGAACAGGATTTCTTGTTCTCACCAACGGAATGTGCCTGCGCCCTACTCATCTTGTCGATTGTCATTTTGGCATTTGAATGGCGGAGGAAGAAAACATTCCGAATTTGGGACGGTCTGTTGATGGTGGCACAAGGACTGGTGGGACTGGTGTTGTTCGTGATGTTGTTCTCCCAACATCCCACCACGAGTACCAATCTGCAGATATTATTGTTCAATCCCCTGCCCTTCTTCTTCCTGCCTGCTGTGGCAA
>CADCIQ010000154.1 GCA_902801425.1 uncultured Bacteroidales bacterium | reverse complement strand
GGATTTCTATTCCAAGGAAAATATAGATTACAAGTTCAATATTTCATTCGATTACCAGCACGACGTCTTTGACCATTGTGACGCCCTTAGCTACAAGAAAACAGGCGTAGGTGGTGAAGAGTATATGAACAATCTGGTGCTTCATTGGAATCATTCTACTCCACAAAGGTAAAGAGATGTTGTGGATTGGTTCCTCAGAACACCCAGGAGTTATAGATGACAGAAATATATTTGTGAGACAATAATTACTATCAATGACAGCTTTGAAGTAAAAAAACATCATTGATCGTAACACCATTTGTACTCACAGGGAACCGTTCCCGCGATTCAATTATCTTAATCGTTATTCGAACTGAAAGTCATAATTGATGTGACTCCTAATCTTTCCAGCCTTTTGCAATATCTGATACATGCGTTGCATTCCTTGCTCCTGCTGGTCTGTTGGATTACCCTCTATTACTTCTCCGTCTGCGCTGACAATGCGGGTCCCTCCAAGGTCATATCTTGCCAAACCGTTCTTGTCGGATAGGTAATGGCAGAATGTCAACCCTTTGGGGAGACCGTTAGAATAGAACAAGATGACGTACTGAGTTGGTATAGGAAAGGCTTTCGAGTCAATCCGTTCCGTATCTTTTACCTTGAACTCACCAGTCTCAGGGTTAACTGCAATGATATTGTCGAGTGTCAGCACATAATCACTGGGGACAATATCTGTTAATTGTGCTCCTTCTGGCTTGATGATGGCATAGAGGTTCACAGAATTGTTATCGCCCTCATTGTCATCGCTACTGCTACAGCTGCTCATGCCAATGGCCAACATCAGCATTGCGCCTAAACATAAGATTACGTGCTTCTTCATATTCGTTGTCATTTTGATTGCAAAGTTACACCTTATTCTATATATAAAAGCCAGAAAGTGCGTAAACCTTGCATGAGAGCGGAAAGATTTAACAAAGTTTTACCTACACACACGCAAATGAATAGTAGGCGAGGAATAGGCAGGGGAAAATAATTCGACATTTGTTTGGTCGTTAAGGAAATATTCCATAACTTTGCAAGCAAATTGTAATAGTGAAAAACTATGAAAAAGATTGTAACAACAATATCCTATGCCATTATCGCTTTGATGAGTGCCACTATTGCAGGATGCTCGCAATACGAAGAGGATGCAATTGAATGGTTTAGTAACCCTCATGTCGTTCCTGGCGATTATGTTGGCAATTGGATGGTTGACGGTAACGGTGTCGGACAAGTTAACATGAAAGTGACAGAAACGTCGATAGAATTCAAGCAGTTTCCTGTAGACTACCTAATATCTCTGGTCCGTGAGGAAAACAACGATGCCCCATGGGCAAGCCAACCCGTAAACAGCATAGAAGGACCTAATTTTCTTTTGAGTTATTATCCAGAAGATCCGTATTATAAAGAAAGCTACTACCCACTATTTGATATGTACATGAAGAGCTGGTATGTCCGTCTTGGTTCGAGATTGTATAGGCTCGACTTGGCAAGTAACCAAAGCCAGGATAATGCAAACCTAGAAGAATCAAACGGAACATTCACCCTGCCTGTCAAGATTAATGGTATAGCTATTGTTGACCTTGAGACTACTGAGACTTTCACCAGGGAACATGAAAGCGACAACCCTTTGAAGATGATACTGACTGCACATTTTAACATCAAATAGACAAGACCATGAGAAAGCTACTTTTCATATTAGTACTGCTGACAAGTACACTGACCGCTTCTGCCCAGTCCACATGGAGTCTTACGCCACAGGTTGGTATCAATGTCTCATATCTGACCGGTCTGAAAGACAACTCCAATTTCAGCAATAAGGCTGGTATTTCGTTTGGTATGGAGGCAGAGTGGAGAAAGGGTAAGATATTCGGACTATCGCTTGGTGCATATTATTCGAAACACGTCATTGGCATGAAAAAGGCGTACATTAGTACGATGGTTGTCGATATGGGTCAAATCAGCCACTCTGGAGGCATCTGGATTGATGATGTATATTATATGCCTGTAAATACCATAACGGCTTATGTGTGGGGCAATGACCATACGGACGTCAGTTTAGTGGACGCCTATGACAGGAAATACAACTACCGGTTCTGCACTCAGATGATTGATATTCCCATCATGGCCAATTTCCACGTATGGAAAGGTCTGACACTGAAAGGTGGCTTGATGATAGGCGTTTCCTTGAGCGACAAAGTAAAATACGATGAGGAGTACATCATACGACAGCCAGCACTGATAGCAAAGACTTATTACCCACAAGAGAACCAAGACGACAAAAATCTGTCTGCCAAGTTAGGCAGTTTGATGTCCAATAATACTATCAGCATCCCTATAGGAATTTCGTATGAATACAAGAACATCGTTTTTGACGTTCGCTATGCCTTTGCACTGACCAAATATGGCGCAGAACCGGACAATCCAAAAATCAACAATGAACTCATGTATCAAGATGGTGTCTGGCCGAATGAAATCAAGACTGTAAGCCACGCAAGGCTGAATGCACTAAGCATCACCATAGGCTACCGCCTCAATCTATAAATTACAATGAAATGCTTCACTCCCACATTTCATATTCCACTATGCCACTAACGGAATAGACACAAGAATGGTCAATGGCATCAAAACGAAGGTCGGTGAGCCTTAGAGACATGTATGATTTATCGCCAACCTTACTTGTGCCTATCACAGTAATCTTTCCACTTAATGCAGTTGCCTGCCTCAATATGGCTTCCGTCCAAGTAGGCGTGTATGCTGCACTTGCATGGAACTGACTACTGTCAAACGTATCTCCGGCTTTCAGATTGCTGAAACTCATAGGTTGATTGCTTTCAAAGCTGATGTTAAGCATGTCGAAAACATCGGAACCTTTGATGTTGGCTCCAAAGCCCATGTGATATACTGTGAGTTCATTACCATCGTTATATCTTATTCCCTTGCCTAAGTAGCAATGAGGAGGATTATACGTCTCACCGCTTTTATACATCGTTCCCGTGCTTGTCTTGCCATTGTCTGACTGTATGAGTAGGACATTAACTTCACCAACAACAGGGCCAAAAATACTCTCGTCATCCTTACTACAGCTCATGCCAATGGCCAACATCAGCATTGCGCCTAAAAATAAGATTAAGTTCTTCTTCATATTCTTGTTTAGTTGAATAAGTTTGTTTTATAATCTATAGCCGATTGTTAGTTGCAGATTGTTTACCTTGCTATTTTCGAAGTATGTGGATTCGTTATGCTCGATACTCATACCGTAACTCTGAGAAATCGTATTATGGAATTCGACATTCAAATTCTTAAGCCCGAAGACATAGCGCAGGTCTACTATGAAGCGTCGCCATTCGTAGGAGATTCCTACGGGCAATGTCAAATAACAGTCGTTCAGGATTTTCCGTGTAGACTCATAATGGCTTTCTATGATTAAGTTATAACTTTCTTGCCTCTCAGTCCAACTCTCCTTATCTATATGTAGCTGCACGTTGACTTGCATGCCAGCTTTTAGTGAGAATCCATGCCAAAGACCAACACTGGCCATTATTGGAATCTCAAGAATACTGGCTTTGATGGGGCTGTCGAAAAGTCCAATGGCTCCAATTTCGTCTTTGTCGGGCTTATAGGTTTGTCTTGTGAACATCAGTCCTGCTGAAAACCCTAGTTTTTTGAACGTCTGCCACTCAGCAGTCGCACCGATTCTCACCCCCAGTGTAGTCTGTAAAGCTCTGCATTCCATGATTTGGAAACCAACTTGGGGTATAATGCTCCACTTCCTCGCCGTTTGCGTTTTCACCGTTATTGGCTCTTCACTAGTAGGTAAAACATCGGCATTTTGGCTTTCGCTATCTACCTGACATAAAATGCCATCAACTTCCTTTATACCTGTATTTGCATTCATGGCAAAAGGCAGGAGGACGAGATAAAGAAACACAAGTAGTTTTTTCATAAGCCTTTTCTAATTACTCAAAAATCATTGGGAGTTCGTTTGGGAGGCGACAGGGATTAAAAACCATATTATTGTCTTTCTCGTCGTCACTACTGCTACAGCTGCTCATGC
>CADCIQ010000153.1 GCA_902801425.1 uncultured Bacteroidales bacterium | reverse complement strand
TCGATGAAGTGCTCGTCGTAGACGGCGCTGGCGTAATACTTGCCGTAAGCGGTGCTCTCGGCGTTGTTGTTCTTTTTCTTAATGTACTTTTGACTCATAATTTAAATTGGTTTGAGATTTGAGGTTTGAGGTTTGAGATTTAATTTTGGTTTGAGGTTTGAGATTTGATCTGCGCGCTTGATACTAATCTCTCACTCTTCACTTTTCCCTTCCAATGGCGGTAGCCGCTCGAGCTCCGCTCGCTTTCATCAAGCGAAGCGACTGAAAGAAATTCTTCACTTTTCACTATTCACTTTTCCCTTTCCGATGCTCTCTAAGAGTCATCGGAATGCCTCCTATGGGGGGTAAGGAGGCATTCCTTCGGGTGATGCGAAGCATCGGAGGAGGGCGTAGGAGGCATTCGGATGACCCGTCCGAGGCATTGCGATGGATGTGCTTGCTCTGTGTGTTTTTCATGTTACAAAGGTACGAAATTTTCTTGAGATTACCAAACATTTTATCCATTATTTTTCGAGTTTTTTCATAAAATTTGCGTCAAATAATATTCCGAGTAATCCTTGCAATTCTGGGGCAGTTGATGGCGAATCAAAGAGGGCAGCACCTCCTTCAGTTGCAGGAAAAGTCGCTCGCCTGGGGCATCGTTGTCAGGCCACATTTCGAAGCGGACAGAGAGTTCCGAACTGAGAGCCTGAAGCAACTCCACATCTTTCTTTGAAAGCAGGGTTGCCGACGGTATGGCAATAGCCTTATGTCCTGAAGAAAGCATCGACCAAGTGTCTGACGCCCCTTCACAGATATATAGTGTATCATTGGGGCGAAGCATGTTCAATACAGGCTGATTATAGAGGCTGATAGAGCCACCTCCTTGCGGGAATCTGAAGCGAGGTGTAGCACCTTTTGTCAAATTTCTGTTCTGGATGCCAATCAACTTGCCTTCACGATTGAAGTAAGGTATTTGCAGCCACGGAGTACCACTACGATCCTTCCATGAAGTGACTCTACACCAGCGTACAACTCTTGGGTCAATCTTGCGCTCATCAAACAGGAACTTCCGTGCCTCCTCGTTCAGCCAAGGCCGTTCAAAGAATCGCTCGTAGCGGCTTGCATCAAACGGCTTCTGTTGAACACCCGAATCCTCTGGAGTCGTGAAACTCGTTACAATCACGTTATGCTCATCTGCCAGCCAGCGGCATGCATCAAGGAAATCCTTGCCAAGTACCTTTTGCACAAAACTGATACTGTCACCACTTTCGCCACAACTCCAGCATTTGAACTTGTTTTTCCTGAAGGTCAGCGATGGTGTGTGGTCGTTGTGGAAACAGCACAAAGCCTTGTGTCGATGAACCTTAATGCCAAGGCGTTGCGCCACACCCTCGCATGAGAGTGAGCGCAACTTTTCTATATCATACCTTTCCATCAGCGTGGCGTTTAAGGTAAACCTTGGTCTTGGTGTAGAGACCCGTCTGTGGGGAGTACTCAATGAACCCTCTTGCACTCCATACGGAGAGTTGCTTCTTTGAAGCGGCTCCTGTTGGCTTTCCCATCCGATTGCGTAGCGCATCCAGTTGCTGCTCGCTGAAGGTGTTGCCCTCTATGCTGTCGAGCATATTGGCAGGCCCTGTCTTGCTGCCATCGGCGGTGCCCGTGTCGCTGTCTTTTTGCAGCATGTCGCCCATCACGGCCCACACGCTCCAGATGCCGTGCCAGGCGAGCCATTCCACCATGTCGCCCATTGCGCGTGTCCAAACCATATTGTTAAGCGCCCACATCACGCATCCCGCCTTGAAACTGGCCACGATGCTTCTCTTGGCCATATCCCACATGATGTCGTTGTCGGTCAGGTCGGCGTACTCGCATATCTCAGCCGCCAAGTGCTGGCACACTTTGTTGAGTTGCGGGATGATATAGCGGCCCTTGCAGAGGGCGAGTCGTGCCAGATACTGGTCCAGTTCCTGATAGAAGCCATCGTCGAACTTTCCGATTTTTGGTATGCGAGGGTCTCGCTTTTCGCTTCGGGGCTTGTAGGAAAACGCTATTCTGCCCAGCGTGCCGTCCAGGAGGTTGTATTTCAGGAACTTCCTGATGTCTGTAGGGTTCGATGCCATCGAGATGTTAGTTCTCAGGATTGCCGATCCCGTAATACCATCGACCGTTGCCCTCAAGGCCTGATAGCGCTGACGGTCGTGTATCAGCCTGAGAATCTGCGTCATCTGCTTGTGACCGCCGCAGAGGTTATCCAGCATGACGGCTTCCGGTAGGTCGATGAACGTAGTGTATCCTCCGTGCTTCTCAGCAGCCATCTGTGCCTTCAGGTAGCCCGGGCGAGTCGTGTCGCTTGGCAGGACGCGGATACAGAGGTCTTGTTCTGCCGGTTTGTCGCCCTTGTTGGTTGCCTTGTAAGTCTTCTGCCATTCAAGATAATTCTTGATTTCCTGCAGGTCGGAGTGCCGTTCCTCACGCATGATGGCCTCTACAAGAAGCGAGTGCTGCCCCTTGTTATTGCCAGAATCGGCGCACAACAGTCTGATCTGCCCGCATGGTTCAAGCCATTGACCACTGGGATACTGGAACTCGGCACCCGAAAGTTTTGAACCCAAGGGCGAGTACAGCATGGGATGTTCTGGTTCGTACATGTCTTTGCTTGTCTGTGAGAGCAGGAGGCGCTGAGCCTCTAAGCCCTTGCCGAGGTTGGGCATCTCGGGGGGTGTTGGGTTTGTAATGTCGTAAATCATAATATGTTACAATACTTTTAGTGAATAAATAAAGTTAGAATTTCTCCTGTTTTTTCTTCAGTTCTTCAGTTCTTCAGTTTGTTATCGAGGGGTATACAATTCCTGCCTTCTTCATATATTTAGTATATAACTAATTAATTATTAAGTAGTTATAAATAATATAGAACAAGATTGAAGCATAACCGCCCCCTAAAACCTAACTGAAGAACTGAAGTAACTGAAGTAATGTTCTAGCCTTGACAACTTAATCTTCTTCTACAAAGTCCTTGAGTGTCTGGCGAGTCTCGTTCATCAGTTCCAGGCAGAAGGAATCGATGTCAATACTATTCAAGTCAATAGTCCTTAAGTTCAGGCGAAGCGAACCGTCAGTACGGCAAGTGAGCGTGATGTACTTCCCTATAAAGAGATGTACGTTGCGACGGCAAGTCTTCAGCGGACCTTTCACTTCCTTGAACTTATACTCGTTGCCGTAGATATTACCCTCGCTCGGAAGTATACAATTCAGCAAGCCGAGATATTTTTTTCCAGGCATCGGAAGTGAGTCGTTCTGCAATTCGGTTTGCAGGTCACAACAAAGCAGCCAATTCTTTTTCATAAGACAACCTCCTTTCTCGAATTAAGGTGTTGACGATGGCTCGTTTGAATCTTTGGGACCCGCTGTTTTTTTCGAATGGAAATCTATAGATACCATAATTTAAATTGATGTGGGCATATAAGGCTACGCCCGGTTGCCTCGAACGAATTATTTCATTCTCGGCTGCAAAGGAAGCATGGGATTAAAAGGGGAGCAAGATGGGATTTCTTCGGCACGAAATCCCATTCACGGATTATTGGAATCCCATTCAATAGTAATCCATAATCACCTGATACACAAATAAAAAAGTGGAGATTAGGAACATAATAAAATTCCAATCTCCACTAAAAATATTTTTCATGGGATTCTCAAAATCCCATTTTCCCACTCACTTTTTCTTCTTCGGTTTTAAATATCTGTCATAGTCTGCAGGCTTATCCGCAAAGTGTTTGGAAAGAGAATCCTTGTTGTCTTGCATCTGTATAAAAGTCTCACCAAGGAAATCCAGCCATAATTGTCGGTCAACACATTTACCTTCGTTCTTGTAAACCAAATAGAAAGTATAGCGCAAATGTGCTATTCGAAGATTCGTATGAAGTTTTGACTCCTGTTTTTTCACGACATCGTTTTCTATGAGGTATTCCACCGCCTCTATCATTGTGTCAAAATTCGAGGAAGTCATAATCAGCATTTCGCTATCTGGCAGATAACCCTTCATAAACGCAAGACGCTTCTTAACACCTTCTTTTGCCTTTGTCCTTTCTTGGGGTGTCCCAACAGGATTTATCGGGTCAATATATTTTTTGGGACTTTCCAATCCGTCGCTGATGAATTTGCCTGCGCTGATATACTTCTGTATATACCCAGCAAAGTTGCTCTCTATATTATTGTTGAAAGGCGAAACTATGGAATCGAGTTCAGAATGCTCAGCAATTTGGAACATAAGCGTCTCGGTATGCTGAATGATTTCCCAATCGTCGCTTGCCGTCATGCAGGCTATAATGGAATAGACGATACACGAAGTTGCTGTTTCCAGTTCTTCATCTTCAAACGCTCTTGACGCTTCTTGGGCATCATCCCTCAATTCTATGTATGTGTTGTTCCACATGCGACATGTTATTTCTCCTATGTCGTCGCGGTTCTTTAAGATCTGGTCAAAGCCAATGAAGCAGTTGACCCAAATCTCTTCTGGTGAGAACCTGAGTTTAGCCATCTGAATCTCTTGCTCTTTGTAAGCAGCATCGATAGTGCGGAAAACCGCATTGCCTTTGAAAGCGTCCTTGATGCTCCGCTTACTCGCCGTTGTCAACAATCTTCTCATGATCATAGTCGGCAATCTCTTTTCTGATTTTGTTAAGTGTCTCAATTAACTCGAAAGTCGTTCCTTCGCCTTTGTTTGAAAGATAGCCTTCCTCAAAGTCTCTTATATGCTTGTTGTCAATGGTAGCTATAGCATATGCAACATCCTTAAAACTAACCATTGGCGAATTGAAAAAATAGTAAGACAACTTATAACTATTTTGAGCACTTAAGGCAATAATCTGTGCCCAGTCCTCTATCGTTTCGTCGTCAACATCTATAGGATCCCCCTTAAGACCACTAAGAGTCAGTTTTCCTTTTAAAATATTTGAAGCCTGAATAAACAGTCCGAGACCTTCCAAACGACCTTTCATTTTTTCAGTAGCATCTATACCTTTAACTTTATCGGGGTTTGGAAATTCCCATACTACTTTCTTTACAGAATCATTATTCTTGACGATTCTCTCACGAATGAGTTCCTTGAATTTCTTGGCTTGATATTTTCTCTTGATAACTATTTTCAGACCATATTCTTCCAAATGTCCCTTAAATGTCCTATTAATGTATTTTACTACTTTGTCGGTATCTGGTCCGAATGCGCCATTTTTCTCTATCGCTATCTGGCAAACATCAGGTCTATTGTCAACGATGACATAACAGCCGGGGTGAGTTTCTGCAGTAGTCTTCTCATGACCTTCGGGGATGACAATATCCTTCACATTACACAAATCCCACGAAAAAACATTGCCTCTTCCAATGAAATGGCGAATCTCTAAGCGCTGGTCTTGCTTTTTCTTTTTCCCAACTATAATAAAGTCACTTTTCAACACATTGTAGACTATCTCGTTTGCCATATCAATAGCCTTTGTATTCGTATTCTTGTAGAACAGGCTCCTGTTGCCTTCTTGAATTTCGAATGAATAAATTGCGTAATCAGCCATATGTTGTTGTTTTATTTTTCTGAGCAAATTTGTTTTATTTTTCTGAGCAAATTGTTTACTTCTTAATTTTATATTTCCTATTTTTACACTTACCCTCTATCTCATAGATTCCTCCATCGACGCAATCAGTTCGAACACCGTATGCATCTGGCTATACGCTATTTTGTCCTCGGGAGTTGATTCGCTCAGGCGGGTTAATTCCTTGGCATAACTGATAGCTCGTTGCAAGTCACCGTGCTCAGTCAGATACTTGTATAGATTGTTCTTCCTGAAATAACGGGCTGTCTTCTCGTAGCCAGGCATATATCGCTGGAGGTCGGGCAACACATCATCGCACGTCTCATAATGCTTGGTGGAAATCTGCGGCAGGAAATGGAGTAAGAACCAGAACTCGGTACACGGGTTGGTCTCAATCCAAATCACATTCCGGCTGCTTTTCTTCTTCAGTTTCTGATAGGTCGCCATTTCCGCTGGCACCCTGAGCAGACGATCCATAT
>CADCIQ010000152.1 GCA_902801425.1 uncultured Bacteroidales bacterium | reverse complement strand
TGGCCAACCCTCCCCAGGATGCCAGCAACCGCACATACGAACTGGTGCGCATCCTCGCCGACAAGAAAGTGGAAGAGGTGGCAGAACCTGTGGAGAAAGAAGTAAAGAGCGAGGCCGACATAGAGTATGAGCAGCAGTGCCCGGTAGAAAAGTATGCCATAGCCAAAGGTGGTGAATACATGGTGGATGCCGATGGCAAGATGACATACACCGATGGTACGCCGACTCCCGAATTTGACAAGCATGCACAAATCTACCTGGAGAACATTCTTGATAAGAGCCACCCGCTATGGCAGGCAGGAGCCCGTTATCAGGCAACATACGCCTACGTTCTTTCGCCTTTTACCGATGAGATACGCCTTGTGCCGGGCAGTCATTCAGGATTCCTCTTCAAGAACATACTTACCGAGAGCGAAATGGCATACGTCAAGCAATCGATGAAACAAGGCGAAACGCTGCACTACAATCTCATCCTCGCCAATGTTTATAAGCGGGGTATCCAGAAAGTAGAGTTTACGATAAAGAAGAAATGACAACAATGAAAATCTGGAAAATAGTATTTGTGTTGCTTACAGCCTTTTCCCTAGCCTCTTGTGACAAAGAAGATGAAAATAATATGATGTTGACAGCTATAGAATCTATAGCCTCAACGCAATGGTCGCTCAACAGGCAGGCAACACACAGGGAGGGCAAGACCGTGATAGAAAAGTTCGACACAGAGAGTGCATATCGATATGTCTATGACTTTCGCGAGACCGACTACCAAATCATCTGCTACCATACCGATGGAACAATGACATCCGTTGTGGAAAGGGGCACCTACACCTATGATGCCGTGAGGCGTGTTCTTACACTCGTTGATGCTGATGGCTTTGCAAAATACTATAGTGTTTCGAGTAATAAAGCCTACCAACTGAGCCTTCGTCAAACATTAGGCGATACACAGATAATATTGGAACTCACAAAAATCATCGAAAACAGGTAAATACAGCATGAAACAGAAAATGGCATTACTCTTTTCCCTCGTTGCTCTTGTACTGACAGCGTGCAGCAGCGACCCGCAATGGGCCGACCCAGAAGCACACGAAAAGACCGTAGAACTGAATGAACAGTATGGGCCGCTCATGGCCGGGACATGGCATTATGAGAAAATCGGAGAGCGGCAGCGTTACTTCGAGCAGCTGACGTTCAACGAAGATGGGACATTCACGGGTATGCGGATATGGCAATCTCGTCAGCTCGTCACCATCGGCGGCAATGAGCAATATACTGACTGGACAAATGTGTTAGATGACACTGGTTGGGGCGATGAAGCGCCGATGAACGGCACGTTTACAGGGACTTGGCAGTTGGGGTACTGGAATCCAGAGGGAGAGGGCAGCACAAAGCGTAACTGTCTGCGACTGGAAGCACACTACGATAACGAACGTAAATACATGGCCTACTCATACGTCGCCACATTCGACTATTCCGATGACACAACCCTGCGTTTTCAAGGCTATTATGCCAAGGACGAAGACGGTATGGTGAATTTCCTGCGAGGAGATGCAGAACCGAGTTTCTAAATACTATATTGTTGGAATGTATATCGGAATAAACTTTGTTACGAAAAAGGTAATATCCATCCTGTTTGCTCTTGCTTTGTTTTCGTGCCGCCCAGTAGTAAATCAGCCGACATCGAAATCATCTGCAAGTGATTCTGTAGAATTGAAGAAGCAGGAAGCATGGGAATCGGTACACAGGCTTGACAGTGTTGAAACCCTACTGGCGGAGGAAAAGAAAGAGTATGATGCTGAGGCATCCGCTTCCGACAAACCTGCGAGACAATACAGCGAGCATGAGTTGAACGCCATCATGGACACGATTGGGCAGCGGCTCAGCAAGTGCAAAGAACTGTCTAGCTGCATCAGCAGTTATTGTGTGGTGGCTAACGGCATAGAGGTGAACTTCATCTATAACACCGCAGAACGCCGTCG
Source organism: uncultured Bacteroidales bacterium (assembly GCA_902801425.1). Taxonomy (GTDB): domain Bacteria; phylum Bacteroidota; class Bacteroidia; order Bacteroidales; family Bacteroidaceae; genus Prevotella. The sequence goes on along the minus strand of CADCIQ010000152.1, from coordinate 3,898 downwards.
GCTGTTCCACCAGAAAGTCTACGATGCACCCATCCTGAAATTTGTAGGTCCTGAATCTCCCATACGGATGTCAAAGACTGGTGTAAGCGATACGCTGGGCATCAGCATCCGTCCTACCCAAGACGTTTTCCCTCTTACAGCCGAGGCCGTCACCTTTATACTCAGGAACAACAGCGACAGCGAACTGGCTTGTGGTGAATATTGCGAGATAGCATTTCTTGATGCCGAAGGTGTCTGGCGCAAACTGCCCCGGAACGAAATCGTCAATGACATAGGCTATGAGGTGCGGCCCAATGGAAGCAGGACGGTCAGCGGCAGACTCAATCCCAAGGCATTCCCCACGCCAGCCACCCGCTACCGTTTCTCCCACGCCAGCCACCCGCTACCGTTTCTTCTATCCCATCACGCATAACGGGAAGAACATTATGCTCATAGCAGAATATGAAATGAGATGACATGGGAGGTCAGGGGTGCTACTACTATCCTTGCAGTACAATAAAAGCAGCAGGGTTTCCGTTTATATTTATGGATATAACGCAAAATATAATGAAGAGAAACGTTATCATATTAGCAATGCTTGCAATGCCGTTGATTGGCAATGCACAACGAGAAGTAGGTAGTTGGACACTGACGCCAAAAGTTGGTATCAACATCGCCAAGTTGACAGATCCGGACATCTATGTCGGCATTGACGGGGAGAAAATGGAATACACCAGCAAGGCTGGGCTTGTGGCTGGTGCAGAATTAGAGTATCAGCTGCGCGAAAGGTTCAGCCTGTCGGGTGGACTCCTTTATTCCAACCAGGGAACGAAGATGAAAGACAATTCACAATTCCATAACTCTTCATCCACGCTGCATTACCTTAATATCCCCTTGACGGCAAACTTCTACATCACTCCCGACTTTGCCTTTCACTTGGGCTTACAGCCAGGCTTTGCACTGAAGAAGCACATCCATGAGGAAATGCTTGATGAACATGGCAACTGGACTGTGACATCGAGCGATGACACCTGGTTCAAGACCTTTGACCTCAGCATCCCTATTGGCCTGTCGTACACGATAGGTGCCATACGGATAGATGCCCGCTATAACCTCGGCCTGACGAACGCTACAAAAATTGATGCAGTCAAGATTCACAACAGGGTCGTTCAGTTGACCGTTGGGTACAGATTTGAGCTATAACAAGGAATAGCCAAGATATGAAGAAAACCATCATCACCTTCCTACTAGCTCTTGTATTTCCAATTACTGCATCGGCACAACTTGAAAGCGTGAAGGAGTACCGAAGACATAAGAAATGTGGTGGTTATAAAAAGTCTAAAATGAAGTGTCTACAAATGACCTTTGAAATAATAAATGTTGTGCAACACGCGTTTTTAATTAAAAAAGGAACGATGAAATGAACACAAGGGGTCTGGAACGATGTGTTATGAAACAAACAAGACTCTTATAAGTAGGGCATGACATGCACGATGTATTGAAACTATATTTTGGACTTAGGGCAAAATGCCTGTGGCGAATGATTAAGGAGCTGGGACTCATGGTCATTCCCGCCTTATTGCTTTTTTCCCTCTTGGGTACACTTATGGTTTTAGGATTAGTTTATGCCCCTATATATTACAGTGTATTGTTTTACTCCTTCCTGTTGCTGGCTTGTCACTTCATGCGTGGCGATTCGACATTCCTCTATTCAGTTTTCGGAGTGAAACGCACGAAGATGTTGTTTTCAGTAGAATACATGCTTTTGTCATTCCCTTTTCTTTGTTTCTTCCTCCATCGCGACGAGCTATGGGCTGTAGCAATCGTTCTACTTCCTTTTATGATTGCATGGTATGTTCCATGCGGAGGTTTTTCCTTGCGCCTGCCCACTTTTCCATGCCTGGCATCTGGCAGCTATGAATACCATCGTACAGGACGTCTGACGATGCCTTTATTCTTACCGCTCATGGCAGGAGGAGCGATTGGCGCATACATAGGAAACCGTAATCTGGTTGTCGCAGTCTGTGTGATTGCAGCTTCCGTCATAAGCATGTTGTTGATGCGCGAGTGGCATGTGGAGTATTTGTTTAATTACAAGAGTGCTTCAAGGTTTCTTAAACTTAAACTCCTTTTTGCTCTGAGAAATGCGTGCGTAATCTTTCTTCCGATTATAATATGCTTAATACTTGTCGATCTCAGCTTGCCTCAGTTGTTATTAGGAGCATTATACTATCTTGGAGCAAGCCTTTTGCTGTTTCAAGTGGAAATGCTATGCTTTGTAAGCGGTGGAACCAATAGCGGCAATGACATCATATCAGTGATTGTGTATATGGTTTTGAATGCCATATTCTGCGTGTCACTGATTGTGCCACAGGCCATGCCGTTCTCCATGATAGTATCGGGAGTTATGGCTTATTATGCCTATTCAGAAATAAAGAAATACAAATGATGATAGAAGTTAGGAATTTGACGAAAAGATATCGTGAGTTGCTTGTTATAGACAACTTCAGCCATTCCTTTGAAGAAGGGAAGGTATATGGAATCATGGGAGAGAATGGAGCAGGCAAAAGTACATTGTTCAGATGCATTGCCGGGATAGAATCTTATGAAGGCTCTGTCTTTGTCAGCGAGAACAGGCAGATTGGTTACATGAACGATACACCCTTCTATTACTCATACGTCACAGGCATGGAATACATTGAGTTCAGTCTTCGTGCAAAAGGAAAGAATGTCAGCAGAGAGGTGATAGAAAAGCTTAATGAGAAGTTCGCCTTGCCTCTCAACAGATATGCCAGCAGATACTCCTTAGGCATGAAAAAGCGGCTGATGCTGCTAACGCTCATGCTTCAGGACAATGACATCGTCATCATGGACGAACCTTTCAACGGTATAGATCTTGCTGGGACAATTGTTCTCAGGCATTGGCTAAAGAAGATGAAGACCAAGAGGAAATGCGTCATACTTTCCTCACACATCGTTTCTGCAATATCTGATATATGCGATGAGATTACGTATATTCACAAAGGCAAAGTCGTGGCTGATTTCTCAGGTATGTCAGCAGAGTCTATTGAGCATTATATTCTTGAAGAATTCCTTTCACCTGTGTCCATAAAAGCGAAATGAAACAAGCAAAACTTCTCTTCCTCCTGATTGCCGCCCTCGCATTCGCCTCTTGCGGCAGCGACGATGATGATATGTTTGACGCAAGCAGACTTGAAGGAAAGTGGAGAAAAACTATACGAAGTGGCGTCATGGACGGAGAGACGGTAATATATACCTTTTATCCTGAGAACTGGTATTCAGGTCGCATAGAGGAACAAGTTTCTGCATGGCCTGACGAAGGATGGAAAACGCAAGACCTCAATTACAGGGTAGGAGAAACGGGCCACATAAATATCTTCACTGGAAGAACTTACAATGGTGAATCCAAATCCTATCTTGAAGTTGATATTCACAAGTTGACTGGTTCTGAAATGATTTGGTATCACACCGATTCCAATGAGGAGATAGCCCGCTTCAAAAGAGAGAAATAACCGATTTTGGTGACAGTACATGAAAGAATAAACCGACTGGCAATAACATATTGTTACTGTCAGTCGGTTTTTTTATTGTAGATTACAGCGTTTCTCACCGCACACCATTTTGAACGCCTCGTCGATGCCATCTTTGAGGATGACGGGATCCAACGTATAGACGAACGAACAACAGTCAAACAGTGAGCTACAGGTCCAGCCGTTTCACACGAATCTCTATCAAATCTTTTGAGTATCGCGAATACTTGTAGTTATCACCTCACTGCAATATTCTCTGATACAACTGTATTTGCCTCTTGTCAAGATTCGTAATCTTAATCTGAACCTTGGTCGGGCGTGGTAGGTCATCATGCATAGACATAAGTACTTTTGCTATTACCTGTTCA
>CADCIQ010000151.1 GCA_902801425.1 uncultured Bacteroidales bacterium | reverse complement strand
GTGAATCTGCTTGCCAAGCAAAACGGTAAGCAACCCCTCAACAATACAGTAATCTGCCTTGTTGCGAAGAATACGCTTTATAGCCCAGTCAAAACGTATAAGACTTGCCATGATAACTCCTTTCTTTTTATATTTGATGCGTGCAAACTTAGGCTCGCACGAAGAAGAAAGTGCGTGTCAGCCCCCAAAGGCTGGCGCACGGTCTTCGATTCTTCAAGTGCAAAGATACAAACTTTTTCTCATTATTCCAAAAAAGCAAATGACTTTTCAATAAAAGATTTGGATTATACCAGATTTATTCCTTCCAGATACACCTTTATAATCTTGTCTCTGCTTATCTCAGGCATAAACATCATACGCTGGACGATTATATCATTATTCTCTATTGCCTTGCGGATTTTTGATAGCATAGGACGACGGATTACGGCATCTGTTATGTCAGGCGCGGTATCTCTGTTGCAGAGAGAGAAATAGGTCTGCTCAAAGCGTTTCTGAGCCTCTGAGAGATATAACAAATCATCCTTTGTCTGCATCGCAATTTGGAAACCTCCGTACTCCTGTGTCTCCTTTATTAAAAAAACATAGAAGGCTGATTCCTTTGGTCCAAGATCAAGAGGTTGTTCTGTCTCTGATTCCGAAGTCGTGGTACGAATAGAGAGCACGTTACTACGGCTATACGGATGCACCACAAGTTCGCATTTAGCCCCTTTGCGATATGTGAGGAGGTCGAACAGCGTGCGATAGAAGCCATTATAGATAAAAGAATCTTGTCTTACGCATATATTATTTATCGTCAGCGTATTGCCATTCTGCAATCTTTGGAGTTCTGAAATTATTTCCTCCAACTGTACAATCATATTGCTATCAGTATTGATAAGCACATAGTTCGCCATTCTCTGACCATTCACTACCGAGAATGATACTCTGAACAGCAAGGAAGGATTTGCCACATCCATACGGAATCCCATCTTTCCGACAAGCAGTTCACGATATACCATAGAGGTCGTGACATTACATAGATTATTGGCAATATATTGTGCTTCCTCAATAGTGTTTGTTGGCGAGAAATAGAAGAAGAGGTCACTCGTCATTGATTGTGAAGCAAATACCTTTGCAAGCTTTGGGATATAGACGAAATCAAACCCTCCAACCTTACAGGTGTTCACAATCGTGTTATAGTGCGCTTCTATATACGCATTCACATCCTCGTCATAGCCCTCTTCTATAAATAGGAGTTGGGAGTTATCCATCATTATCTCGCCCCACGGAACACTCACCACCTCGCATTTTCCATCAATAGCCTTCATTATGGCAAACAAGAGAAGAGCCTCCTCACGTTGGCTGGCATCATCCGCAAGAATGAGTTGGCTGATGTCCTTACGCAGTTCCTCCACCTGACCAATAGTCAGGCTCTGCACCTCTTTCACGGCTTCTGCAAGCGAAAGGTTCATAGACGCCATTCTGTGCTTTGGCGTAATGCCGTATTTATCACAAAGTAGTTTGATGGCATCTATCTCACGGCGCACAATGATGCTGTCAGCCTTGATGATGTCATATATAATGCGGTATATACCTTGTCGGGCGAGATCTCTCATTGTCAATTACGAATTACTAATTACGAATTACCTAGTTTCTATAGGTACTTCCTTACCTGTTTAGAGTTTAGTTAGTGTTTAGTACTATCTACATTACACTTTCTACTTTACACTTTACTCTAATCCACTTTTTCGCAACAAAGATACGAGTTTTTCCTCACTTTTCCAATATTTTATGCAAATCATTGCGATAATTTCATAATTTTCCTTTTTTGTAGTAATTTTGCAGTATCAAAAATCAACAAAACTGAAGTTTCGCAAGCTCGACTTCAGAGGTTAAAAGGTTTTGAGGTTGTAAGGTCATAAGGTCTGCACGACAAAAAGCACTCCGACCTAAGAACCTTTAACCTATAAACCTTAAAACCTGCAACTTGAGCTATGCGAAAGTTGAATATTAATCACATAAATTAAAAGAAAGGAAATCATTATGTTACTCTCAACAACTCCAACAATCGAAGGTCGCCCAATCCAGCAGTATTTCGGAATAGTTTCAGGCGAAGTAATCATCGGTGCTAACTTCTTCAAGGATTTCACCGCTTCTCTTCACGACATCTTCGGCGGACGTGCTTCAAGCTATGAGAACACGCTCTGTGAGGCTAAGGAAAAGGCTCTTAACGAGATGCGTCAGCGTGCTGAGAATATGGGTGCTAACGCTATCGTAGGTATCGACCTTGACTATGAGACTATTGGTCAGTCAGGTAGTATGCTGATGGTTAGCTGTAGCGGAACGGCAGTGAGAATATAGTTCATAGTGCATAGTTCATAGTGCACAGTTCATAATTCATAGTACATAGTTGTTTAGTTTTAAGTTATAAATAAAAATTTGAGTTAATTTATTATGGCAAAGACAATTAAAACTGATTTCAATATCTCTGTTTCGCAAGTGAAATGGGCATTTATCTCCGTAGCTGTTGCCCTCGGATTCACGATATTACTATCAAAATCATGCACGGTAGTTGATTCTGGTGAGATTGGTATCAAGTTCCACAAGTGGGATTCTTCCAAAGAGAAATACGGTGGTGTGGAAGGTACTTGTAAGGGATGGGTGTTCTACAACCCTATAACGACAAAAGTATTCACATACCCTACCTATCTCCAGCGTAAGAACTACGAGCCATTCAACGTGAATGCCAAGGATGCTTCTACGTTCCAGATGGATCCAACAATCGCCTACCGCATAGATCCAGCCAAGGCTTGTGACATCTTCGTAAAGTATCGTGAAGGCGTTAATGAACTGGAGAACGGATATATCCGCACTTGTATCTACGAGGCTTACCGTACTTGTGCAAACCGCTATACAAGTGATTCGCTGATGTCAAGTCGTGCAAACTTCGAGAGTGATGTTCGCCGTCGCCTTGAGTCTTCACTTCAGAAAGAAGGCTTCATCGTAGAGGAGTTCACATCACAGATCACACCTCCACAGTCTTTGGCTCAGATGATCAACGAGAAGAACGCTGCTGTTCAGTCTGCTCTCAAGGCAAAGAACAAGGTTGCAGAGGCAGAGGCAGAAGCAAAGATCAAGATTGCCGAGGCAAAGGGTGCTGCAGAGGCAATGCAGATCAAGGCAGACGCAGAAGCATATTACAACACAAAAATAGCTGCTAGTTTATCACAGCACATCGTGCAGGAAGACTGGATTGAGAAATGGGATGGTCATCTGCCAACAGTTACTGGCTCTGGCGGTGGAATGATCCTCGATCTCAAGGACATTAAGAAATAGCTCTTCTTTAATTGTCCTTACTGAAATTCAAATCCAACCCAAACCCTGATTCGCAGTGATGCGGGTCAGGGCTAATTTTTTGTATGAATATAAATAATGTTAGTTCAATGAATTCAAGACTGCAAGGGCTGAAAGCCCGACACCTAACGAGGGCGCTGAAAAAGTCCCCTGTTCTCGTGTCGTCTCCTGGTAATAACGACATTTTTTGAAGTCTTTCACCAGGTATTGGCTGATTCGCAATTTTCCT
>CADCIQ010000150.1 GCA_902801425.1 uncultured Bacteroidales bacterium | reverse complement strand
TGTTGCAGGGGTGTCCTGCCTCATAGATGGTGGTGTCGTTTTCGTATTTGGTGCCAGTTGCGGTGTTGCAGCCAAGCACGTTGCCGTTGTTGAGCATATGGACAACTACAGACATGTCTGAGGTGTATGCTTTCCAGAGTGTCTGCACAGGTTGTCGTTGTCCCGAACCGTCGGGATTGGCTGCCGAGGCAATTCGGATCCACCAGCCGGTGAACTTGTTGTTGCTTGACGAGTCAATTTTGTTTTCGAACATGCTGAAGGCCTTTGCCACTGTGGGGCTGATGTTGTCTTTGGTATATACTTCGGTAACGAACTCGTTAAGTTTGCTCACGCCAGGCCATTGTTTGTTATACCATTTGAAGTAGAACTGGTTGGCATTGACGTTGAAGATTTGGGTGCCGTGTCCGTCAGGGCCTTGAGGCGTTTCGCCAGTGTTTTTCAGCGGATAATTCTCACGTATCTCAACTTGCAACCGTCCCCATTGGCTGGAACCTGTCGCCTCTTGCCACGTCACAAGCAGTCCGACTGAGTCGGCAGCATACTTGTATTGCTGGAAGGCAGGAAATTTGATTTTGCCATCTTGGAAGATTGATCTCTTGAGGTGGTAGAGCCCATGTGGGTCTTCTCCTGCCCTCATGTCGGTCAGGTTCAAAGTCATTATCGCAACGATAGCGAGATATACAATTTTTTTCATGTATAAAGTTTTTTAGTTAGTAAGACTGTCGTGTATGGCTTATTCTCCTTTTTCCAGAAATGTATAACTAACACACCACTTTTTTAGGGGGAAAGGCGTTTATTAACATTGCGCACGACAAAGTTAGTTCTTTCCCTTCACCAAACAAAGAAAATCAGCAGAAAATGAGGTCGTCCCAGCATTTCTAAAACTAGTTTACGAGAATTTGTAAAAGAGTTTTAGGTCTCAGTGGGTAAAATAGAATTGCGATCTTAGCATAACTAAAGGCGACAAAGGAAAATGGACATATTCCCCATCTACAGGCGTTCCCCCATCTACAGACATACCTTATCTACAGGCGTTCCCCATCTACAGACTTTCCAAATCTCCGCCTCCTTTCTTCCTTCTCCTATTCTCCTTCCATCTTCCTCCTTCCTTCTTTCTTCCTTCTTTCTTTCTTTCTTCCTTCTCCTATTCTCCTTCCACCCTCTCGTACATCTTCATTCCTCTCTTTTTATTAGCGGTTTCTCCCGATGAAAGGAGAATAAGACGAAAAAAAACAAAAAAAGAGCGGCCCAATAATGAGTCGCTCTTTTTTATGTATGATTTATTATGTTATTACTGCTGCTTGTTAGCCGAGTACATAATCTTGAGGGCGTAAGCCTTACGCAACACTTGCTTCACGTCGGTGATGATACCCATAGGGGTCTTGTGGTCCACTTTCAGTGAGATTGTGTAGAAAGGTTTGTCTGCTTCGGGAAGTTCACCACGGTCGGAAATCACGTAGTCGTAGATTTCGGGTGCTTCAGCGTACTTGTCGTTCAACTGAATGCGGTGAGCTGTACCGAACTGACCTTTCAAAGCATCTGTAGGCTGACCGATGTAGATGAATGAAGTACAAGACTTACGAGCCAATTTCTCAAGCTGAGTACCTGTTGGCTTTTCAAACTTCACCTTCAATGTCACCTCACGCATGGTGGTTACCATCATGAAGAAGAACAGGATGGTGAAGATCAAGTCAGGAAGAGATGATGTGTTCATCTCGGGCATTTCTCTGCCCTCACCTTTGTTAAATCTACTCATTATTTTTGTCCTCCATATTTCTTTGGTTCAGCCTCAGATATCTTCTGAGGATAGACTTCGCGGATGGCTTTCTTCTGGTCTTCTGTCAGGAACTCATATTTGAAACCAAATTCCTGTTTTGCCAACTCGTCGCGCAACTCGTTATAAGCTGCTACAAGAGCGTCTTGAACGGCGAAGTAAACTCCGTAGTCTGTGCCGCGGTCTGTCTGAACTGAAATGACGTGGTTTTCAGTCACCATCATTGTCTTGCCAAGACCTTTAATCTTCTTGGGCTTGAGCTCAGGCAGGTTGGGCTTGTTGTCCTCGTTCTTGATAAACTCTTTAGCTCTCTCCTTCACGTCAGTCAGGGAGGCGTAGTCGTCACCAATCATCACGTAGTTGTCTTTGTTGATACGGATGTTGAGAATGTTACGTTCCTTAACCTTGATTTCGTTGTTCAACTGGTCATCCTCAGGTGGCTTTGGCAGTGTACGGCCAAGACCCTGGTCTGTGTCCATTGATGTTGTTACAAGGAAGAAGATGAGCAACATGAATGAGATGTCGGCTGTAGAACTAGTGTTCAAGCCTGGCATTTTTCTTTTCTTTCCCATATTATTTGCTCGGAGTTAAAGTTGTTTACTTCTTGTTGGTCACCATGCTGAAGACAGTGGCAATGACAGTCACGATTGTCAATACAAGAATGGCAATCATAGACATATCTGTCATGATGATATCAGATGGAATGTTCCAATCTTTACCATTAATCAAAAGCACTTCGCTCTTGTTGCTGATGCCGACGATAAGACCAATCACTACTGATGCTACGCATGTGCCCCATGCGATGAGGCCTGCCTTGCTTGCCATGCCGATATCCTCGTTCTTAGACTTGTTGCCACCACTAACAAAGCCATAGATAACTGCACCTACAGCAGCGATGGCTGTCAGAATGATGAGGGCATATGTCCAGATGATAAGGAGGTCTGTCAGCTGTGGATCCACGAACTTGGGATCCTCCTCATAAGGAGTATCGTAGCCAACAAGAAGGAAGAGAGCCATCACGAGGATTGAAACACCGATGAGTGCCCAAAGCGTGATTTTTGAGAACTTCTCAACCTTGTCCTGTGCGCTTATTACTTGTGTATTCTCCATTTTATTTTTCTCCTTTTATTTAGTTAATGTTGTTGACTGAATCAAGAAATATTATGCAATTACCAGAGAGTGTCTTCTGTGTAATCGTATGCTTATTTCTTGTTGTTGTACTTTGCAACGATGTCAAGGAGAGAAATGGTAGAGTCTTCCATCTTGGCTGTAAGACCTTCAATCTCAGCGAGGATATAGTTGTAGAATACCTGGAGAATGAGGGCTACGACGATACCGAAGATAGTAGTCAACAAGGCCACCTTCATACCACCTGCAACGACTGTTGGAGAGATGTCACCTGCAGCCTGGATGTCATCGAATGCCTGCACCATACCAATCACAGTTCCCAAGAATCCGAGAGATGGAGCCATACCGATGAAGAGGGTAATCCATGAGCAACCGTTCTCGAGCTTAGAAGCCTGAACTGCGCCATAAGCAACAACTGACTTCTCAACTGCGTCAGCACCGTCGTTCAAACGAGTGAGACCCTGATAGAAGATAGAGGCGATAGGACCACGAGTGTCGCGTGCAATAGCCTTAGCACCTTCGAGGTCACCCTTGTTGATAAGAGCGTTTTCAACGTCTTCAATGAACTTAACTGTGTTTACCTTAGAGAGTGCGAGGTAAATGATACGCTCGATGCAGAATGCAAGACCGAGGATGAGGGCGATAGCAACGAGTGCCATGAAGCCTGCAGAATCTTCAATGAACTTTGTCTTGATAGTCTTGTACATACCAGTTTCAACTGGCTCAGACTCAACTGGCTCG
>CADCIQ010000149.1 GCA_902801425.1 uncultured Bacteroidales bacterium | reverse complement strand
GCAGACTTCTGCCAAGTGGGGCGTTCGTGATGACATTACCTTCCAAACACTCACAGAGTTGACCCGAACCATGAGACAGCCCTTCTTGATTGGCTATTCCACACTGAGCAGTCATGTACCTTGGGATGTCCCTATCCATCATTTTGACGATGAGGTACTCAACGCCTTCTACTACCTTGACCAGTGTATAGGATACTTCATACAGCAGCTTCGCCAATCAGACTTGTGGAATAATACGTTGGTAATCATGTTACCTGACCACGGTATTGTGTATGCTGGTCTTGACGAGTCAAATCCTCTATTGAACCATATCCCTATGTTGTGGGTAGGTGGTGCTGTCAAACAACCTCGCCGCATTGAACAGGTATGCAACCAAACAGATCTGCCTGCAACCTTATTGGGTCAGTTGGGTATCGCTCATGATGACTATACTTTCAGCCGCGACGTATTAAGCGTTACTTATAAGAACCCTTTCGCTATCCATACCTATGATGATGGCTACACGATTATTGACAGTGCAAGCTTTGTCAACTACGACTTTATAAGCAATCGCGTGGTATCGAATTATGGCAAGGACCGTGACAAACTTATTCTACGAGCCAAGGCTATTTTGCAGGCTGCTTCAAAAGACCTAAACAAACGATGATACGAAAGTTACTAAATAAGCCATATTCCCCTTTGCTGGCAGTCCTTTGGAACCTGCTACTGGCCTATGTAGTTTACCAAATTGCACGTCTGACCTATTATTTCGAGAATACCGACTACCTGAATTATACCTTAGATGTTTGGCGTGGAGGTTTGTTATTCGACACATCAGCCATTCTCTATACCAATGCACTATATATTGTGCTGATGCTTCTTCCCTTACATTGGAAAGAGTGTACCATCTATCATCAATGCTGCAAGTGGATTTTTGTCTTGGTCAATAGTCTTGCCTTGGCCATTAATTTTATGGACGCAGTCTACTTCCGTTACACCATGCGTCGCACAACGACTACCGTCCTTGAGGAATTCTCCAATGAAGGCAATTTGGGCAGTATCATAGGTACGGAATTCTTAAACCATTGGTATCTGGTATTGCTTTTTGCATTAGTGGTATTCCTTCTTTGGCGCTGCTATGCGAGACCCTCTATCAATAGCCATTCGTTGAAGTGGTGGCGCTACGATGTGGTTTGCTTGCTGTCGTTACTGCTTTTTGCCCCCTTCTGCGTAGCGGGAATGCGAGGCGGCTTTACAACAGCCGTTCGTCCTATCACCATCTCGAATGCAAATCAGTATGCCAGTCGACCCGTTGATGCGGCTTTGGCATTAAATACACCTTTTGCCCTGATTCGCTCCATCGGCAAGAATGTTTTTGTGGTACCCAACTATTTTAGTGACGAAAAAGCGCTAGCGTCTATATATACTCCTGTTCATACCCCTAACGACAGCGTATCGATGGTGAAGAAAAATGTGGTGGTGCTGATTGTGGAAAGTTTCGGACGCGAGTATATAGGTGCTTTGAATAAAGATTTAGAGGGGGGAAAATACAAAGGCTATACACCTTATGTAGATGCTCTCATTGACAAGAGCACGACTTTCCGGTATAGTTTCTGCAACGGCCGTAAGAGCATAGACGGGATGCCCAGCATCCTCTCGTGCATTCCGATGTTCGTCGAACCGTTTATCCTCACTCCGTCTTCCATGAACGATTATACAGGATTGGCAGGCATTTTGGGACAAGAAGGGTATGAAACGGCCTTTTTCCATGGTGCTCAGAATGGCTCAATGGGTTTTCAGGCTTTTGCCCAAAAGACAGGTTTCCAGCATTATTTTGGTCGAACGGAATATGAGGCTGCCAAGGGTACCAACGATTTTGACGGTACTTGGGCCATTTGGGATGAACCTTTCTTACAGTATTATGCTGAGGAGATGGGCAAGATGAAGCAACCCTTTATGACGGCTGTCTTTACTGCATCCAGTCATCATCCTTTCGTCATTCCTGAGCAATACAAGGAGCAATTTCCTGAAGGGAAACTTGAAATACAGAAGTGCATCCGTTATACCGATATGGCAATAGGCAAGTTCTTCGAAACCGCCAGCAAGCAACCTTGGTTCGAGAACACCATCTTCGTACTGACTAGTGATCATACCAATGGAAGTGATCATGATTACTACCAAACTGATTTGGGAGGTTTCTGTTCACCTATTATAATATTTGAGCCCAGCCATCCGAAAGGACAGATGATAGACAAAATAGCCCAGCAGATCGACATTCTGCCTACCATACTAGGCATGCTTGGCTATCAGAAGCCTTATTTCGGTTTTGGTATCGATTTGCTGAATACCCCTTCTGAAGATACTTGGGCTGTCAATTATCTGAGTGGCATTTATCAGTATATAAAGCATGGATATGTACTCCAGTTTGACGGACAGAAAACCAAAGCTGTTTATTCGTTACAGGATTCTCTGATGCAAAACAACTTAGTGGGTAAGGTTAAGGAACAAGGACAGATGGAGCAAGAACTGAAGGCAATCATTCAGCAGTATATGGAGCGAATGACTCAGAATCGGCTAAAGCCTTAAATGAGAGAAAACAGGTTCGTTTATTTATCCTATTTGGCAACGACCTTGCCGTCAACGACCTTGAAGCGTTCGTTGAATTCTTTTCGCGTACGGCTCCATCGATTATGACTCCACAACCAGTACTCTGGCGCACGAAGAATACTCTGTTCAAGATGCTGGTAATAGATGTCAGTCACCTCAAACTCTTTCATCTTCTGCGGTTCACGGGTAATCAGCTTAAACTCTGCCTCGTAGTAGCCTCGTCGGACACATCGCACATCCATATAGAAAACGGCATGGCACACCTTACGCGCTATGCGCTCCGTGCCTGTCAGCACAGGGGTGTCGTGATGCAGGAAGTTCACCCAATGGTGGATATTATGCCAATTGGGTTTCTGGTCAGAGATATAGCCAATGACTACAGGCTGGTGTGCCTGACGGAATTCCAGAATCTTGCGCAGCGTGTCCTGCATAGGGATGCAGACGGCTCCTAACCGTTGGCGCAGACGAAGAAACAGCTGGTCAAAATCTTTGTTCTCAATAGGGTGGTAAATCTGTCCGCATTGTGCCTTCGGTGTTACCCACAGGGGCAGAGAGGTGATCCATTCCCAATTGCAATAATGACCCAGATAGACAGCACACGATTGTCCCTCTTCCACACACTGGTTCACCGCCTCTGTGCCTTTGAACACCAGACGACGTTTAATCTCTTCGGGACTGATGGTGAGCAGCTTGATGCTTTCTACCAGATAATCACAGAAGAACCGGTAATAGGCTCGCTCTATCCGACGCAACTGAGTTTCACTTTTCTCTGGGAAAGAGGTAGCCAGATTACGGCGTACCACCTTTAAACGATAGCGGAACACATAGCGAAGCAAAAAGTACAACAGCGTGGATATGAAATAGTGGACTCTCAGTGGCAGCAGTGAGAGGGTGTAGAAGATTGCGAAGAAAAAATAAAATAGGAGTTTCATTCGTACGACGTCATTATTGCGGTTACAAAGGTAATTATTTCGTGGCTATTAAGCAAATAATTAGGCTTTTTTTTGTCGAATTGACAGAAAAACACTATTTTTGCAGGTGATATGCAAAAGCGAAAGATT
>CADCIQ010000148.1 GCA_902801425.1 uncultured Bacteroidales bacterium | reverse complement strand
AGCCCCATTCTTGTTACCTGCAAGAAATGCAACAGTAAGTGTGGACACGATATTGATAACTGGTTGTTGCATGAGTTGGAATTGCAATATGGAAATAAGAACCGACAACTAGAGAATGCAGATGCCGTTTTAAATTCTCATGGAAAGAAAGTTCATACGAAAGTTCGGATAGATGAAGAAAAAACTATTTGTTTCGACATAAGAAGTAAGACCAACCCACCTAATGCCGTGGATGATTTTGTAAACAGCGTGAAAAGTGATGGTGCAAATTATTCGATTCAAGTCAATCTCCACGTAAAAAAGGAAAAGAGTAATGTCCAAGCGGCAAGAATCGCAGTACTAAAGTCTGCGTATCTATATGCTTTTCGAAAGCTGGGGTATTATTACATTTTGAATGATAGTTTAAAACCAATAAGAGACCAGATACTTAATCCTGATAAAGATATACTTCATGGTACTTTTATAATTGGAGATCAAGATACCATGCCAACGAAAAGGGAAGATGGGGTATATATCGCCATTGTTAACGAATATCGGTTTCTCGTCGTTTTAATTTCTTTTACCGTTCCGTCAACAGGTTTTATCTGTAGAGGTGTCGTTGCCCTTCCTTATCCTGGCTCCGAAGAAGAGGGCATACGGTTGTATCATGAGATACTGTCCTTTAACAGTAAGGAAGAAAGACGCCAGTTCCAGATTAGAGGACCTGCAAAGGTAACTGTAAGAAGGGGAGATAACTCGATTATATACGAGAATGGTTAATTTAGAAATTGAAAGTTCAACATATGAATCAATATGAGACATAGAATAAAGGCAGGTAAGGTTGGTTCGTACACACCCGAGAAACAGAAGGTGGAGTTAGAGCAATTAGAAGACAGAGAAGTTGCTGAAGAAGTAGAAGAAATCTTCGAGGAGGATTCGGAATTCACTAACGATGACGAAGCCTTGGCAGCAATGGAGTTCTACGATAGTCCTGACGCAATGGAATAAAACTACGGATATAAATGACGCAAGAAGAAAGATGGC
Organism: uncultured Bacteroidales bacterium; assembly: GCA_902801425.1. Lineage (GTDB taxonomy): Bacteria > Bacteroidota > Bacteroidia > Bacteroidales > Bacteroidaceae > Prevotella. The sequence continues at coordinate 2,728 of CADCIQ010000148.1, read as the reverse complement.
AGCAACAGTATGAGCAGATGATGTCGTTCATGGAAACGAATCACCGACGCCCTTCCAAGCACAGACTTGAAGAGCATGATATGCTCAACTGGTTCAAGGCTACCAGAAAGCGAATTGCTAAAGGAGAACTATCAGAAGAAAGACTAAAGAAGTTCAACGATCTACTTGAAGTGGCAGATAAATACCGAAGACTGAATCAATATAAATAAGGGAAATAAATACTGTGAGAATTATCTTAAGTAGGAAAGGATTCGATAGCCAATACGGCAGACAGGCAAGTCCAATTTTGCCTGATGGTACGCTATTGTCTTTCCCTATTCCCTCAGAAGATGATATAACATACGATTCTATCTTGTGGGCGGGGCAATCCTACTTGGATATCATCAGGTGTTTAAAACCCCGTACTTTCCTGAACGAGAATAGCAAGTGCCATCTTGATCCAGACTTGCGGGCTATTACTATCCATCGAGAATCAGGATGGATGCCAGCATACGGGCAAACAGGTAGTTCGCTGTCGGAATTAAGGACGAATGGCGTGACGAAAGGTGACCTATTCCTGTTTTTCGGATGGTTCAAACATACAGAATACTATCAAGGAAGGCTGCGCTATATACCTAGAACGCCTAATCTTCATGTGATATATGGTTATATGCAGATAGGTAACATTATCGAATCAATAGAGCAGATTCCAGAATGGCTGGAGTACCATCCTCATGCTAACCTCCAAAATTACAAGGAAGCTTGGGAAAAGGGACAGAATGCCATATATCTGCCAACAGACCATTTGACTTTTGCTCCAGATTTACAAGGAAGTGGAACTTTCAAATATGACAAAAATCTCGTGTTGACAAAGGAGGGCTATAGTCGAAGTCGATGGGAGTTCCCTAAATCTATGAGAGGAGTTGCTATTTCTCATAATCCAAATGGATGGAAATCTGACTATTTCCAGTCCGCAGCAATAGGTCAAGAGTTTGTTATGGATGGGACAACGTCTGTCATGGAATGGGTCAAAGACATGTTTGACGTTAAAAAACAACAGATATGAATACAAATGAATTAATACCTAAAGCCGAAGACAAAATTGTCTGTGTAAAGGTTGGCAAAATTAAGCGTGAAAATCTCTATGAGATGACGCGAAAGTATTGGAAAGTGAAACTCGAAAGAGCATCTCGTGCTACTCATGTCCTTGCTGTTGTTGAAGGAAAGGTCGAGGCAGTATATTCTCCAAAACAGTGGTTTTATACAAAAGACCCCAAACACGCTGGCAGGTGTGAGTTTGTTGGCGAACTGAATCTCGACAACGACTACATAGGTAAATCTGTCACAGGACTATATGGGCGTAGCGCTAATCCTGTAAAGTATATTAACCTATAGATTTGAAATACGGCTACAAACAATGGCAATTAAAGAAGTCAACAAGAAACCCATCACGGACAAGCAACTTGTTAAGAGTAAGTTCTGGTCGAAGTTCAATTCATATAGTCAGGCTTCTGTGGAATTTTGCAAAGAACTGACTCCACATCCCTATGCCGACACACGCAAGTATCAGGACTATGCCGTAGGACATGGGGCATATCACCTGACGCTAAGTGTGGACTTTCAGAAAGAGACTTGTGCCGTTGGTGTCTACTTTAGAGATGTGGAGTCATGGGATGTATATTATAGTGAATACCGTGAAAGCATCGAGGATAATATTGGTACAGAATTGGAGTGGACACGACACAAAACAAAAGCATCCGTATATCTCATTGAAAGTCATAAAGTGAATAATGAGGAAGAGTGGGAAGATGCGTTCGAGTTTCTTGTCACTGCTGCCATTGAGATGAAACAAGAATTTGCCAAGTACCACTCTGCCATCAAGAAATATTGGTTGGTTTCATGGAATGAGCAGGATTTCCGGTTACACGATTTCATGGAAAAATATGACACCATCGACTGGAACAATATTGCCAATAATCAGTTTAACATCGGCGATGTCGTGTACTTGTATTGCTCATACCCTGAACAATCCATACGATATAAGATGGTGGTCACAAGAACAGAAGTCCCTGAAGAGGAAGAAATTGATGATGAAGATTTCTCTTTGAGCGATACTGATAAACCATCCCAACATGTTTACCGTATCAAGAGAACAGCAGTTATCGATGAACCTTTATTAGGGTATAAATACCTGTTAGAGCATGGACTTAATGGTTCTGTAAGATCACCAAGGATATTGAGGGGCGAGTTGCTAAATTATATCAAATCTACTATTGCCAAGCAACCTTCTGATAGCGATTTCGAGGAACTGAGCGACACAGATACCCTTTTTGAAGGTGCAAAAAAAACGGTCATCGTTAATCAGTACGAGAGGAATCAGGAAGCCCGCAGGATGTGTATTGCCGCAAATGGATATAAGTGCAAAGTCTGTGGCATGGATTTTGAAAAGTCATACGGCGAGATTGGACGTGGTTTCATCCACGTACATCATATCGTGCCAATATCCACCATTGGTGAGGAATACCAGCTCGACCCTGTGAAAGATTTAGTGCCTGTTTGCCCCAACTGCCATGCTATGCTGCATCGGGGCATAGATGGGAAAGTGCTAACTGTTGATGGACTGAAGAAATTAATCACTAATAAAGACAAGATATGACTCGACAACATATAGTATTTCTGACAGGTGCGGGCGTTAGTGCTGAAAGCGGATTGAGTACATTCCGTGGTAAGGATGGCATGTGGACTAACG
>CADCIQ010000147.1 GCA_902801425.1 uncultured Bacteroidales bacterium | reverse complement strand
ACAATCCTTGGAAGTAATAATAATAGAATTAGCTATCATAAGAGAATGGTGCAGCTCGTAATGAGTTGCACCTTCTTTTTTGCATATAAGCACCTTACGTAACGTTAGCAACCGGTATCCCATCTATTTCTTCATTTCAACGTGTAATGGTTTGTCGAAATGGCGGCGAGAATAATAGGTTACAGATGGATGCTTCAGATCCATAACCATTGTCCAGGCTGTACCGAGGAAACCCTCTCTTTCCGGCTGCGATACGGCCTCGATGGCTTCGGTCAGCTGTCTCTCGTTCATTAAGCCTCCTGTCTGTTCATATCGTTCACAAAGCATGGCATAGCGATCATCGCCATCGACAAGACCCACATTGAGCTTGGCTTCACACAGATAATGGTTGGCTACAGCAGGTGACTCTACAACGACCATCTTATTGTCGACATATTCTACTACCACCTTTTTGCCTGATGCATCCGCCATTGCATAATGATGAGCAGAACCAATATCGGAATGCATGTCTATGCCTCGAAGCAAATCAAGCGCCTCATCAACATTAGCCGCGTTCTTTAAAAGGTAACTGATAGCAGCCGTAGTGGTAAGGTCGGGTTTGCTGGTGCGTTGGTGGGTCTGTATCGTGTCACCTGCCATCAGATCGGCAATGGCGAGCCCCTTCTCGTTGATACCGTCGAGTGCAAAAAATAGTCCTGTAAGTGCCAGATATTGATTCACAAATCCCTCTGGTTTGTAATCCTCGCCAAATCCGAAGAAATTGACATTAAAGGTGGTTATCGTTTCGTAACCACGATTGGGAATTGTATGAAGCACGACACCAATGGCCGATGAGAAATCGAAATTACGCCCCATCAGTACTCCGCCTTCTGGTGTTTTTACTGTAAGGGCCGAACATCCAAAACCGGCCTTCTGAGTCTGCACTTCAGACTTGTAATGACCTTTCGACAGAAATTCTATGATGTAACTTACCATCTGGTCTGCACTCTCAAAACCGCCTTGGTCCATCAGCCCGTCAAAGCCATCATCGCCTCGATACTCAATGTAATAGAGTCCGTCGTCGAGCTTTTCAGCCGACAAGGCACCCTTCACCAACGGACCGAACTCCAACCACATCAATACTCCAAAGACTACTACCAGTCCCAACACGCTCAGTAGCGCAACCTTGATTATTTTCTTCATAATGACAAAACTTTTAAATGTTTGATGTTGCAAAGATAGAGATTTTCTTCCGCACATCCAAATTTGCGGGACAGACAGCTAAAAAGGCTGACAGACAACTAATCCGATGGACGAATGACTAAGAAAAAGGACTAATAACTAACCTAAAAACGAACGCAGTTTTGGTACGTATGTACGCGATACTGGTACTATTGAATTGCTCCGACCAAGTTTCAACTGATAGCCGTTGGAATTACCCTGAGCCGACGTGATATTATTAAGGTTAATAACAAATGAGCGATGGCACTGGAATACATTCTCATAATCCTTAAGGTCATCGAGCACAGCAGCTAAGGTGGTATGCAGTTCAATGGTGGCAACTTTCCCTTCCCTCTCATAGCTAACGGCAACATTGTTCTTCTGAGCCTCAATATAAAGAAGGTTGTTAATCGGCAGCTGAAGGTCGTTACCCCTGACTGTGGTGTCGTGGATAGTTACGACAATATCAGTCTGCTGTTCGGTCGTCTTATCAAGCAATGTCTCGAGTTGGTTTCGCAGATAGCGATGGTAGTTTATACCAACAGAACAAACAGCTACAAACACACTGACAATCAGAGTCCAGTAAAGGAACAACAGGAAAATGTCGAATCTGATCGGATAATGGAACACAAAAGATAATGCAAAGAAGTTACAGATGCCAATGAATAATATCATTGTAAGTACCGAAAGTGCTTCGTGCCATACCCGCCAAGGTGAAATACGCTGATGAAGAGGCCGTACAGCAAGTCCGAATACCACACAACAACCAAAGGTAATCGCACCGAACAACAGAGATACCAGCAGCTTGTTGCCTTGATACATACTGAATCCAAATGGTTGCAGCAAGTACATAATCAGGAAAACAACGGTACAATACACAGCGCAGTCTCTAAGCCAGTGACTGCTCTGTGTGAAGGGGTATTTGCGTGTTAATATCGACATAATTTTCTTTTTCAATGTGCAAAGGTAATCCAAAACGAACTAAAAACCAAAACTTTTTGAGTTTTTTCTGTTACATGGCTCAATAGCCGCATCTCTCTTTTGCAAGTTTTAGCAGGTTTTTCTTTGCTGTCTTGAAAATAATCCTTACCTTTGCACCGTCAAATAAAAGTAGAACTATTATGGGTATTATTTATTCACTCCTTCTTGGTTGTTTGGCTGGCTTCTGTGCTGGCAAGTTGATGAAAGGTGGCGGTTTCGGCATCATCATGAATATCGTGCTTGGTCTCTTTGGTGGAGCCCTTGGCGGATGGCTGTTCTCGATGCTGGGCATTGAGTGGGGTGGCGTTCTTGGACAGCTTGGTACTGCCATCGTTGGTGCAGTTGCTATCCTCTGGGTTGCTTCACTTATCAAGAAATAAGCGCCTTACGCAACGTTGGCAACAGGCAACATTAGGAATATCGCATTCGATCTTGGGGGTGTAGTGCTCGCCCTGAGTTATGAGAATGCCATTAGGAAGTTTGAGGAAATAGGGCTTCGAGATGCATCCAGGCATCTCGATGCTTTTTGCCAGCATGGTATATTTGGCGATCTTGAGAGCGGCAAGATATCCTCTGAGGCGTTCTGCGAGGAACTTGGCAAGATTATCGGCAGGAAGCTTACGATGGATGAGTGTTACTATGCCTGGCATGGATATGTGGAGTCTGTTCCCCAGCGCAATCTCGATATGTTGCTTCAGCTGTGCCAGCAGGGATATAAGGTCTGTCTGCTCTCAAACACCAATCCGTTTATGATGCAATGGGCTTGTAGCCCTGAGTTCGATGGAGGCAGCCATCCTATCGACTATTATTTCGACCATCTCTATCTGAGCTATGAATGCAAGGTGATGAAGCCCTCACCCGTAATTTTCCAGATGATGCTCGAAGGCCAACAGGCATCACCCGAAGAAACCCTCTTCATCGACGACAGCCCCAAGAACTGCGCAGTAGCCCAATCCCTCGGCATTCACACCCTCTGTCCCCATAACAACGAAGACTGGATTCCGGCTCTCAAGAGCTATCTCAAGATTTAGAATTGTTAGAGAGGCGTAATCAAACTGGCAGAGAGATTACGGCTCGACTGCTTAGAGAATACTGCCCGTTGGCAGCGAGAATGGCGATGGACTTATTTGAGGATAAGTGGCTTTGGACGCTGAATAAATTGTACTTATTCGCAGAAAAGTAGTCAACCCTAACATCTTGACGTAAATGACTTATAATAAACGTGTTAGTGACGTTAGGGTATGCTATCAACCCTAACATATCCCTCACATAACCCTAACATCACCTCCCACATATTAAACAGATCGCTTTTGATGGCATTTTGGAAATTTTCTAACAATATCTATAACTTGCTAAAAGGCCTGTTTTTATTCCCAACGAGGGAAAATTTGCGGCATAGTTAGGAAAAAAGTTTTTCTTAGTATAGTAGCAAAAAGTGGGTAATTAGTCAATTGTTGAAAAATGACTACATAATGGACAATTTCGTGTTAAATTCCCCCAATTATTTGCCGAACTACTTGGGTGTAGTCAAAAACTTGCAGGTGAGGGTTATGTTAGGGATTTGTTAGGTTTAAGTTAGGGTTGAAAAATCGCGCAAGCCCAATGTTTATCGGGCTTCCGCGAGATTTATGTTAGGGTTGGAATAAAAACAACTAAACTATTTCCAGACTCCTGATATCGAATTCTTGAATTCCAGCTTCTCCATTATCGGCTCGGCGT
>CADCIQ010000146.1 GCA_902801425.1 uncultured Bacteroidales bacterium | reverse complement strand
GGGTGTGGAGTTTGTCATGAATGGAGCCAATCATAGGATGGACGGTGTGACAACCTATCCGTTTTATGTCATTGGTGGTGACTGGGGAAGTGCCATTGCACCAGTGAAGGACGAATTGCCTCTGAAGGGTGATACAACTGTGGGCAATGACGTCTGGATTGGTCAGAATGTAACCATTATGCCAGGCATTCATATCGGTGATGGAGCCATTATCGGAGCCAACTCTGTGGTTGCCTCAGATATTCCACCTTACGCTGTTGCGGTAGGGAATCCCTGCCGAGTGGTCAGGATGCGTTTTGACGACGAATTCATCGCCTATTTGCTGCAAATGAAATGGTGGGATTGGGACATAGAGAAAATAGAGCGCAATTTCAAAGCTTTGTCAAGTGGTGATTTATCGTTAATTCGAAAGATCTCAGAATAGTAATTATGGTTATCATAATAACAGGTGCATCACATACGGGTAAGACGCTATTGGCACAACGGTTGCTTGAAAAATACAAGTATCCTTACCTGTCTTTAGATCATTTGAAAATGGGCTTGATTCGCAGTAGCAAGACCAACCTTACCCCAGAAGACGATGAAGCCCTCACGGATGAGCTTTGGCCTATTGTGCGTGAAATGGTGAAGACTGCCATTGAGAATCAGCAGAATCTCATTGTCGAGGGCTGTTATATTCCTTCTAGTTGGCGCAATGATTTCAGCGAACAATATTTGCGGTCAATAAGGTTTATTTGCCTTGCAATGTCGGATGCTTACATTGAAGCTCATATTGATGAGATAAGGAATCACGCCTCTGCCATAGAAAAGAGGTTGTGCGACACAGACTATACAATAGAGTCCCTGAAGTTTGACAATCATTATTACATGGATGCATTTACTCGAAGTGGTGAGCAGGTCACAATGATTGATACAGATTTTTGGCAGACTGTAGAAGAACTTGTAGAACAGTAATGTCCCAATTTAGCAAATCACATGAACATAGAAGACTATCGTGAGTTTTGCCTTTCATTAAGCGAAGACGTGGAAGAGAAACTGCCTTTCACGGCTTTTCATCATGCCAGTGGCGTATTGGTGTACTATGTTCATGGCCACATGTTTTCATTCTTTGATTGTGATACTTTTGGTATCATTACACTCAAATGCCAACCAGAACGAATTGAAGAACTGAAAGCACAATATGAGTGTATCGGCAATCCGTATAATGAATCACCCAAGCACTGGATAGGCATCAATCCAACGACTGCACCCGACGATTTGCTGAAGGAACTGACCCGAAACTCTTACGAGATAGTAAAAGCTAAATACAAGAAGTATGGGTGATAAAGGACAGGTTCCTGGCATCTTAACTTTATTTATCCCCAAAGACTCGCATGAATTGAGATTTTTATCTACTTTTGCAAACATAAATAGACAGATAAATCGGAATTTAGGTGCGAGCAGAGAGCAGAGCCAAGCTTGCTTGAGCTATGCCGAGGCGAAGCCCTAAATGCCATTAAATTGAAATTTATATGCGAAAGTGTTTGATTCTATCGATGTTATTGTTCCTTCTCCCGATTGCAGGCAATGCACAGGTGCCCTTTGGTGAGAGGGTCCCGGACATCAGATATCCAGTCAGCGGGCAGAGAAAACTCTCCCGTTTGTCCAATGACGATGTCTTGTACACAATTCTGTATTTTGGATATAATAACGAGCCTGTTGACGGGCAGTCTGGTCTGGATGCGAATCCAGAGTATTTCGCATTAACGCTTTCCGATTCGCTGAAGCCTTATTTCAATAATTTCAATCCTGACTATGGCCGTGCTTTAATGATTGTATCAAAGATGAAAGGACAGGCTGGGATTGAGCGGAAGCTGGGGGTTACATCATACCCAGACATCGTTTTGGTTGATCCGAATAACAGAATCATAGCTCGTTCTTCCAAGGCAACTGATATCATAGATTACATCATCAACAACCTTTCGATGTTTGCCGTAACTGACTGGAATGCCTATATCCTCAGAGCATCGGAATTGTATGAAACCGGGCAGATCAAAAGCGCCCAGAGAATCGTGTCAGACTGTTTGCAGCACGGCAGATGGAATGAGGACTTCTCTTCGGAAGCGCACAAAGCCATTCCGAAGGTTGTCTCTTCAATGAAGCACGATGAAATGTATATGGACTTTGTTGGTGAAATCAAACACAGATACAACCAAGGTGTCTTGTCGGAAGATGATGTTGCTCCTTTCAAGAATGAGTTCTCCAGAATCCATATGATGGGAGACAAAGATTTATAGAATAGGGATTATCTGTATGGCAGACATCACCAAATTAAGTACAAGACCGAACGGAGGTTGGATAGCGATGACTCCAATTAGAACAAGCATTAACTTTATTTATCCCCAAAGACTCGCATGAGTCGAGATTTATATCTACTTTTGCAAACATAAATAGACAGATAAATCGGAATTTAACTGCTCAATGAGACAAAGAAGCATTTTGGCACTAATAGCAATAGTAACACTTCTCAATGGATGCAAAAGTTATAACCATATCCTTGAGAACATTTACGATAAAGACCAGTCAGTCCGTGAGTGGACTGTTGGCATGGCGTCTCTCTCTGCTGATGAAATCGCAGAGTATTCCTATGAAATGGCGCGGACAGATTCGTTGAATCAGACCACAGTCTTTGATATTCTTGATAAAGAAGGCTGGCCATCCCATTTGTCGGACAAGGCGAATCGTGCGATTTGGCTCGTTATTGACCACTCCGATGCTTCAAACCGCATCAAATATCTTGACCTCGTGAAAGTAAAGGCGGAGGAAGGAGTTCTCAGTAAATCAGACTATGCGATTCTGAAAGACAGAACACTTATGGAGAATGGCTTAGCGCAGATATATGGGACACAAATCAAGATGGCTGCAACGGTCATAGGCGAAGATATTACCATGCAGCTGTATTTATGGCCTGTGACGGATGCCACCGCACTTGATAGCCTGCGAAATACTGTAGGCTTATCCCCAATTGAGGAGTATCTGAAAACCAGTAGCGATGCAGTAGGACACGTTATTGTGTGGGACAGGACGAAAACTGTAGAGGATTTTTGACTACAACTAAATTCCAATTTAGATATGAGATTATATAAACAGACAAAACGTTTCCTGCTTCTGCTGGCAATGCTGTCAGCAGAGAGTTTTGCAGATGCACAGATTAAAGTTGAAGCATCAGAAACAGTAGAATTGATGTCCATTATTTCACGCACGGCCGGTTTTCCAGAGTATTGCATGGATAATGGCGGGCAATACACAAGCGACACGGAGACATGGTTTTCCGCGTATGGACAGCACCCGACTGTCGCATATGTCAAAGAACTGCGGAAAAATTGTGGCATATCCTACGATGCAGTAATGTCGATGGCCGTCCATCTTAACACTGACGGGCAGAAGGTGTCATTCACAGGAGAAAAGAGTGACCTCGAAAAGCGTTGGCAGAAGGTGGAAATTGATACATTCCTCGTCCGGCTCAATCAGTTCTATTCCGATACCCGCTTCCACGAATTTTACAAGCAGCACCAGACTTTCTACGAGTCCGTACTTCAGGCATACGAGGAGAACGTGATGAAGTATTTTCACCAAGATTGGTACCCCCAGTTCTATGGAACGGAACCGACAGAACAGTTCCGTATCATCATTGGTTTTACCAATGGAGGTGGAAACTATGGCACGAACAGGCAAATGATAGGCCAACCCAAAGAAATTTTCGCCATCTGCGGTTACTACACTGACGAGACTATGAGCGGTCCTTTTGAAAATGGAATGGACTATGCCTCGACACTTATTCATGAATTCAACCATTCATTTGTCAACTCCTTGTACGATGCAAATGCCGTTCTTCTTAACAGCATCGGTAAAACACTGTTAGGCCGACATTATCGCGGCATGAGTAGTCAAGCCTACGGAGACGCCGCTACGGTCATCAACGAGAGTGTCGTCCGTGCAGCAGTCATCATCTATATGCAGGAGAACGGCTT
>CADCIQ010000145.1 GCA_902801425.1 uncultured Bacteroidales bacterium | reverse complement strand
CACGCGTGTACCTCTTTTCATTTCTTTCTGTGTTGATAATTGTTATTTTCATATTCTAGTTGGTTAATGATTGGCAAGCACAGTGCAAGCCGAGTGCAAAGATACTAAATTTTAAGGCCAAATGCAAGCTTTTTACAGAAAATCTCTCATCTGACTCTAAAAAAGTGATAGATAAATAATATCTATCACTCATATTATCTTATTGATTATAATATGATTATACCCAAAAGTGATACTTTTATAATTTAGCTGTTTCTTAATTCCAATGGTGTCATGCCGAAATGATCTTTCACGTATTTACCAAAGAAAGAGGGATTGGGAAAGGCGAGTTTGTCGCAAATCTGCTTGATACTGAGATCTGTCTGACGCAAGTAGTAACATTATAAAATAATTCCAAGAATTTAGCCAGATTCTTGTCGTAGTTGTTGCGACAGGAATGTGTTATTGCGACAGAATGGGGGAAATAGAGTTAAAGTGTGTCGTAAATATGTTTCTTTAGCAGAGGAGTTAGGTGGATTCATGAGAAATAAAAAAGCTGGCCAACTCGTGACCAGCTATAGATGAGGATAAAAATCTTATTGAGCGCTATATATGATAATGAATTCCTTATCTTTTTTACCGATAAATACATAGTAAGAATTTTCGGTAATCTGAAATACTTCGCCAGGAGAATCTAAAATCTTATCCTTTCTGAGGAACTTGGTATATCCTTGGATTTTGTTTTTCACCATGTCGTACAACTTGTCTGTTTCTTCTCCAGCATCAAATCCAGCAATTATAGTAGTCAACTTTGCTTCATCACTTGCTTCGCTATCGAAAACATCCTTATTGTACCCTAACAGATATGAATAGGGTATTCCCATAAAATTACCATTAAATAGCTTTTGGCTATTAATGTTATGTGTGAGGTCTAAATCCCCTAAATCACGTAAAAGATTTTTACCATGTGACGTGTCGTCTTCCTTGTTCAGACTATTACACGTCTTTCCCAACATTCCATTTTCATTAAGCTGTAGCTGATTCAAGATGAGCTCCATCAACTCATAATTGGTCCGTGTTAAAACCATGTGGTCCCCATTTAAGCTATTAAAAGCAACAGCCGATTCAAGTTTCTTTCCATTGCCGTCAATGATAATATTGGTAATAGAATCTTTTTTTAAGACAAGCCTGTCGGAGAATCCAATATATGTCTCGTCGGGAATCCAAAGATCTTTGGCTTCCACCGTTGCAACGACTTCCCCTTTATAGTTAAGAATGTCGTATTCATCCTCACTATCATTCTGTGCTAAAATCGGACCGCCTTTCCATCTTAACCATTTGTATTCTGGCTCAATCACCATTTTACCTTCGGTATCCATCAGACCATCGTAAAAATCGTCATCTGTAAATAGTATCAAATTACCAAACAATGCTCTAACATTCGAAGCATCAAGAGTAACTTTCCTCTCGCCTTTACTGTTTATAACCACGTATTTTTCGCCGCCTTTAGTCGTTACTACTGTGAGATCGTTTTCAAAGCCATTCAGTCCTGGCTGCATCTTTCCCATTTTGCTTGAGAACAACACGCGTCCGTCTCGATCAAGTACTTCCCATTCCTGAGATTCTTCATTTTTACCAAGCTTTATTGGGAGGGTAGCTATTGTCTTGCCGTCGTAAAAGGGGCATGCCTCCACATATTTTGGCTCTATAACCATCTTTCCTGTCTCATTGATAAAACCGTAGAGACCATCTTCGTTCATCACTTTCGCCATACCATCCTGGAAGTTGTATGTTTGAATGATACGTTTGGTTTTCCCGTCTTTGTCTAAATAGTCTTTAACATCAAACTTCTTTTCGCCGTTCACATCAATGTATTCTGGCCACGAACCAGGTCTCGTGACGGGGCAAAGCCCATTTACAAAAGCACCAACATCCTTGAATTTATGAGTTCCAATGCGTTTTGGGGTGGCTTCCAAAGTATAGAGTTCCCATAGATCATCTTCGTCTTGCACAAAGAATCGGTCGCAGGATGCCTCTGTAGGTTCGTTCTCGAATTGTGGTTCAATGATAACTTCACCATTCAGGTTCATCATACCGTACTTTTCGCTACCCTCTTTTGTAAAAGCAGTTGCTTGTACATAGGCATAGGGTTCTTTCTCATTTTCGCTAAACAATGAACATGATTCAAGTAACATGACAGCAAATAGGACTGTTGCTACAGTAAACAATACTTTTTTCATAACTCTTTTTTTTATAGATTGTTATATGGCGCAAATATACGAATTGTTTCTGATAAATCCAAATTTTTACGTTTTTTTGTTCAAAAAGTGGAATATTTTACCCGTCAAACGATTAATCCTGTATGTCATTGTTTTAATGAGCAGCGCCTCTGGAACGATGTGCCGGAGGCATTCACATCGTAACCGTATTGAAATTTCTTACTCATTAAATTTATTATTTCTTCCAAGTGTTACCACCTGAAATCATTAAAGTATCGTAATAATAGGGTACAAAGTTACGAATTATTCTCCGTTTTTTCGTATCTTTACACCCAGATTTAATATGTTTTGTGATATTAAGAGACATGAGTATTATACTGATCAGACGGAACATCATTATCCTGATAGCGCAATTATTATTCCTGTGCTCATGCGGCACTCAGCATTTGGTTGTTGTGTCGCAACAAGACACGGCTATCCCCGTCAAAGGGAAGGTGGCGGAGATCGTTGAGCGAGGCACCATCCTCATTGGTACTACTGGTGATTACAGACCATTATCTTTCTGCGAGGCTGACGGGACTTACTGGGGCTTCGGCATTGAGATGGCAAAGGAGATTGCGAAAAGGATAGGCGTTGGTGCGGAGTTCAGAAAGACCTCATGGCCTACGCTGACAGCAGATGTGTTGGCAGAACCACAGAAGTTCGACCTTGCCATCGGTGGCATCACCATCACCGATGCCCGCCGCAAGACGATGCTCATGAGCGAGGGTTATTTGGCTAACGGTAAGACCATTCTTTGCAGGGCTTCGGAGGCTGACCGCTACAAGTCGTTGGCAGATATCGACAAGTCCGAAGTCCGTGTGATGGTGAATCCTGGCGGACTAAATGAGAAGTTTGCCAACGAGAATCTGACGCATGCCGTCATCATCGTTCACCCTAAGAACGAGGAAATCCCATCGCTTATTGCCGAGGGCGAGGCCGACGTGATGATAACAGAAATCACAGAGGCTCCATATTATGTACAGACAGATACCCGACTTGCAGCCCCACTGTTGAACGCTCCGTTTAATCATGGTGAAATAGGCGTGCTGATGCAGAAGAGACAGGAGGATCTGTTACAGCTGGTAAACGCTACCATCCGTCAGATGAAGGCAGATGGCTCTCTTCGGAAACTACATGAGAAGTACGGATTAGTGTATGCATTTTAAAGTCCGTCGTAGTCGATGATGGCCTTGCGCCATTCGTCGGAAAACGGTATGGACTGTTTTTGCTCCAGGTCATACAGCACCATTATCGACAGGCAGCGGCTTTTCACCTCCTGCGTATCGGTGTCAATGATTTCCTGTTCCAGATGGAAACTCTTGTTGCCGAGCTTAATGGTACGAGTGCGGACGGCAATTCGGTCTGCGCCTCTTATCTGGGCAAAGAATTCCACCTCTATCTTCACCACGAAAATAGCATATCGACCCCAGTCAAAGCCTTTACATACGGTGGATACATAGTCAGTTTTACCAGAGTCGTAGAACTGAAAATAGATGGTGTTATTTACGTGCCCGAACTTGTCAACGTCGTTGAAACGTATCTGCAGCGGCACCATATGGTGAAACTCGTTACTTCTTTCTTCTGTCATAGTGCTGAATCCAATTCTTAATCTGTACAGCTATGATCAGAACTGCCGCAATAATAAACAGGGGGACATAACTGCTCAGGTCATTGGTGATGAACTGACGGAAACCTTGGACGATTCCTTTACTGAGTGTCTGAATGAAATCTATCATAAAACTCACGAAATCACTTGTCAAATCCTTAACCTTGTGATCCGGATGGAT
>CADCIQ010000144.1 GCA_902801425.1 uncultured Bacteroidales bacterium | reverse complement strand
GCATATCCCCATCCACTTAATGTTACCGCGTTACCGCGTTACTGCGTCATGTAGTGCCTTGATGTTCCTCGACTTCTTAGATTGATAGTTTTTCGTGAACCAGCTCAGATTAAATGTTGTTAATCTGCATGCGCCCTAACATGGATGTCTGTGAACTTTAACTTTATTTAATCCGGATGTATTATTTCTTTCAGAGAATAATTACTATCTTTGCACGGCCTTAATTAGAAAGGAGGCAAAGACTAATTTTTATTCAAAAAACTCTAAAAGAAATGATCTATTCCACTATAGTTGAAAAGGACGAAAGTGCCTTGAAGAAGATCCTTGAGGCGCTTGAACAGTTTGATGAAAATAGGTTTATTGCCGGTCTTCAGGCTGGCAACATTACGAGATATGAGATTCTGCAGACTTTGGATGCCGTCGAGGTATATCAGAGGAGTATGAATCTCGAGGGCAGAGCATTGTTGAATTTCTCAGAAACCTTTTTGAAGGAGTTTGCCACTGACAATAACAAGTGTTATAAGAATGCAGAGGTATATTTCAAAAAAATAAGGAAAACGCTAAGTGCCTTGAAAAAGGTATTCCATAAGACTTGCGAATCTTCTAGAAAGCAACTACCCGCAGGAAAGGAGAATCCATCTGTATTCGATCGCTCTGCTTTGGCTTCCAAAGTTTATCAGTTGGATATGTATGGCTTGGATTCGTATGATGATATTGTGAAGAAGCTTTATAATGACATCGATACTCTTTTGTCGACAGCAACTCAAGTTCTCAATACATGTCAGAGCGTGATAGAAAAGGAAGAGCTTACGAGGGGAGATGCAGAGTTACTGCGCGAGATTTATAATGATAGCTGCAATAGTCTGATGTGCAGTGTGCAGGAGTTTGCTAACTTTATGAGATCATCTCAGAGTGTTACAGAAAACGAGTTGATAGAACGCAGATCAAAGGCACGCTCAAAGGATGAATTCCTTAAGTCTGAGTATCATAACGTGAACAAGTCTGACTTTAAGACATATGTATGGCTCGTTGCTACGCGAGAGGGGCAAAGTGACGGGCTTACCAAGGATGAGACTTTCCTTTGGCATGGCAATCACGATAAGGTGGAAGAGGTGAAACGGGTGATATCACTATTTCACCGTTTGCCAGATATCAAAGGACAGGAGGGAAAACTTAATAGCCAGGTTATAGTGGAGTTTATCAAATGGTGTGGCGTGGATAAGAACAAGGAAAAACGTCTCTACAAATACTTCTGCGAGAACTATAAGGATAAGGAGTTGAGCCCTTTGGTGTGGTCTACAATTTGTAAGGAGCGTAAGGAGCTGAAGGAAATCACTCGTTTGACAGATCAACAATTGATTGAATCCTTTGAAAAGCGTCTCGAGCAATTATCAGCTGAAGAAATGCCGATTTTTGACAATGCATCCAATTTTTAAGGAATAGCGCATCGAATTTTTCCTCAGAAGCAAAAAATAGGTAGATGGATTTTAACATAGTCCATCTACTTTTTTTATGCCTTTTCCGCGGAAATTTTGCCATTTGAGCCAACTTTTCCTCAATTTGAGTGTCGCTTGCGGAAAAGTTTTCTCTTATTTTGCGGAAAAGTGGATTTTTCTGAGGAAAAGTTTCTGGAAAACCTGAGGAAAAGTGGAAAACACGGAAAAACAGCTATCTACCGCATTTTGCGGATTTTCTTTTTCGTATGATTGATTCTTTGTAATTTTGCCATTGCAAACATGTTGAATCTGAGGTTTGTGAGGTCTCATGAGGAAAGTCCGGACGCCGACCACATATCTCGCAAAACTTAGAGACAATGGAGAAATTACAAAAGGAGTTTGCATACCTCGACGGTATGTGGTTGAGAAAGGAACAACTGATTCAGTTGGCAATGAACGTGGGTAGCTATCCTCTAGCTGAACACTATCTCTGTGCCTTGTTGGCTGATGCTGTGGCAAAAGGCAGGCGAGATGTATTGTTGGATGTCAATAAGGTGAGGGAGCATTATGGCGTGAAGGCCATACCTCTTGGCGAAGACGATCTGGAGGACGATGAAGACCTGAATGGAAAATCGCGCCATAATGCCGATGATGAACAAGCCAGGAAGCTGTATCTTGCAATGTCAAGAGAAAAGAGACTCGAAGTCTTGCAAAGTAGTATGAATATTCTAATAACCGACTATCACCTATTTATATACGCGCGTCATTGGCTAGCTATATTTATGGTAGTAAGAGACCGCCTTGTGGGTGAAAGCCTGAACCAGACGAGCTTTCTTTCGCTTGCAAGTGAGATTACTCCAGATTGCTTACCAGTGAAACTGAGAATGAGCGAGAACACTATGAAGAACTTCAGCAGAGAGATTTCTGATGTTGATCGTGGTGAGGTATACTACAGAATGAAGCGTAATCCCCAGCAACAGCTTTGTGATACGTTCTGGGATATCGTAAAAGAGACGATATTGACGAATAAATGACGAAGATAAACGTGATTTGACGAAGAATCTGACGAATAATCTGATAAATGACGAATATCCCGAAGTGCGTTGATAATCGCCGTACCTTTGCATCAGAAATTTTAAAAAACATCGAATATGAAAAAGAAAGTAACTAAAAATGGATCCACTCGAATCTACAGTGTTCGAAACGATCAGGGAATCAAAGTTAAAAAGTGCTGCGCAAGCTGTATCTACAGAGGTATACTGGCTGATGGCTCTCGGGTATGTAATCTGATGCAGATAATGCGAGAGGGCAAGGACAAATGCCCGAGCTGGGAGATGGCTCCCGGTCATCGCAATGCAGGTAAGCCTTATGGAAGGGTTAAGTCGAAACAATATCTCCGCTATGTGCTCACAACCAGAGAACTTGAGAGTATCGCCATCCAGGAGGGCAGACTTCAGGAAATCGACAGAGCCTCAATCGAGGACATCAGAGAGCAGTATCGTGAGCAACATGGCTCCGAATATGCAATAATTTAAATTCAGTACTAATCAGGCGAAGCGTAGTGGAGGGAGTCTACGTAGTGAAAATGGCCAAATTCCGACATGAACCTTCACCACAAAATCGCTAGATTATGAAAAAATTTATTCTTATCAATGAAGAGGTACTCGTACGCCTTCAGGAAGGAAAGTACGTAGAAGGTACACTGCATAAAGACAAGTGTACAGGTGTGATAACCTTTAATGCTTGGGTTCGCAAGAAGCCGAAGAATCAGAAAGACAGAGTGATCTGCCAACTGGAAAACGGATGGCTGAAGGAAAGCCCCAGGCGGATAAAGTTCTATAATTCTGTTAAGAAGGAACTTGGTGCAATTAAGGTCTGTGAGGTCATGGAACGTGAGCTCGGAACAGCAACTCAGACTCTGATAAGAGAGAAGCTTGCTGAGTTCAGAGTGAAGTCCGTAGTAGACATCATAGACGAAGTTTAACCCTTAAAAATTTATTTATCATGGAGAATTTAGTTACAATTATTGAGCTAGGCGCATACTCTGAGCGCCAGTATCAGAAACAGGACGGAGGTACGGAGTACTTCAAGAGCCGTGGTGTGGTAATGAAGCGTGGCGGGGATGTCATCTATGGAGAGATGATAGGCGATTATGCCTCGAAGAACCGTGATACCCAGTATTATCAGAACCAGCCTTACGTGGTGAAAGGCTTCTGGAAGCATCG
This sequence comes from uncultured Bacteroidales bacterium, assembly GCA_902801425.1. GTDB lineage: Bacteria > Bacteroidota > Bacteroidia > Bacteroidales > Bacteroidaceae > Prevotella. Next base: position 1,213 of record CADCIQ010000144.1, on the reverse strand, counting down.
CACCTGGGGCGATAATAACGATCGCCATGAGAATATGTTCTATATTACTGACCTTCAAACACTCTAGCCTATGGGATTTTGCTATCAGAATAGTTTTTTTAATCCAACGTTGCCTGTAGACGAGGCCCAGTTTTGGGCCCTCGTCAGGGCTACGAAGTGGAGTGAGACGATTGATGAGTTCCGAAAGACAGGAGACCAGAAACTGAAGCGCGGACTACCTGCGTTTATTTTTCAGGCGATGTTCGACGAGACACAATCGAAGAAAGGCAAGATTGGGCGCTGGCGAAAACAGGCGGCAACAAGACTGACCGGCCTCGTAGTGATGGATATCGACCATGTGGATAATCCACAGGAGAAATTCATCGAATGGAAGACACTGGATTTTGGCAAGCTGGGTATCCTGCTTGTGTAGATTTTGGCAAGCTGGGTATCCTGCTTGTGTATATCACCCCTTCAGGTCATGGATTGAAGATTATCTTCAAGGCCGATGCATCGAAGGGTAATCTCATCGACAACCAGCACGCGATGGCCGAGGTGCTTGGCGTGGAGGTTGACGAAAGTTGCAAGGACGCATCGAGGATGTCGTTTATCTGCAAGGAATCGGATATCTTGTATATTGATAAGGAACTGTTTACGTATGAGAACAAGGATTTTGCTGAGAAATACGATGCTCTATATCGAGACGGTCATTCACAGGGTAGTAATACGAACACGAATCGCACAAATCACACGAATAGTGAAACGCAAAAAGATTCGTCAGATTCGAGTAATTCGTGTTCAGAAATAATGTGGCGAGGCTATGATGTACAGTCTATTATTGATGCTCGCTATGCAGAAAAGTTGCCCTGTGCAGCAGACTCAAATCGTCACAATGAGAGTCTTAAACTGGCAACAGACTTGCTGCTCATGCTCGATGGAGACAAAGCCCAAGTGCAGCGCATTGTGGAGGCACAGTCGTGGGTCAAGGAGATCATCGATGAGCGTGATGAGAATGTGGCACAGACGGTGGAAAGTGCAGCCGGTTGTATTGCTCAGAAGGAAAAGAAGTATGCCAGCAGTTTTCCATCCAAGGCGATGCTCGAAGCGATTCAGAAGGCATGTGGTAAGACGTATCAGGAGATTACGAAAGCGCAGACGCAAAGGGCGGTAGTGGTAGGTGACGATGACATCAACCGCTGGCTCTGGGACTGGGGTGCACAGATTGAGGAACTGA
>CADCIQ010000143.1 GCA_902801425.1 uncultured Bacteroidales bacterium | reverse complement strand
GCCATTGCGAATAAATGTCGCTTACGCTCCAGACAATCACGCTTTTTCTAATGCTACGCAAGTAGCAAATCTCTCTTTTTCTCATTAATTCTCAATACTACGCCAGCCTTCTCTCATTCTCAAATTCTTGAAAAAACAGGGCTTGTCCAGCATAAATCTTTTGATATTATGCAAGATATAGTTGTTTAGCGGACAGTAATAATAAAAAATTCGCCTTCCGGCTCCCTCTATACGGGAGAGGCCGCCCGCTTAGTTATGCACCAGCGTACCGATCTCTTCACCTGCGATAACCTTCTTGAGGTTGCCGAGGATATCCATGTTGAAGACATAGATAGGAAGGTTGTTCTGCATACACATAGCGGTTGCTGTGATGTCCATAACCTTCAAACCCTTTGCGATTACGTCCTGATAGGTGATGTCGTGGAACTTGGTTGCGGTTGGATCCTTCTCTGGGTCGGCTGTGTAGATACCATCAACACGTGTGCCCTTGAGCATAACGTCAGCCTCGATCTCAATGCCGCGGAGAGAAGAGCCTGTGTCGGTAGTGAAATAAGGTGAGCCTGTACCTGCGCTCATGATGACTACCTCGCCATTCTCCATAGCCTCGATAGCCTTCCACTTTGAGTAGAACTCGCCGATAGGCTCCATACGGATGGCTGTGAGCACGCGGTTCTTCTGACCAATAGCACCTAATGCGCTTGAGAGTGCGAGTGAGTTGATGACAGTAGCGCACATACCCATCTGGTCACCTTTCACACGGTCGAAGCCCTTGCCAGCACCTGTAAGACCACGGAAGATGTTACCGCCACCGATGACGATGCCGATCTGCACACCCATAGATGCGATTTCCTTGATCTGTTCTGCATACTGGTTGAGACGCTCAACATTGATACCTTGTTTCTGATCACCTGCAAGACTCTCGCCTGAGAGCTTGAGGAGTATTCTCTTGAATCTCATTTTTTTTGATAAATTAGTTATAGTTGATTTTTGGTTTCTATTTCAAACAAAATTTCACTTCCTTGAATTCGTATTCGCTTATCGTGCCGTCGGTTCTTTCCAGGCGCATTATGCCGTTTGGAAGTACCTCGACAAGCTTTGCGTCAAACTGACCATCGGCATCCTCGTAGCGATGTATTCCTTCCTTTCGGAATAGATATCTGTGGTACTCGCTATGAATCGTTGGGCATTCTTTCCTTGTCATCCACTCTTTCTGCGCTATGTCGAGATAATGCCTGAAGCGTGTGATGATGTCATTCAGGATAGCTTGACGGTCGTATGTCTTTCCTGTTATCTGCGTGAGAGAGACAGGATTAGGTGCTGTGCCGTTGAACTCGTTCTGGTTGATATTGATACCTGTGCCAATAACCATATCGCTCAGTTTTCCAGCCTTGATGTTGCCGTCTATGCGAGTTCCGCTTATCTTCCGTTCTTTCCAGTAGATGTCGTTAGGCCACTTAATCGTGATGTTCTCAGAATATGCAGACAGCACATCATATAGGGAAAGGGCATGAGCCATAGAGACGATGTATTGCATGTAAGGCTCAAGCCAAGTAGGGTGGATGAGTATGGAGAAAAGCAAGTTCTTGTCAGGCTCACTTTCCCATGTGTTTGTACCCATACCACGACCGGCAGTCTGGTAGTCGCTTACGGCAATGGTCATCTCCTCATCTTCGAATCTATCGGCATTATCCAGGAGATATACGTTTGTGGAATCAATTTCCTTGAGATGAATGATATTCATTACTCTTTACCCTTTACTCTTTACTCTTTCTTAAACTACCACGTTCCCGGTCTTTTCTTTCTTTGCCATTTCTGTTGTTCCTGATATAGGAAGAGTGAAGTGACATCAAAAGCGTTCTCCTTATGTATAATCTGAACTTCGGAGTCGGGTGTTCCGATTACGGAAATCGTGTCATAGCGAATCTGGCAATAGTCCAGACGGTAGCATCTGATGTATGCGGCTGCGGCTCGTAGGATATTGCTTTGCTTCTCTAAGTCTATGGCTTCGTCGGGATCGCCCCATTGCTCTGAGCTGCGTGTCTTGACCTCCACCAGCAAGAGAATGCTGCTGTCTTGGTCGATTGCCACGATGTCAAGGTCACGATGTACATCATGCCAGTCGCGATGGCGTATATACCAGCCTTTCCTTTTGAGGTATAGGGCGGCTTGTTCCTCACCCCATTTTCCAAGATCGTTATGCTCAGCCATAAGCACTTTCGCGTTTTTTGTGTTACTCTTTGGTAAATTCCTGTGCAAAAATAATGAATTTCTTCTGAAATAAAGAAAATACGGAGATTTATTTTGATTGTTCGGGGAAAAAACGTATCTTTGTAGGCGTTATATATTTAAGGAATAATTAAAAACAAAGACTATGGAAGTAAAAATAACAAATGACAACTTCGAGGAATTCAAGAATGGAGAACTTCCTTTGGTTGTGGATTTCTGGGCAACTTGGTGTGGTCCTTGCAAGATGATTGGTCCAATCATTAGCCAGTTGGCTGAGGAATATGATGGCAAGATAGTAGTAGGCAAGTGTGATGTTGAGGATGCTGAGGATCTCGTTGCTGATCTCGGTATTCGTAACGTACCTACAATCCTTTTCTATAAGGGGGGTGAGGTTGTTGACAAACTCGTTGGAGCAGCCAACAAGGCAAAGCTTGACGAGAAGTTTGCGGCTCTGCTCTAAACTGCATTAAGGAGTAAAAAGGTCTAAGGTCTCGAAGTCGGCTTTAGACTTTTTTTATTTTGCGCATAATAAAAGAAATGCTCGTGCGTTATTATAGTGTACAAATCAAAATCAAAGTTTAATTTTACTCCTGTGCCTATGAAGCATTTCTTTACTCTGGAAACGTCTTCTCCATCAGAGAAAACAATCAACATAATTAAGCAAATCGCATATTCATGTCGTGCGATGAAAGTTGGTGGACAGTATCAGGTGTTCTGCCTTAACTGATTGCGGTCGTAATTAACTTCCTAAAAAGTTAGATAAAAATTAGTTGTAAGATATGACAATTGTCTCTCCATCTCTCCTTGCTGCTGATTTCCTGCATCTTGACAGCGAGATTGAGATGATTAATGATAGTGAGGCCCAATGGCTCCACTTGGATGTGATGGATGGTTCCTTCGTGCCTAATATTTCTTTTGGCTTCCCAGTTCTGGAGGCTGTGGCAAAGGCTTGTACGAAGAAACTGGATGTTCACTATATGATCAATTCTCCGGGTAACTATATCGAGCAGACGGCAAAGCTTGGTGCTATGATGATGAATGTGCACTATGAGGCTTGCCCACATCTGCATCGTACCATTCAGGAGATTCACAACGCTGGTATGAAGGCTGGCGTTACCCTTAATCCCGCTACTCCCGTCTGCGTTCTTGAGGATATAATCAAGGATGTTGATATGGTTCTGCTTATGAGCGTGAACCCTGGCTTTGGCGGTCAGAAGTTTATAGAGAACACCATAGATAAGGTGAAGCGTCTGCGTGAACTTATCAACAGGACTGGCTCGTATGCCCTTATAGAGGTTGATGGTGGCGTGAATGGCGAGACTGCTCCGCGACTTGTCGAGGCCGGTGTTGATGTCCTTGTGGCTGGTAGCTATGTGTTCAAGTCAGAGGATCCGGTAGCGACTATCAGCTCCCTGAAGGCTTTGTAAGCGAAAAAGATAAAACAAATAAGCGCGAAGATATAAAGATTGACTCTTTACGTCTTCGCGCTTTTTTCGTCTGTATAGGTAGCCTATGTTAGTCTTATACCATTTCCAGTTCGATAGAGTTCTGGCGAGCGAGCTTACGCATATTGATAAGCGCATAGCGCATACGACCGAGCGAGGTGTTGATGCTTACGCCTGTAGTCTCGGCTATCTCTTTGAATGACATTTCTTGATAATAGCGCATGAAAACCACCTCACGCTGGGTAGCAGGAAGGAACTCCATTAGCTTCTTAACATCACAAAGAACCTGCTTGTTCACGAAGTCTGCCTCCTTGCTTGCATCGAGAAGTTCGTCGCTTGAGATGTTTGAGAGGTCGTTATCCTCGTTCATCCATGCACTAAACTTACCCGTAGGGGTATATCGACCTTTCTGAAGGTACATGATAGCCTTCACAAAAGTCTCTTGGAAAATATCGTTGGCTGTGTCATTGTCATGCACAACAAATAATATATAGGTGAACAACGCATCCTGTGTGCGCTGAAGCAACATATCGAAGGCGCGGTTATTACCCTCCATATAGCTGATGGCCAATTCCTCGTTGGTCATCGTATTGAGATTCTTCATTTTCTTATCGTTTTAAGTTTTAAGTAAATGTTGTCTCGATAGGCTATTGGTTTTGTTAATTAATTAATGAATTGTTGTACATTCGACTGCAAATTTATAATATTTTGGTGAGAGTAGCAAGTTTTTTTTCTTAAAAACTTGTAATTTAACACAAAAAAACCGCAAAAGCCACTTTTTGTGACATTTGCGGTTAAGGTATGGTAGTGAAAAATAACTTTTCAGATTACTTTACCTTATTAACGATGGCTGTGAAAGCCTGTGGGTTGTTGACTGCGAGGTCAGCAAGCACCTTACGGTTGATCTCGATACCAGCCTTGTGAAGAAGACCCATGAGAACTGAGTAGCTCAGGCCCTCCTGACGAGCAGCAGCATTGATACGCTGGATCCAGAGAGCACGGAATGTGCGCTTCTTGTTCTTACGGTCGCGGTATGCGTATGTAAGACCCTTCTCCCAAGTGTTCTTGGCTACTGTCCAAACATTCTTACGAGCACCAAAGTAACCCTTGGTAAGCTTCAAAATTCTCTTTCTCTTAGCACGAGAAGCAACATGATTTACT
>CADCIQ010000142.1 GCA_902801425.1 uncultured Bacteroidales bacterium | reverse complement strand
CCCAGCGAGTTTTTAGGGAAATAACCCAATCCCCTTCCAAAAAATACACGTTTCCCATAGCCACCCATCAAAGCACCCTAATACTCACAGTAGGGTAATCATTTGTAGTGTCCAAATCATGGGTATGTTGCCGGAAAACACTCGATTTTGAGTATTGCACCCTTTGTTTTACCCCTTATTCGTGTGCTGCAACCAATTACTTGATGGCCTCAAGTAGTTGGTTGCAGATGCTCTTCATGCCACTGATGGATGGGTGTCCGTTCTGCTTGTCGATGTCGTGCAATTCAATCAACTGAATGTTGTAATGCTTGCAGATTTCACGCATGGACTCATTGATGGGCTCTCTGAGTTCTGAGTTCAGCAGGGAGTATATCTGAGCCTTGGGGTAGCGCTTTTGGAGCATGTCCAGCAGGCAGGCCAGGGCAGGGCGGAAGTTCTTGCAGTCCTCCTTTGTCCAGTCGGCATATTGGTATTCGCCTATGGGGGAGTTTGCCCATGCATCGTTGGTTCCACCAAATATCAGGATGATGTCAGGATTGCCCAGCTTGTCCACACGTGAGATGAAATTGTTGCCAGAGGAATCCATTCTGCCGTATCCTGTGCCGCAGATGGTGGATCCGCTCCATGAGTCATTCGTTTCCAGCTGATACCCCTTTGCCTTGATGTAGAGATCCCACCATGTCTGGGATACCTCCTTCACGTCATTGCCGTTGTTGGGGTAATATACGGCGTAACCCTCGGGAATCATCCCTTGGAAAGTTGAATACGAGTCTCCGAGAATGGACACTTTCTTAGTCTGTGCAGACACTGCCACCGTTGTGATAGCCAGCATCAAGAAAACGAATAATTTTTTCATAATGAAGTACTTTGTGATGTGATGTGATAACTTTTTGATGGTAAGTAAACAATTTTCGTTGCAAAGATAGTTATTTTTTCTCATTCTTCACTACCTTTGCAACGATAACATAATCGTATCTTGAAAAATAATGAGAAAAGCAAGTAGAGAGATGGACGCCGCTATACCGCGAGTGGAAGGTGAAGTTGAACGTTTAATAAATGAAACAGCATTGAAAATTGCAAAATACCGTGTTTTGGGGAGAAAATAGCCGTTTGAATAACATTTTTCGTACAAAAGTACTACAATTAGGAATATTTGTAGTATCTTTGTACTGGAATTTATTATAACTTATGAGTGAACAAAAGAAATATACCACATCTTCTCAAATAAAAGAGAAGGGCAGAACGGCATACTACAAGATGCTGGAGAAAGTACGTCAAGGCGAACTTATCCAGGTACGTCGTGGGGTATATGCCAATGCGGAACAACTTAGTGGGAGCATGATTGACATAGATACCGTTGTTCCGGGTGGCATTCTGTGTCTATGGTCTGCATGGAGCATACACCATCTAACTACATCCATGCCACAGGCATTTCATGTTGCTGTGAAAAGGGGCAGAAGGATACCTATACCAGTCTTTCCACAAGTTGAGATACACTATTATTCCGAGTCACTACTGAGTATTGGTACAACCGAAGCTGACATTGAGGGATACAGCATCAAGCTTTACGACGTTGAACGATGTGTGTGCGATGCTGTGAAGTTCCGTAATAAAATCGGCATGGATGTGTGTTCAGAAATCATCAATAACTATCTTGAACGCCCAGACCGGAACCTTACCAGACTCTTGGACTATGCCCGTCTGCTGAGGGTAGGAAAGATAATAGAACAATATCTCCAAGTGAAACTATGAGCAAAGACAACATAACCAATTACGGCAAGTCAATACGAAGTAAGTTGCTGAACGTTGCCAAGAAGGAGGATGTGTTTTACCAGACAGTCCTTACCCGTTATTTTCAGGAGCGCCTGTTGTACAGAATGTCGCAGACGAGGTATCGCGATAATTTCTACTTGAAAGGTGGGGCACTTCTGTATGCCTTCGAAAGGTTTGCAGCGCGTCCAACGTTGGATATTGATTTTCTAGGGCACAACATCAGTAACGAAGGTAATATTGTCATTGCTGCATTCAGGGAGATATGCTCTGTTCCATACGAAGAGGACGGCATTATCTTTGACATCGAGCACATTACCGCACAGAACATCACGGAGTTCAAGGACTATCACGGAATCCGTCTGAGCATACCAGTCCAGATGGACACGATATCACAGGTTATGACGATGGATATAGGTTTTGGCGATGTCGTTACCCCAAGTCCTGTCTGTCTTGAATATCCACTTCTTCTGGAACACCTGCCAGTTCCAAATATCCTTGCATATTCCATTGAAACGGTCATTGCGGAAAAGATGCACGCAGTTATTGACCTCGCCGACCAGAGCAGTCGCATGAAGGACTATTATGACCTATTCAATCTTCTGTCAAAAGAAAAGTATGACAGTGAAACATTGCAAGAGGCTATAATCAGGACTTTTGAGAACAGGCATACATCATACGATGCCAACACCATGTTCTTCAGAAAGGATTTTGCAGGCAACAGTCAGATGCAGACCAGATGGAAAGCTTTCTTGCGAAAGATAACCAAGGAGGCAGACGTTTCTTTCTTTGAGGTTGTCACTTACATACAGACTACCCTCAAACCATATTGGGAAAAGATGTCAAATGTTTAAGGCCGATTACCCGACATACGAATTTCCAGAAGCAAATGCCTTGTTGTCTGTGGAGACATCCACGGCGACTTCAACCTGCTCGTAAACAAAATATGTGTCCAGTATCAGATGACATACACTGTTGTCATCGTTGCTGGCGATTGCGGCTTCGGATTTGAGAGAGAAGGGTACTACGACAACATTGTAAAGAGGAATAGCAAGCGGATGAACAAAGCCAACAACTGGATTGTGTTCATCCGTGGCAACCACGACAATCCCGCATACTTTGATGGAAAGACCTTTGCACACAAACGATTCATGGCGGTACCGGATTACTCCGTTATAAGAGCTTGCGGACATGTGGTGTTGTGTGTTGGCGGTGCCATTTCCGTTGATAGGAGCTACAGGACAGAAGCCTGTGACCATAATCAAAAGATGTTACGTAGGTTTGGCCACAAGGACGACGGTACAGACTTGCTTGCTCCTAACTACTATTGGAGCAATGAACCACCAGCATTTGACAAAGAGGCCCTTGAAAAAGTACTTGCAGTACATAGCATAGATACTATTGTCACTCATACTGCACCTTCTTTTTGCGAGCTCCAAAGCAAGTCTGGACTGGAGTCATGGACTGAAAAAGATGCAGGTCTCATGCAAGATATTCGGCTAGAGCGTTCTGTGATGGATGAAATATACAATGCCTTGAAAGATCACCCCATTACCCATTGGTGTTACGGACATTTTCATCAAAGCTGGCATTCAACAATCGATGGTATCTTCTTCAAGATGCTTGACATCATGGAACTTTATGAGATACGATGAAAAAGTCCTTTTCAGTCAAAAGAAAAATGGAATGAGAAGGGGAGGGCACAAGTAGGTTCATTCTCAGTTAAAAGAGAAACGTGAATTTTGGGAAACACAGGTAGTTCTGTCCTACCAAGTTTAGGTTTACGTTTACCCATGTATAATACATGCACTTCTAAACTAAAAGATTAAACCTCCAATTCTCTGATTTGGGTTTACTATACCTTATTATATATATAAGAACATCTAAACTTAAACCTAAACCTAAAACTGTTTCTTTTTTGACTGAAATAGTTGATTTTAGATGCCACTTTGGACTTATTTCGTGTAAAAACGAACTTATTCTGCACGAAAAATAGGCAGAATGAGTCTAATATCGAATATTTTTAGTATTTTTGCACGAAAAAATGCAGAATGAGTTTTGAAGCCAAAGACTCCTGACTCAGGAAACGACAAACAGTTAACGATTGCAAGACATAGGTCGAGCAATTTAGTGTAAAACAAAACCAGAATAATATGACATAGATAAGGAAATCATCTGCCCAAATACATGTTTTGTAGACAAAAGCGTGTAAAAACGTGCAGAATGAGTCTGAAAAGAGGTGCCAGTACTTTACACTAACTCTGTAAGTCACTGATTTTCCAAATAATTAATTATGAGAGGTTAAAGTGTTACTTCAATACTTTAACCTCTCGTTTTTTCTATAATAAGCCTATTAAAAATAGCCGCTATTCTTGGAAGCCCTAATAGACTGTCAACTACAAAGAAGGATGTTAAACATGAAACAGTTAAGAGACATATTGGGCTATCTTTTAGGCTTGGTGATCTTTGTGGGACTGATGCCCACATTGATGTGGCTAGCATCAGGAAGACCAACGTTCTGGTCAGGAGTGGCAGCTAAGGATGTGGTCGCTTGGGGCCTGATGCTCTGTGGTCTGCTACTGAGCATCTGGACCATCGTATATATGAAGCTTCGTGGAAAAGGCAACCCGATGGATGCTTTTGGCCATGAGGTGGCACCACGCACACAGCACTTGATGACAGATGGCCCCTATCGTCTGAATCGCAATCCCATGCTGACGGGAACGCTCATTTATCTTATAGGCTTCGCCCTGTGGCTGTGTACTTGGCAGGCTGTCGCTGTTTGGCTTCTCTTCTTTGCTATCATGTTCATTCAAGTACTCAGTGAAGAGCGTCGCCTGCACCATGACTTTGGCAAAGAGTATGATGCCTATCGCTGTCATACTCGAAGATTCTAAATATCTCCATTGTTTAACCGAGTTTAAAGAATTGGCAGCATCGTATAACCGAGTTTAAATTCCATGCCATTTTGACTATCTTCGAGTGCCATTTTGACAATTGGCACGTAAGTTGCTTTTTAGGATTATGTTACCAGTAATGTTTAAAAACAGTTGGTTCCCAACAGTATTTGACGATTTCCTGAACACTGATTTTATGCCTCGTGCCAACAGTACAGCACCTGCAGTCAATGTCAAGGAGAGTGAGAAGGCCTACACGATGGAACTTGCAGCTCCAGGCATTAAGAAAGAATATTGCCGAGTTAGCATCAACGACGAGGGCAAGCTGACCATCGCCATCGAGAACAAGGCTGAGCACAAGCATGAGGACAAGCACCACCACTATCTGCGCCGCGAGTTCAGCTACTCGAACTACGAGCAGAACTACACGCTGCCGGATGATGTCGTGAAAGACCAGATCTCTGCCAAGGTGGAGGACGGCATCCTGACTATCACCATGCCGAAGGCCGAGCAGAAGCAAAAGGTCACCAAGGCCATTGAGGTCTCGTAACAGATTGCTTGATAGCATAGCTTTAAAAAACTCAGAACAAGAATAGCCCCGACCTGCAATGCAAGCCGGGGCTTCTTTTGGGATTATATGTCGTATGGCATGGTGTAAATCAAGCCTCTGGCCACGGCTCAAACTCCAGTTCAAGCTCGACCCAAGGCTGCTGCTCCTGAGCGGTGGCGTTCTTTTGATTTGAAACACCCAAGCCTAACAAACGGATAGGGTGGGAGTGGAACTCTACGCCCTGCATAAGTCGTTTCGCTAAAGGAAGAATATCGTCCTTGGTCCGCAAGATGTGGTCAACAGTGATACTGCGGGTAATCTGCTGGAAGTCCAGGAACTTCACTTTCAGTGTCAGTGTGCGCCCCTCGAAGTCATTCTTCTCGATGCGCCTGACCAATTCTAATACCGTGTGATACAGGTGGATGGTGACGGCAGAGTTCTCACTGATGAGCATCCAGACGGGACATTCATAAACAAATAGACATCCCCGCAAATGGAACTTCAAACCGGGTATGGAGCTACGATAAAAGTATGAACACACCACTTACGGTTATGTAGGCATAGACTATGTAGCGGAAGATGCGATTGGGGATGTGCTTGAACACATAGGCTCCCAAACACGTGCCTATAACGACCCCACCAAGGCCGAAACAATAATCTGTCAGGACAGTCGAAGTCAGGAAACCGTTGTAGGCTCGAACGCCAGTCATCATCACGTTGCCAATCAGAAAATAGGTCTGCGCCATTGCCATATAGTGTTCTTTAGTCGGCTCACTCTTGATGAAGTAAAGCACGGCAGGCGGGCCTTGCATACCGAAGAAACCGCCCATCAGTCCACTCAATGTTCCTGCGCCTACCTGCACCTTCTTTGTAGTCGGCAGCTTTATGCGCTGGCTAAACAGCATGAAATAGATGCTGATCAAGATAAGTGCCACACCAAGGATGCGCCGCAAGATATGGTCTTCGATACGAGTCAGAGCGAATATGGCGATGGTCGAGACGATGATAAATGTCACCAGAATCGGCCAAAGTCTGTTCCACGTGACGTAGCCACGCAACCGCCATACGATAGTAGCAGAGGTCGTGATTGCCAACAGTCCTGAGAGGGTAGTGGCCTCGCCATAGCTTGGCAGGAGGAACGGCAGCACCGTCATGATGAAGATGCCGAATCCGAAGCCCGTGGTGCGCTGTATGAAACTCGCGCCGATGCTCAGCAGGAATATGGATAGAACGATACTCACTTTTTAATATTCGCTACAAAGATACGAAAATTACGGGAATTTTGCCTATCTTCGCAAATATATATGAATTAAGAAGAATTATTAGAATCAAGAGGGAAAACATCAATCCTTGTCGCAACCATCTAAACTTCTACTTGGCAAAGACCAATCAGTTATTAGACAAACTGAAATAAAATCGATTATATAAATTCGGCAACAAACTCGATTTATTGCCGAATTTATATTTTTATGCTGTGAAAGTAGCGAGAGGTTGTTCAATAAAGAAAGGAGTCCACATATTATGTCGCACAAAGTACGAATGCGTTCTATATATACACGAAAGAGATAATTGGACAAACTACCGTTGGGAGCTTCTGAGGTGTCACTCTTTCTGGA
>CADCIQ010000141.1 GCA_902801425.1 uncultured Bacteroidales bacterium | reverse complement strand
TTTTACGCCCCAGTTAGGCCGCAAGTTTTTGTCTCATTTCGACGGTGCAAAGATACAACATTCAGATTGCGGTTCACGAATAAAATCTAAAAAATTTTCGAAAAAATTTTGTTTTTCATATTTCCGTTACAGCGTTACAGTGTTACAGTTAAAAAATTAGCGATCATCACCTTGAAAAACTTCTATATTTATATATATATAAATATATATATAAATATAGAGTAAATTTTTGCTATTCCACTATTATATTTTGAACTGTAACACTGTAACGCGTAACGCAATTTGTCTATTTTCAGCCTAAAAGATTTAGATTAAAGAAAGTTAAATGGCTAAGGGGTGTCCTGCGATTTGGGACAGGTGGCGAGTACCTTTGCAGCGCAACTAAAATTACTGTTATACGATGAAACTGATCAAAGGAGTTCACAGCCGCATCTGGCGCTCTGTCGGCATGCCTGTCAGCATCGGACTGGCGCCGAATAAGACCCTTTCCAAGATCGCCTCCAAGCAAATCGGAAAGATGAAAAGACTTGACAAAGCAATCGATCGCATCAACAAATGCTATGGCTCCGAAACCATCGTCATCGGCGCCCAACAATACACCCGCCCCAACGGTAAAGGCCGCGCCGAAGTATTCGCCCGCTCGACCTCTGGTCGCTTGCTACCAACGGGACGCAAGAACGCCATCAAACACGACTTCAAATCCAAGAACCCTACCACCAGGTGGAGCGACATCATCCGTTTGAAATAGACGATTATGGAAATCAAGAAGATTGAGAATTGTGATTACGTGATGCTCCCTCGTTTGCAGCGTCCAGGTTTGAAACCAAAGCATGTTGAGCGCGATGCGTTCAAGGCAGAATTACGTCATGTGGAGGGTAGTGGAGATTTCTGGTTACTCTTCCAGCAATCCAAGCCCCATGTAGTAGCCCATGTGCAATTACCCAAGTCGGAAGCAGAGTTTGATCAGATCCTCGGCTTCTGCCTGGGTCAGAACCGATGGTGCGAATACATCGAGGGCGATTTGTCCTTCCTCTGCGTCATCGCAGGCTTCAACTCTGAAGAACTCACCCCAAAGTACCCCGACTTTATAAAAGAGCGTGTCCTCGCCCTCTACGATGCGGTCTATTGGTGGTATGATTACGGAAAAGCGACCTCATCTGTCGTCTGTCGTCAACGATGCAGACAGACATAAATGCAGAGTTACTCATTTTTAGTTGCAAAAGTAAGAACTCGTTTATACAACCCAACTTTTCTGATCTGTTTAGATCGAATTTGGATAGTTTAGATCGACCATTTGGCAATTCTTTTATTAATATCGTGAAAAAATCAAATGAAATAATAATATTCTCCCAAAGATTTTGTAATTTTGCAGCATATAGCATAGAAGTAATATTTTATGGCAAATAGATGTCTATACATAGCGACTATTAAAGAGTTTATTAAAAAGGAGCGTCTAGCTGTTTTAGGCGCTCTCCATAACAACTATCATGGTGAGGCGTTGACTACTACCGATGAAGCTTGGATGGGGGAAATAGACATCTTGCAACAGGTGCTAACACTTTGGGCAGAGGAGGATGCACAGATTGTTTTCGAGTACGAGATTCCTCGTATGGGTAAGCGCATTGATGTTGTATTGCTATTACGCGGAATCATATTTTGCTTGGAATTCAAAGTTGGCCAAAAGGATGCGCTACAAGCTGATGTGGAACAGGTAATGGACTATGCGCTTGACTTGAAGAATTTCCATCGTTTCAGTCATGACAAGGTGATTGTTCCGATTTTGATTCCTACGAAACGAGTCACTTCTACTAGCGAGTTTCAGCCATCCGTCTATGACGATCAGATATACAATCCGCTAATATCTGGCGCAGAGCATCTTCAAGATTTAATTGCAAGTGTACTGCATCATGCTCATGCTACTAATGCAGGCACAATTGATAACTGGATTATCAGTCCTTATACGCCCACACCGACTATTATTGAAGCTGCGCGAGCTCTTTATGAAAACCATTCTGTAGAGGATATCACACGTCATGAAGCTGATAAAGTTTCTACGGACAGAACCATCAACTATATCCTTCAGGTTATCGAACGCAGTAAGGCACAAAAGAAGAAGAGTATTTGTTTTGTGACGGGTGTGCCTGGTGCAGGTAAGACACTAGTGGGGCTTGATGTGGCTATCAAACAGACCTACAAGAATGGCGAATTGGACAAGGAGAACGGTGCAGTTTATTTGTCGGGTAATGGGCCGTTGGTAGCTGTACTTACTGAAGCTCTTGCACGTGATAATCAGAAGAAATGCGTAGCAAGGGGTGAGCGAAAAAACTTGTCCGATTCAAGGCGCGAAGTGAGCGAATTCATCCAGATTATCCACCGTTATCGCGACAATATGCTCGCTAAAATAAAGAACCCAGTGGAGAATGGTATCTTGGAGATAGATCCAGAGAAAGCTATCCATTTGGAGCACACGGGTTATGGCGAGGTGGAGCATGTGGCTATTTTCGATGAGGCGCAGCGTAGTTGGACGCACAAACGTATTGCTGACTACCTGAAACGAGGTGGTACGTATGGCAATAAACTAAAAGTACCCAATTTCCCCATGTCGGAAGCTGAGTTTCTTATTTGGTCGCTCGACCAGCGTGAAGACTGGGCAGTCATCGTTTGTCTCGTAGGAGGTGGTCAGGAAATCAATACGGGTGAGGCCGGTATAACGGAATGGATTAAGGCTTTGAATACGATGTTCAAGCATTGGGATGTCTATATTTCCGATAAACTGACGGATGCGGAATATGCAGAAGGACGTGTGAATGAACTGCTTCAAGACAACAAAAGAGTTACTTATGCAGAGAATTTGCATCTAGCTGTCAGCCTGCGTTCTTTCCGTGCTGAGTCGCTTTCTGCATTTGTGCAATCATTGCTTGCGTTCCGTTCGGATGCAGCCAATCTTTATAAAGAGGTGGCAAGCAGAAACTATCCGATCGTGTTGACTCGAAATATGGACGCAGCAAGGGCTTGGCTGAGGAAACAGGCGCGTGGAACTCAGCAGACAGGTATTCTTGTTACGAAGGTTGCAGCACGCTTCAAACCGCTGGCTGTGCATATTCTGGCGCAGGATGAGGATAACGCTGTGCATTGGTTCCTTGAAGATAAGACTGATATCCGTTCTTCCAACTATCTGGAGGATGCTGCCACAGAAATACAAGTGCAAGGTCTTGAACTTGATTATGCCTGTGTGCTTTGGGATGCTGATATGCGATGCGAAGATGGTGCATGGAACTTCTATAAGTTTAATGGCAAGAACAAGTGGAATCCAGAGAATAACAAGGAGAATCGGAAGTATATGCTTAATGCCTATCGCGTTCTGTTGACCCGTGCCCGTCAAGGAATCATCATTTGTATTCCCAAAGGTAACAGCCGTCTCACACAAGAAGGCTTTCCAGAAGATCCTACACGTCTGCCAGAGTTTTATGATGGGACGTATGAATATCTGAAATCAATAGGCATAGAAGAGATTTAATGAAGCAAATAGAAGTCGTAGCAGCAATCATACATGATGATGAGGGGCATATCTTCGCTACCCAGCGAGGGTATGGTGATTTCAAAGATGGTTGGGAGTTTCCGGGTGGTAAGATGGAACCAGGCGAATCTCCTGAAGATGCCCTTGTTCGTGAGATCTTAGAGGAACTCGAAACTCGTATCGTCGTTGAACGCTTAGTTCAAACAGTAGAGTGGGATTATCCGAAGTTCCACTTGACCATGCATTGTTTCTGGTGCAGTGTTGAGAGTGGAGGCTTGACCCTGAAGGAGCACGAGGCAGCAAAGTGGCTTAATAAGGAACAACTTAATAGTGTTGATTGGCTGCCTGCTGATAGAACTATCATAGAACAAATTAAAACAATAATACTCACAGGGGGGCTGACATTTAATGAGCACGAGGTGCCCTTTATGATGGTTGCGGATACTCCTTCTCGGGATTTGGATGTTTTACTGGCTGACCTGCATCACGCAAAGGGTGCCTTTTTCGTGGAATTGTTGAAAGAGATAATATCCTATGGAGAGTTCAGACCAGTTGAAAATGAAAACAATATTTTCTTCACTGGTGGTGAACGTGATAAGGATTACCCGAATTTGCTGAATGCGGCACGAAAAGCTGTGGCGCAAGGATACAGGGTGTTCATTCTTCCTAATCCCAAGGGTATACGCACGGCTGATTTCATCTTTGAACGCAA
>CADCIQ010000140.1 GCA_902801425.1 uncultured Bacteroidales bacterium | reverse complement strand
TAAGTAACGCGCAAATTATTAATAAATGAAATCGAGGGTTAGGGCTCCTACGCCTCCTTCTGAGGCTTGGATAAACAATAATTACCGATAATTACCAATAATTTATTCCAATAATTATTATTAGGTGAATTTCAGATTGAACATATGTTCATTATTTTTTGTCTGTACTTTTTTTATCCCAGATAGTCTTGTATCTTTGGGCGAATTCTTTAATCGAGGCTTTCCCCATGTCCTTGCTGTATCGGCCACTAACATATCGTCCGATGTTTTCTACTTTTGTCTCGTTGAAACCAAGTATTTTACCTATTGCCCGAGCAAAGTCGTTTGCTGTTGTTTCTTTTTTCAACACCTTCACTTCTTCCTTTTTGAGAGCTTCATATAAATGTCCCCATTTTTTTCCTCCAGTTGCTTCGTGTTGTTTGGTGCCAAGACTCGGCAGATCATCTGTGAGTAGTTCTTTGAACTTCTGAAAAGCAATGGGGTTATTAGATAGCTCATCTGTTAAATACGGGATACACAGATCTGTGTGAGTTATTGTCGGGTTAAAAGTAATACCGTGTAAAGCAATTGGTTGGTACAACTCCATTTTGGTGATGGCTTCGACTAACGTAAGCAATGCTACTTGGTCATTGGACAATTCTTCACGGTGTTCATATAGGAATTTGCCCAATGAAGCATGCTGCTCTTGAAGGAGTATCTCAAAGTCGAGATAATTGCTCAACGGCTTCAAAATTAGATGATTTTCAATATCCTGTTTCACCACACGAAACTCAATCATCGCATCGGTTTTAATGTCATCTCCCTTATAATCTTTTAACCATTGCTCAACCTCGGAGGTGACTCTTCTTTTTAACGCATTGCAACGTTGCTCGATGGTGCGTTCGTAGAGATTAATATATGTATCATCTGGATGTGCTCCATTTAGCATGCTCCCGATGCGGAACATGAGAGTCGATAACTGGAGAAGCTGCTGATAGCATAGTTCACGCACCTGCTCCGACTTTTCAAGAGGGACAAATCCGGGGGCACCCTCGTCTATCTGTCCGAGCTGGTCGAGAGTCACTTTTTCAAAGTTTTGTCGATATTGATCATAACTGGTCTTTAAAGCAGTTTGCGCGATGTTGCCAGACTTGATGTATTCTTCAAAGGTCATTTGGTCATACTGACGGACTGATTCCCCTGAGGCTTCGTCACTCAGAGCGGGCTTATCCATGTAGTTGCACCAAGCACGCAATATTTCGCCCCAGCTATTAAAATCCACATCGTGGAATTCGAAAAGAGGCA
Organism: uncultured Bacteroidales bacterium; assembly: GCA_902801425.1. Classification (GTDB taxonomy): domain Bacteria; phylum Bacteroidota; class Bacteroidia; order Bacteroidales; family Bacteroidaceae; genus Prevotella. Next base: position 4,142 of record CADCIQ010000140.1, on the reverse strand, counting down.
GATGATAGGACCATCTTTGGGCTGTCTGCGATAATTTGATTAACAACAGACGTGTCTCCATCGCAAGTGCCAGTAAAATGGAACATTGTGAGAGTATGTTAATGGCATCAAGATAAGCATAGAACAAGCGTTCCAAATTCTGTAAATATCGCAGTAACTCGGAACGTTTATCTGTCGTTGTTGTCCTTATGGTTGTCATTTATCGTCGTTGGTTGTCACTATGTTTGTCGTCGTTGTCCTTAGCTCTTGACATTGCCCTCAAAATCGCCATAACTTTGCAACATCAAAATTCAATTGACATGCGTTCTTTGACTTGTTGTACAACTTATAAAAGTTAAAGGTTATGGGTTAGAGGTTAGAGGTTAGAGAAACCATTCTATCACCTATAAACTATAACCGAAAACCATTCACAATTCTTTTTTTGTTTAACTCTCGCCGGGCTGTGGCAACACAGTAAATACCAAGTCCCCTACCGGCAAGGGGCAGCAGTATGTTAACTGTTCATTTTCACAAAGTTTTCAACCATCTTCTTGAAGAGAACATGGTTATCGCACGTCTGGTCAACCAGCAGACGCTCGACTTCAACTCGTTCTGCGAGTATCTCGCTGACGGTGCCACGGTTACCAGTGCAGACTGTGCCGCAGTGCTCAAGCAGATAGAGACACGTCTCCCGTTCGTGCTTGCCTTCAACTCGAAGGTGATCTGTTCGCCCGAGGGTCTCTGCTTCCGTCCTTCCATCAGTGGCTCTATCACCCAGAGCCAACTGAAGAAGAAGTTGCAGGAACGTCTTCTGGCCGATCCCACGCTGGATGTCGATGTGAATCGTGAGCTTCAGACCTCCGACCTCACCATCGATGACATCCAGGCCTCTATCGCCATCGACCTTCCAAAGGTGTGGCACGACCGCTTCAAAGCCAAGGCCAACTTCAAGCGTGAGAAGGTTGACTCCAACGATTCTACCGAGGAGCCGGACTCAACGAACACTGGCGGTGACAACACCGGTGGTGGTTCAACCGAGAATGGTGGTACTAACAACGGCACCGACAATGGTGACAACGGTGGCGGTGGCACACTCATCGACGATGGAGAGTGATCTCTGATCTCTTTTTAATGTCACACAGAAAGCACGGAAAGCACGGAAAGTTCAGAGCAGTGAGAACAGAGCCAAATGCATTTGAGCTATGTCGAGTCGCGAAGAACTTCGCTGAAAGCAAATTTTATTATACGAACACGGATTGAACGGATCTAACGGATTCTTTCTGATGGAATGAGTTTGTTTTTATTGGAAGAGTTTATGAGAGCGAGCGTAAGTGTCCGAACCTTGGCACAAAATTGCATCTGAGGCCAGTGGCACTGGTCTCAGTGGAGTTTTTGTAATAAGTGTTCGGATTTCTGTTGTTTAACTTCTTTTATATGTGGCTACATGTGTTTTTGCCACCTGCAGTGCACAAAACTGTTCAAGTCAACACCCTCACGGCCTACATTGTCAATGAGGTCAGCCCAATAGTCATAAGGGTTGATATTATTAAGCTTGCAGCTTTCTGTCAAGGAATACGCGAAAGCAAGATTCTTTGCCGCATTGTCACTACCACAGAATAAAAAGTTCTTTCGTCCGCAAGCCAAGTCTCTCATGCATGCTTCGGCATAGTTGTTGTCCACTCTGTACATGCCATCCTCCGTGTATCTGATCAGACCCTTCCACTCGGCAAGTGCGTAGTTGATGGCCTTCATCAGCAATTCACCACATTTTTCAGCAGCGTTTTTGGAATAATAGAGCAGATCCTGATACATGTCATTCAGGATTGGAATGATGTCAATGGCTCTCTGTTTCTGACGTGCCTCGTCAGTAAGACTCTTGTAAGATTTCTCAAACTTGTAGATGAGACGAATCCGTTCCATAAACTTATAAGCGACTCCTGTCTTATCCTCAAACCTCATGGATTTGAGAAAATAGCGCCTGATATGCACCAGACAGCTAAGCCTGGTCACATGGAGGGCCGGATCTTTCTCGAAGATCTTGTACATTGACGCTCCATCCGTCTGTATCACCCCGAAAAACTCCTTCAGGAATTTGACTATCACCTCACGGCTTCGGGACCCTTTATCATAGATGAAATAGACCAGGTTGGTCACCGACGTTCGGAATCCCCAGAAGTAACGCGTTCGAAGATGGACCTCGCCGTTGTCATCCACAAACACATCCCCGACCGTCTCATCTATCGCCAAGTAAGGGTCTATCAGTATATGTCTGCGGTAGGTCTCCTCAAATTTATTGCGGATCTTTGTCAGCAGCTTGTTGACCATCGTGTTGTTGGTCTGCTTGGGGATGTCAGCACCTGTGATATATTCGATGCTTTTCCTTGTCCGGTTCTCAGCCGTGCCATTCAGGTACTTGTTCAGGATCATGTTCACTGCATACATCGTACCAACATGGCTGCCTTTAAGCAAAGAGTCCTTGTTGGGCATCTTTGCCCAGACTTTCTTTCCATTCACCTTGCAACGATATAGGTTGACAAGCATCTTCTTAAGCTTAGGCAGGGAGAGTTCCCATATCACATTCGTACGCTTACCGTATGTCTTTGAGTCCTTGTCACATCCCCCAGGATAGCAATTCACCTCAATCTCGTCGTCCTTATCCACCTTGATATAGTTGCTGTACTCGTCCGGGCGAGGCTTGGGTTCGTAATTGCTTTCACCATAATTGCCGCGGGGATTAACAGGAGACTGAACCAGACTGTCGTCATCGGCATTCTCTTCCTCGGGATTAACAGCGGGCTTCTGCTCAGAAGACAGTTTCTCACCGCCACCGCCAAAAGCCAGATCCTGCATAACAGCAGCCTTGTTCATCTCTTCCCGAATGCGCTGCATGGCCTCCTCCATGGTATTGCAGATAACAGTTCCACCCTTCTTCTTGGAATTCTTGGTGGACTTGCCGGGATTCTGTTCCTTATCGTCCTTACCTTTATTGTTCTGATTCTGAAGTTCCGCTATCTTAGCCTCATATTCGGCAGCCATGGCCTCCATCTCTTTTTTATGTTCCTCCTTCAATGCCAACGTTGTTTTTTCAACAGCCTCCTTAATAAGGCGGTCCACGTCATCCTTTCGGATCATGTCTGTGGCTATCTGGTTGAGCAGGCGAAGAACTTCACTGTCCTTCTCCCGCAGCCTGCTTTCTTGAGTCTCGGCCTGCATCTTCAGCCTGGTGTTCTCTGACTTCAAGTCCGCATTCTCTTGCCGGAAATGTCTGCTTAACCTTTCATCATTCATGCTACAAAGGTACGAATAATTATCGGATTACGCAAGTTTTAACAAGGGAAAATTAGACTCAAAGTGTTAATAATCAATAAATTATAATTAAGCTATGCGACTTCTCTGAGATAGAGCCTTCGCATCTGCTTGTCCTCCAGCAGCGACACAAAATCTGCCCAACAGATGGAATAAGTTTGCTTGCGCCCGTCAAAACGCGGAGTAAGGAATTTATACTGCCTGTCCAGTTTCTTCTCTGAAATTACAAATCCTCCACGTTCATAATAGAACACACGCAACTGGTTGTGCCTCCGGTTCATGAAGATGAAAACAGTTCCCGACCACGGATCCTCGTGAAGCACATAGCGGATGTAATTGATCAGCGCATCCCACTTGTAGCGAAAGCTCACATTGCCCTCGCAATACTTATAACGCATTCCTGCCGTAAGACTAAGCATAATTACGAATAGGCATTAAGCGTTGGACTACGGTTATGAGGTCTGAGGGAGTAATCTCACGTACTGTCAGCTTCAAACCTTTCGGGAAACTCAGCATCACCTCCTTTATATAACTCGCTGGTGAAGGGTGGCAATCACTCGGAGTATTTGATTCTGGCACCTCTGTGATAAGCAGATCACCACAATATACTTCTTCGATTTCTGTTTCCGAAGCTAACTGCTCCTGCTTCAAGGCCTCTACCATTTCATAGTAGTCAAGCATGTTTTCACGACAGAAGTCTGCCACCCTTACTTTCTTGTGACCCTTTTGCAAGTCACGGAATTGTTTCACATAATCCTTTATTTCCATATTGCGCTAAATTGATTAAACCAGCGCAAAATTAGAAGAATATTTTATCTCAACCAAATTTGACCGTACCCAAGTTTCGGACGCTTACT
>CADCIQ010000139.1 GCA_902801425.1 uncultured Bacteroidales bacterium | reverse complement strand
AAGGGGTTTCGCTCTTTGTGGAGAATGCCAAAAGCGACAATGGAGAAAATGGATAAAGAGGGAAGGCTTTATATAACCAAGACCGGAGGCATTCGCTCTAAAGTGTATCTAGATGAGTTGCCGGGTATGCGAGCTCAGTGTATCTGGGCTGATATTAATCCTGTGAATTCTCAGGCAAAGGAAAAGAATGATTACGCCACACAAAAGCCGGAGGCGCTTTTGGAGCGAATCATCAAGGCATCGTCAAATGAAGGAATGGTTGTTGCCGATTTCTTCGGCGGCAGTGGTGTGACGGCGGCTGTTGCGGCAAAGTCGGGCCGTAAGTTCATCCATGTGGATGTCAACGTCAATTCTGTTCAGACAACGCGCGACAGGCTGGAGTCTATTGGCGCCAAGTTTGACATTATGGATGTGATGGACGGCGTGCATCTGTTCCGTAATCCGGTGCAGACGATGGACAAGTTGAAGACACTGATTCCTGGTCTGCGCGACGAGGCAAGTCTGAATTCGTTTTGGATAGGGGCGATGCACGATTCCCGACTTGGTATGATTCCTGTCTATGTCCCTGACCTCAAGGCTGGCGGCACTTCGCGTCTTCTTGACGGCCTGATGATGGCACGCATCTTGAAGCAGGAGGTGCGCAATCTTCCAGATGGCGTCAAAAAGGCAATCGTCTATTACGTCGAAATCGACCAAGAGGCAGTTGACAAAGTCAGGAAACGCGACAAGTCAACACTTGTCGATGTTGAGCTTCGCGACCTCAAGGATGTCCTATGCGATGTCGTGATGGATGACAAGCTGGAGTGGGAGATGGACGAGAAGGGCTCGTCGGAACTTCTGGCTCCCCAGCTTTTCAGGGTCAAAAGCTTCGAGTCGGATTATGTGCGCGGGAAGATCGCGGAATTCAACGAGGCGGGGCTTCTGAACGCAGCGAAGGACAAGAAGTTCAAGGAGGTCAAGATTTCAGACGAGGGCTTGGAAATGCTGGAAGCGGTATTCCTCGACTGCGGCAAGAAGAAAGGCGTCTTCCATGCCGATGTCAGTCTGAAGATCGACAAGTTCGGCTACGCTATTCTCAACGGAGCAAAGACCGGCAAGCTTTGGGACGGCACAATCCCCTGTCCATCAAAGCCCATTCGCATCCGCACCCGCAACATCTGCGGCGACGAGACTGAGTTTGTGTGCGAATAGATATGGAGGTTTGGCATGAGCGGTAAAGATCTTCATAAAGAGGCATTTGATGAAAGTACATTGGTCAAGCTTGACTTGTATAGGCGGTATGTTCGTGCGTGGATACCTGTTTTCTTAAATCTTGCAGTCGATAGAATTCAAATCTTTGATTTTTTTGCGGGGCCAGGTAAGGACATAAATAATGTCAGCGGAAGTCCTTTGATTGCATTAGAAGAGATAATGACTGCTTTAGCGCAGCGGCATAAAAATAATCCGCCGATACATTTGTATTTTAATGAGTACATAAAAGCAAAATATGACGATCTAAAATCCTTAATTGATGGAACCCAATTGTCAGGATCAGTTAAAGTGCATTTGCTTAATGCTGACTTTCCAACGGCCTTTGCAAAATGGGGTGAAATCCATTCAGAAGAAGAGTCGAAGCACATAAAAACAGCTGATTTATTGTTTTTAGATCAAAATGGGACAAAGCAGATTACCAAAGAAGTTTTTTCGAGAATCACATCAACTGACCGAACAGATTTTCTCTTTTTCATTTCGTCCTCTTACATTAATAGATTTAAAGGACAGGAGCAGAATAGAAAGGGGACGCCAATTGAAGAGGCAGACCTTATCAATATGACTACTAAGACTTCGCACAGAATCCTGTGTGACGCCTACAAGCGATGGTTGCCCAGGGGTTCAGAATATTATCTAGCGCCTTTCTCAATAGCAAAAGATCATGGAAGTAATGTGTACGGGCTGATTTTTGGCTCACGGCATCCCGCAGGAATTGATAAGTTCTTAAGTATTTGTTGGCAGGAAGATAAGTTGCGAGGTGAAGCAAATTTTGATATTGATGGTGAGCACATTGTCCCAGAACAAAGGACTTTTTGGGATGAAATAAATGTGCCAAATAAACTTCAAGTGTTTGAAATGCATTTACGTGAACTAGTTCTGTCAAAGCGTCTTACTACAAATGTTGAGGTTTACAAGTATGCGTTAAGTGAGGCATGTAGAGGTGCGCATGCGAAAGAAGTCTTAGACAAGTTGGTGAGAGAAAAGAAATTGCCCAAACAAAGGTTTTCAATTTCATATGATTCGTGTGGGTTAAGAGGAGCTGTTCCTAAACCGATATTGTACAATGGTGATTGCTAATGTTACACATAATCTATAAGCCTAAAGGGCGAGCACTAGAATATGCTCCTCTTGCATGTAATTTGTATATGGGTTGTACTCATGGGTGTAAATACTGTTATGCCCCAGGGTGCGTAAGACGGTCATTGAAGGATTGGAAATCTCTTGTCGTAGTCCGCAAAGATGTAGTGAATCTTTTTGAAAAGGACTGCAAATGGCTAGCTTCGCATATGCCCGATGACGAAAATAGGCGCGTTCTATTTTGCTTTTTAAGCGATCCGTATCAGCCGTTGGAAGGTCGCATGCATATAACAAGGAAGTGTTTGAAATCCGCAAAAAAGCATGGTATAAAGGTGGATATTCTGACAAAAGGTTCGTATGAGAGGGTTGCGAAGGATTTACTGCTTATGAAAGAGGCTGGGGTTCGATTAGGAGTTACCCTAAGTTTTGTTGATGATAGGAAGCGCAAAGAATGGGAGTTGGACGCAGCGCCAGTTGCTGACCGGTTACAGTTATTGAAAACCGCGCATGACATGGGTATTTCGACTTGGGTAAGTGTTGAACCTGTGATTGATCCGGATGAAGCGTTGGGAGTGATTGAGTCTGCACATGCTTTTGTGAACAGGTGGAAAATAGGGAAGCTAAATTACAACAAAACGATTGAACAAAAGGTCGATTGGCACAAGTTTTATTGGGATATAAGGGCGATAAAGAAAAAATATGGTCTTGACATGTATATAAAAAAGAGCCTACGGTCATATTCAAGGTTGATGTGTAAGTAACAAAAGTATACGAGGCACTTATGTGTCATAATCCCCAGATATTGTTAAGACAATTCTTACAGGCGCTAGAGGAGTTCTATGATAATGATAAGCTGCTCATTAAGTATAAGGTCGCGGAGCGGGCTTTGACGCATAAGCTTGCAGAATATCTTCAAAAGAAGTTTCATGATTATAATGTTGATTGTGAATACAATAAAGTCGGAGAAGGTGACCCCAAAAGGGTTATGGAACTTATATCTCGTATGTGTCAAGACGGTCTATGCTATGGCGATTGCGAGCAGTGTCGTAAGAACAAGTGCGTGATATTCCCAGATATAATTGTGCATCACAGAGGTAAGGATGATAACTTATTGGTTATGGAAGCAAAGACATCGTGGAGTAATTCTGGGCAAGGCCAGGATTTCAAGAAGCTACAGGCACTTATTGATTCAGGGAAATACCAATACATATTGGGCATTGCATTCCGCTTTGATTCAACATTTACACAGACGGTAGAGACGATAAAGATTTTCTGTGATGAATCAGAGAAGTGTGCTTTGTATGAAGTTATTCGTGAAAGACTTGTTCGGACAGATGGGCACGAAATTGAAGACGGGAACACGACGCGCAAGGTTCAGAATACGACGCGGCGGGGTTCTTTCCGATTCAGCATGTGTGGGATTGACGTCGGAGCTGAGGTTACTTTTGTAGGTGATGAAAACAAAAAGGCGGTGGTCGTTGATGATCGTCATGTCAGATTCGCCAACGGAACGATCTCTCTTTCCGCGCTCGCCAAGCAGCTCCTTGGCAGTAAACATCCAGTCCCGGGAACGCTCTACTTCAAATACAACGGCAAAATACTAGATGACATTCGCAAAGAGCGCGAGGTGTTGAACTAACTATCGGTATACAATAAAGTAAGCTGTTAGACGTTGAGGAAACAATAATACAGAAGACGGGAAAGGATGCCAGGCTTGAACATTTCAATCGAAATTCAACTGGAACAGAATCGCCTTAATCTGGTAGAACAGGAACTCCTTCGCTTGGAAAGAGAACTGTCCGAACAACAGATGCTTGAAGAGGATTGCAAGGCTGACGAGGTTCGCTTGGAGGGTAATTCAGCAATGCCATTTCCACAAAAGGAAGTTCAAGCGTTTAGTCCAACACTTG
>CADCIQ010000138.1 GCA_902801425.1 uncultured Bacteroidales bacterium | reverse complement strand
TCGCACTTAAAAATAACATTATGAACAACATCGATTCAAACACTGGCGAGATCGTGATGTACCAACCCGATGAAACCATCAGGCTGGAAGTAAGAATGGAAGGTGAAACTGTGTGGCTTAGCCAGGCACAGATGGCAGAACTATTTGGAACAAAACGTCCAGCCATAACCAAGCATCTGAATAACATCTATAAATGTGGAGAATTGAAAGAAGAAAGCACATGTTCCATTTTGGAACACATGGGTAATGACGGGAAGCAATTATACACTACTAGATATTATAATCTTGACGCAATCATTTCCGTAGGATTTCGAGTTAATACTAAAAGAGGTATTGAATTCCGCCAATGGTTATGTAGAGCTGGCGATTATGTAAAGTTAAAGGGTTGCAGTATCTATTTCTGCAACCCTTTTCTCATAAATCACTTTACATAATCTCAGAGGCTTTTTAGCCATTCCAAGAGATCAGCGTCTTTCAGCCATATTGGAGTGTTTGGCTCCTCAATTGTGGGCGAGAAAGCTTTTGTGATAACTTCTCTTTTCTTTAGTGAATCCACTTTTGCATAGATTTCCGTTGTAACGACTGACTCATGACCAAGAATGTCCCTGATATAAACAAGAGGTACATCAGCCTGTAGCATGTGCATGGCTTTTGAGTGCCGTAGGGAGTGACACGAGATGTTCTCTGGGATTAAATGAGGGCATTCATCCCTTGCCTTATTTATGTATTTACTGAGTATGTAAGAGATTCCGCTGCGCGTTAGCTTTCCATTGGATTTATTTGAGAACAGAGGTGCGTTCTCATTGTTTGAAGATATCAGCCCTTCTTCCTGCATATAACGAAAGAGGTGCTTTGTCTGCTTCTCTAAAAGGGGTACAATGCGCGTCTTGTTGCCTTTTCCGATAATCCTTATGGTGTATGGGGAGGACTTACGGACGCTCCCTACGGTGAGATCGGCAATTTCCTGTACTCTTGCACCAGTATCATACATTAAAGACAGCAGTGCGAGATCCCGCCTGCCAGACCTTTTCCTAAGATTTGGCTGTTTGAGGAGCAACTTGATACCCTCCACAGAGAGATAGGATATGGCCTTCTTTTCCGCCTTCTTTAAAGGTATGGAGCTTATTCGCATTCCCTCGGCAAGGATGGACGGGTCTGCATACTCCACATAATTAATAAAGGCTCTGATTGCAGCCAGACGTGCATTCCTGGTACTCGCAGAGCAGTTTCTCTCCATCTGTATCCAGTTTAGGAATTCCACCACTAATTCACATGTAAGCATGTTTATCGTCAATTTCCTGATATTTATTCCTTTCACATCTTTGCAGTAACGCAGCAAGAGGACAAAGGTGTCCCGATATGCGATTATACTGTTCTTGCTCATACCTCGCTCTCCTGGCAGATATTTGGTCAGGAAGTTGGACAGGTGTCTGCTAAAGTCTGTCGTTTTCATCTTCATACAAGTCTGGGTATACGTTAAGACTGTCTATGTCGAGGCGCTTTATCAAATCTGGATACAGACTCTCATAGAGTCTCACATAGTTGTTCGTTGATTGTATTGAGCTGTGTCCGAGATAGGTGGACAGTATCGGAAGAGAGCAATACAAGTCGATACCACGACCACTCATTCTTGCAAGGGAGTGTACACTGAAGGTGTGCCGGAGGTCATGCAGGCGTGGCCCTTTATGCCTGCCATTGTGTGGTATTCCAGCTTCTCGCAGTATTGTGCGGAACCATGTGTAGATGACACCATCGTTGGCACATCGCCTGCCTGCAAGTGAGAGAAAGAAGTATTCCTTGTCAATGATCACAGGCAACATGTTTCTGTACTTCTTATATTCTCTGCATACTGATGCCAGTGATTCTGTTATGGGTACAATTCTGTCTTTTCTGCTTTTGGTGTCACGTAGGGTGATGTAGTTCTCCACGAGATTCACATCCGCATCTTTTAGCATAATGCCTTCGGTCACTCTTATCCCCGTACCGTACAAGAGTCTGATTAAGGCTGGCAACATGATTATTACGGAATCCTTCTTCAGACTACGCAATGTCAGCCTGTCACAAGCGGAGAGGATCTTCCCAATCTCTTCTTCCGTGAAGATATGTGCCGTGAATCCTGCGACTTTCGTCTTGGGGAGTCTTGGTATGAAGCACGGTTTTCCGACGTCTGACATATAGCGCGCAAATTGCACAGCTACAACGCACCTTTCCCTGTATGTTGACCCTGCTTCATGTTGACGACGAGCCATCCATGCATCAAACACATCCTTTGTCAATACAGGATCCGTAACGCCTCTGTTTACGAGGAAAGTGTCAAATGCTCTCAACACATATTCTTCCGTTGCGTATTTGTAGCCCAGATTACGCTTCAATCTGATAAACTCCTCAAAGTCGCAGGCCATAATGCTGCGGAAAACCAACCTACTCATAGAACAGTCCTCCTTCCTGCATGTAAAAGTCATCAGATACTGGCGGTACGTCAAGAGCACATTTTCTTAGTTCTTCAGTATCTATCCTGAGGTAGGTACGCGTACTGTCACTATCCTTGTGCCCAAGAATACTGGTAATTACAGGCAGTACGACCTTCTCCTTCAGCAACAGTGAGGCCAGGCTATGGCGGAGAGCATGGGGGCCTCGTCTTCTGTCGCCAATGTCAATGCCAGACTCTCGGATAGTCTTCTTTACAATGGTATATACGCCAGCGGGGGTAAGTTGCCTGAAAGGAGATATTCCTTGAATGAACACATGCTTCTCATCGCACTGGGGGCGTCCGTGTCTCAGATAGTCTATAAGTGCTTCGCCCACCTCTCCCGTCAGCGGTAACTCTACAATTTCTTTGGTCTTGTACTGGAGTACTCTTATTACACACTTGTCCCACAGAATATTGTCGAATTGTAGACCGCAGATGTCAGAGGACCGCAGCCCGTACCGTGAAAGGAGCATCATGACAGCATAGTTCCTCTTGCCTATGGGGCTATTCCTCTCTATAGAATTGCAGACAGCATTTATTTCCTCTTTTGAATACACGGACGGCAAGCGCTCTATCTTCCTGTATGCATCAGAAGGCAGCATACGAGACAAGTTTGTCTTCAGTAATTCTTCCTCAAAAAGATATTTTAGATAGAGCCTTAGCTCTCTGATGATATGGTGACGGAGCGACACCTTATTCACATCCAATGAAGAGAGAAAACCGTTAATCAATTCCGCGTCCAGTTCGTCTACGTGTAGGATTCTTCTACTATTCATTTGCTCAAGGAATACTGACAGGTAGTAACGGTCATGTCCAATGGTGTAAGCTGAAAGACGGTTGTTCCTTGAACGTTGCTCAAGGAAAGTTTCAATGGTCTGTCCAATCTCAGAATCGAATGATGGAGACAATTTGGTACGCTTGCTGATTTCCCCTGTTAAAAGGAATTCTGTGAGACGCATCATTCTGGACTTTACTGTTTGAGCCCATTCTAGGGAGAAGTCAATGCCCGTTCTCTCAAAATAATGTTTGAGATAGTCACTTTCCACTTTTGCAGAATACAAAAGTATTCCATGGCTTTCCATAAAAGGAATTACGGCTTTCCATGTACTGACAATACTTTTGATGGTAGCGGGCGTTAGCCCCATCGTTTGGAGATACTTTTCTGCATCTCTAATCAGTGGCACAATCTGTACCGCCTGAAGTCCTTTCTTTTGTATAACTCTCATAATACATAATTTTAGTAGGGGCGACATTACCCCTGCCAAAATTATGAAAAGAAAAGGACGTTTTAGAAACTGAGTATCAAAATATTACGTAGTCAACTTTACATAATCATCAGCTCTACATAACCATTGTTATGTGCAGCTGCGCATAACAATGGGCAAACCAAGTCCTCAAAGACTATTTGCTAAAAGGATACGTAGTCAATCAGCGCATTTCAGTGTTAGAACATCAAGTTGCTAATTTAACAGAGAAGGTTGATTTCTTCGTCCGCTCATCCCTACCCCCAGTGGAAGGCATCTTCTACGACGGACAGATATTCGATGCCTACGCACAGATCGTCAACCTCATCAAACAGGCGAAGCATTCCATCATCCTTATCGATAACTATATCAATGTCGATACCTTGACGATGCTCAGCAATCGTTCTTCTGGCGTCACTGCCACCATCTACACCCGCCAGCTGAACCAGCAACAGCAGTTGGATTTGCAACGCCACAACCAACAATATCCACCTATTGATATACATACCACGCAACGCAATCACGATCGCTTCCTAATTATCGATGATGTGGTGTATCTCTTCGGGGCCAGTCTGAAAGATGCAGGAAAGAAACTCTTCGCCTACATCAAAATGCAGGAAAACCCAACAGCGCAACTGCTAAATAATATTCGATAATAGGTGTTATT
>CADCIQ010000137.1 GCA_902801425.1 uncultured Bacteroidales bacterium | reverse complement strand
ATGGACTAAAATAGAACGGTTTACAGAGGTATGCTTAGCATGGGCATAGCGCATGGCACGGCGGGTATTAAGTACGGATTAGTAAGAATAAGCAAGTTTTAGTCGGGCTTTGCATACGCTTTAGTCGTGTTAATGTTATGTAACAAAAAAGCCGTAAAAAAAGGCAGAATAAGCACATAGAAAACATGAGCCTATAAAAAGTAAATGGCGTGTAACTCACCAGAGCTACACGCCATTTGATAGTGTTTTGTTATGTCTTTACTTATGCGTCTCATTTGACCTCCTCAAATCTAAACGCTATTGTGTATCAGATATTTACAAACACACATGAACGATAAGAGAATGTAAAAGTGGCTGTTAAGCCAAACAAATATAGAAATCCCAAGTAAGGGACTATTTGTTCTATAAATCCAAACTATCCTCTTTTAGAAGGAAATCGAAAAGACCTATTGTCAGTATGCCTTCTTCATTGCGACGTGGCATGATGTGGTCCTTCACAATGATAACCTTTTTGAAAGAATCATTGATGTTCGTCAGAGAACGAGACTCCTGTATCTCCTTTTCTCTGTCAGGTATAGACAATGCCGACTGCACATAGTATTTCTTACTGCCAAGACTGGCGATGAAGTCCACTTCAAGTTGGATGCGAGACCATTTTCCTTCTTTGTCGGGTTTCCTAATCTCTACCATTCCAACATCCACATTATATCCACGTGTGATAAGCTCGTTGTAGATGATGTTCTCCATGATGTGCGTCTCTTCCTGTTGGCGCATATCAAGGATGGCATTTCTCAAACCGATGTCAGAGAAGTAGTATTTGGAAAGTGTATTGATATACTTCTTACCTTTTATATCATAACGTATGGCTTTATTTAGCAGGAACGACTCTGACAAATAGGTGAGGTAATTTGCTATCGTCTGACTACCAATACTCACATTTTTGACGCTTTTAAACGTGTTTGACAGTTTTGTGGGATTACAAGGCGCACCTATTGACGATGCTAAAATTAGCACCAACTCACGCAGTTCATTATCATTTTTGATTTTGTGACGTTCAATAATATCTGCCAAATAAACAGTTTCGAACAGTCCCTTCAAATAGTTTATCTTCTTCTCTTCGGTTTCAAAAGATTGAATGAGCGGCAAACCACCATAAGTATAGTATTCGCGCCATGCATCTTGCTTGTCACCGCCAACGGCAGAGTAGTACTCTGCAAAAGATAGAGGATTCACATGAATAGTCTCTCCTCGCCCACGAAACTCAGTTGGAATATCTGAAGACAGGAAGTGGGAATTACTGCCTGTCACGTATGTGTCTGCATTATCAATATGACGGAAACTATTCAGCACATCAACAAACTCGTCCATCAGCTGCACCTCATCAATGATGATATAATAGAGGTCATTATCCTTGATTCTGTCATGAACATAGTGGAGCATTGCATCTGGATTTCTCAGCTCCTTGTTCATGCGGTCTTCGAGATCAATACGAATGATGTGGTCATCTGCCACTCCATTATCTAATAAGTAGTGATAGAACAAGACGTTCAGCAGATACGACTTGCCACATCTACGAATACCTGTTACAACTTTGATAAAGCCATTCTGACGGCTATCAATCAGCTTTTTTAGATATCGATCTCTTTTTATCTCCATTGTTTACATTAAATTTTTGTCAATATTGACGTTTTTACAATGCAAAGATACGGTTTTTAAATTCAATCCTATAAGATTTAGCGTTAAAAAGTTGTCAATCTTGACACTTTTTTAATATAGAATAGTCTTTTACTATACTATTTGTGTTTCTTGCCAAGCACCTTTATTTCCAATTCAGGCAGATGCTCTATGATAATATATTACAAAGTCTTTATTTTCTCCTGTGCGATGATAATCGCATCGTTGCACAAGGCTGAGGTAAGAGGTATGATGTGAGATGTATGATTTAACTGACTATCAATGCGTTAGCACCGGATGTTGCACACATGTCGCAAAAGCGAAATAATCATTGATAATCAACATGTTACATAAATCACCGCAGAGGCATGAATTTCTCCCCAAACAACCAAAAGAAAACACAGAAAAAATCACAAAATCAGGAATTCACACTTGGCAGCACCGTTTTATAGAGTGAAGAATGTTAAAAAATGTATATTATTCGCATGCAGATGAAAAGAAATGTATATTTGTCACGAACAAAATAAAATCTATCCTTAAAACCAGACTGCTATGCAAGATACAGAAACCCCACATAAGCCCATTTACAGAATCTTGGGCGAATCCGGTTTGGTGGCGGACGAATATGGAGATATTTACGACGTGACTGACGTCTGTGGGGATGAAGAACCTGCAAACCCAGTTATAGGCGGACCTATGGCCGAAGATTCCAAAAAATCGTCATTTGTGTCTTCGCTCGACGATAAAGCAAATCCGGCTTACTGGTATTATCACTATGACGAACGCTATTGTGGCTGCAGCCGTGAGGAATATATGGAGAAAATGGCTGAGCAATACCGTCGTAAAAAAAATCAGGAACAAGAGACGGTTCCTTCAGATGAGACGGTTCCTTCAGATGAAGAGAAAGCAGATCCCGAATACTGGGACTTTTACTATGATGCGCGCTACTGTGGCCCCAGTCGTGAGGGATACGTGGGGAGGATGGTTCAGCAAAACCGTAGTCGAGAACGGAATCGGGAGAGGAGACAAGCCAACAACGGCGAAATTTTGGTGACGGTTCGTAAGGTTGCTGACCGAAACCAACAAAAGGTTGAATGGGAAGGAATACGCCCAGACTATCATAAATATTTAAATGGCTCGAACACTTACGGTCTTATCAACGGAAAGGGCGAGACCATTGTAGAATACGGAAAATATAATCTCATTGGAGAATTTCGCAATGGTCTGTCCCGTGTTGTGAATAAAAAGACGGGGAAGTATGGATTCATCAACCCTGAAGGGATGGAAATCATTCCCTGCGTTTGGAAATCAGCAGGAGAATTCAGCGAGTATTTGGTTGGGGTGAAGGACGAAAACAATAAGTGTGGTTATGTCGATGTTTCTGGGCGGCATGTCATTCCGTGTACATGGGATGAATCATGGCCCTTTCAGGATGGGTTGGCCAGAGTGATGAACAACGGAATGATGGGCATGATAGACCGTCGTGGTGAACTGGTTGTTCCCCTTGCCTGGAAGGGTATAGGTGATATAAGCGAGGGACTGATCGGTGTTCAGGGTCCTGACGGGAAGTGCGGCTACATCGATAAAACCGGTAATGTTGTTATCCCTTGTCGATGGAAAAATGTTTGGGCTTTCAGTGAGGGTAGAGCCGTCGTTCAGGACTTCAATGATCTACATGGATATATTGACGAAAGCGGAGAATTGGTAATACCTTGTCAATGGAAGAAAGTTGAATTCTTCAAGGACGGAAAGGCAAAGGTGCTGGTGAAGACCCATTTCTTCCGAAAGGATGAGTGGATATATATAGACAAACAGGGACGTGTTGTATGAAAATAGATGAGATCATCAAGCTGATTAGGAATATGAAGGAATAAATGGTCTTTGTAGTGACAGTTTTGGGTGATTTTTTTTGAAATATATTTTATAATTTGAAAATGATCGCTTATCTTTGCAAACGAGGATACAATAAACTCCCATATCCTCCAAAAAACAATCTTGAATACTAACGCTGAATTTGGGAGTAGAGGAAGCAAAAAAACAGAGTTTACTATGAAAAAAATTATCATGTTCGGAGTGGCATCAGTAATAGCTCTTGCCTTCTCAGTTACTTCTTTTGCAGGTAGTAAAGCAGAAAAAAATCATCATCACGATGGTGTTTGTGTAGAGATGACCAGTCAGGGACGCGGTCCATGCACTCATTCAGGATGTAAGTGCACCGCATTTAACCAG
This sequence comes from uncultured Bacteroidales bacterium, assembly GCA_902801425.1. Classification (GTDB taxonomy): domain Bacteria; phylum Bacteroidota; class Bacteroidia; order Bacteroidales; family Bacteroidaceae; genus Prevotella. Next base: position 520 of record CADCIQ010000137.1, on the reverse strand, counting down.
CGCCCAGGTTACTACCAATGTTGGTGCGGTCATCAGAGTTTCGTACATAAGTAATGTAGCATAAAATACCCCGACAGTTCGTGTCGGGGTATTTTAGTCTTTGTCACTTTCTACTAGAATCACGGGACGGTTCTTTGATCCGCTGAAGATGGCTGAGGTAAGAGGTATGATGTGAGATGTATGATTTATGAGAACAAAAAAGAGGTACAGCAATAAAACTGTACCTCTTTTTACTATATAATAAATCTATTTTTACTTCACTTCTTCAAAGTCGGCATCCTGAACGTCGTCAGCACCATTGGACTGAGCGCCATCGTTAGGTTGAGCACCACCTTGGAAGCCTGCGCCTGCGCCTGCACCGGGCTGACCTGCGCCACCTGCGGCATACATCTTCTGAGAGGCTGCCTGCATGGCTTTGTTAAGACCATCGATGGCTGCGTCAATCTGGGCTACATCGCCGCTGTCCTTGGCCTTCTTGAGGGCTTCGATGGCAGAGTCGATGGCTGGTTTGTCATCAGCA
>CADCIQ010000136.1 GCA_902801425.1 uncultured Bacteroidales bacterium | reverse complement strand
AAATGCTGTGCATCGTCGTGATGATGCTCGTGGTTACAACCACAATGACAATGTTCTCCCATAGTTTTAATTGGTTTTTGTTAATAAATAGATGTTTATTTTGTTAGTTTACTATTATTCTTATGACGTTCAGCGTCGCGTTTTGTCTTCTTTTCAATTGATTTTTTCAATTCTTCCGTCAAGTCAACACCCGTCTGATTAGCCAGACAGAGCAATACCCATAGTACGTCGGCCATCTCCTCGCCAAGGTTTTCTTTCTCGCCAGGCTTGAAGCTTTGGTCACCGTATTTACGGGCCATCACACGAGCCAGTTCGCCTACTTCCTCCGTCAGAACAGCCATATTGGTCAACTCAGAGAAATAACGCACTCCGTACGTTTTAATCCACTGATCTACAGCCTGTTGTGCTTCTTTTATTGTCATATAAAATATAGGATGGATATCATTATTAATACAAATCCAACGACGCTAATGACATAGGCAATCACATTTTCCTTCAATTCTTCTTTGTACTCCTTTAAATGAAAGACTTTGTAGATGATACTGACGAGAAGGAGTATAATGCCTATCGCATATAGCCATGTACCAATTTGCTTATCTCCGTATAATTTTATTATTATGCCAACAATGAAAAGTCCAGAACCAATTGTGTTGATGATGCCTAAGTATTTTTTCATAATGTTATAATTTATGTATGAGGTTTATAGTGTATTGTGTTATAGCCTTATAATCATTTGCAGGATGAGTATAATGATAGCAATTAGCAGAATCATGATGTTCTGTTTGTTCTCACGTGCATATTCGTTCCAATGGAATGCCTTATAGAGGAAGGAAACGAGCCACAACAGCAGACCCACACAACAGGGCCACATACCGAAATTAGCGCCCCAAATCCAAGAGCAAACGATACCGATAATAATCAATATCAATGCTGAGATTTCTATTTCCCTAAGATATTTCTTCATATTTTTTGTTTACACTTTTATTTCTCCTGAGTATAGTAATCCGCCTATCAAAACAAATGTAATTATTATATTGTAAATTAAACATAACATTATCTTCATTTTAAATTCACTTTTAAGTATTATACTTGCAGTTATTACTCCTGTAAATGATATTATAGTTATTGCCTTTATGATTATAGCAATGATATTCTCATCTATATTGCTATCCATAAGTAAACCCCATATCAATGTTGGTATAATAGTACAAGTATATGTAATTATTTTCATTATTCCTTATTCTTCGTGTCCATACAGATGGTTACAGGTCCGTCATTAAGCAATTCTACTTTCATGTCAGCGCCGAATTCGCCTGTACCTACGGGTTTGCCTATGGCCTCAGAAAGCTGGTCGCAGAAGGCTTCGTAGAGTGGGATAGAATGTTCATGTGAGCCAGCCCTGAACCAACTAGGCCTATTACCTTTCTTATAGCTTGCAAATAACGTGAACTGGCTCACAACCAGCGCCTCGCCTTGAATATCGAGTATCGAGCGGTTCATCACGTCGTTCTCGTCGCCAAATACGCGTAGATTAGCTATCTTCTTCACCAGCCATTCTACGTCCTCCATCGTGTCTTCGTCGCACACGCCAAGAAGTATCAAGAACCCTTGTCCTATCTGGCTCTTGACGTTGCCCTCAATGGTAACGCTGGCGTGGGTAACTCGTTGTATGACGGCTCTCATTCTTCTCTGATTTTTCGGCAAAGATACAACATTATTTTGAGAAAACCAAATTTTCTTGGACTGAACTCGTTTTGTCTTTTTTATTGCTTGTTGCGTTGCAATGTTGCAATAAGGAGTATAATAGTTCTAGTAATGTATAATTATTGAATTTGAATAGTATAAATATTAATTTCTATTTATCATAATCTCGCAAGATTATCCAATATCCTCTCCGTGTTCGATGGTGGTGGGTGCTTATTGCAACATTGCAACGCAACATTGCAACAAGCCCACCACTTTTGCGCCTTGCCGAGAGAAAAATTATTCCCTGCCTAGGGAAATTTTGCGGCCTGCCTAGGGAAATAAAATTCCCTCCTTGGGAACGAATTGTTTACTACCGGTAAGCGGGCGGTTTAGTTCCTTTGGATTACCCTTTTACTTCCCAAGGACTGCCTGCTTACTTCCCAAGGGTCGATTGCTTACTTCCCAATGGTCACGTGCTTACTTCTCAAGGATAGCGAGATTACTTCCTTAGTGCATACTCTTCAGGATGAAAATAATCAAAAACGATTCGAGCTTTTGCTGGGCCTATGATCTCTGCTATTTTTTCCTGCGACGCCTCTTTGATTTGCTTGACGGATTTAAGGGCATTTAGAAGCTCGTCACGCGTTTTTGGACCGATGCCCTTGATGTCATCCAGCTCGGAGTGTAAGGCGCGCTTAGAACGCTTGTTTCGATGGAATTCTATGGCAAAGCGATGCACCTCGTCCTGTAGTTGCGTGAGCACTCTGAATAGTTCTGATGTATCCTTCATACCCACCACTCTTGGCGGAAAACCATATAGCAGTTCATTCGTTCTGTGCTTGTCATTCTTAGCGAGTCCGGCAATGGGAATATCCAGTCCTAACTCGTCCTGAACGGCCTGACGTATGACCTCCATTTGTCCTTTACCGCCATCAGCGACAATGAGGTCAGGCAGGGGTTGTTCTTCGTCTAAAAGACGTTTGTAGCGTCGATAAACCACCTCTTTCATTGATGCATAATCGTCAGGACCCACCACCGTTTTGATGTTGTATTTGCGATAATCTGCCTTCGAAGGCTTCATTTTTTTGAATACGACACAGGCTGCTACAGCGTCCGATCCGGAGATGTTCGAGTTGTCAAAACACTCTATCTGGTAAGGCATCTTTGGCAGGTGCAAAAGGTCCTGCAATTCCTTCATCAATCGCACCTGTTTTTGCTCAGGATTGAGCTTTTCTGCCTGTTTCAGACGGTCGAATTTATACTGCTTTCCATTCATCAGCGAGAGGTCTAAAAGGGTCTTTTTATCGCCTCGCTGAGGTACCGTAATCGTCACTCCTTCAAGGTCGATATTGACCTCCTGTGGCAGGATAATTTCCTTTGCATTGCTCTTAAAACGCTCACGCATCTCGACGATAGCCAACTGCAACAATTCCTCGTCACTCTCTTCGAGTTTCTTCTTGTATTCGAAGGTAAAACTCTGGTTAATCTGACCGTTTGAGACGTGGATATAGTTGATGAATGCCACCTTTTCATCGTTGGTAATCGACAGCACATCGACGTTGTTGATGGTCTGGCTGACGACCTCGCTTTTGGCCACAAATTGTTCTAGCAAGATGTATCTTCGTTTAATCTCTTCTGCCTCCTCGAAACGCAATTCTTCTGCCAGTTTCATCATCTCCTCTCGCAAGTCTCGAAGTAACTGACGGGTGTTTCCTTTTAGTATTTCTCGTGCCTGATTGATGTTCTTCTGGTAGTCCTCGCACGACTGCTTTTTAATGCAAGGACCAGCACAATTCTTGATGTGATATTCCAGACAAACCTGGTATTTTCCGCCATTGACACCATCCTCTAAAAGTGGCTGTTTACAAGTGCGAGGATGATAGAGTTTCTTGATTAAATCAAGTACTGCGTGCATGGATCCAACATGCGAATAAGGGCCATAATATGTGCCCCATTTTTTATTGATAGTACGGGTGGGAAATATTCTCGGAAGATACTCTTTTGTGATGCAGATACTTGGGTAGGTTTTGCCGTCTTTCAGCAACACATTATAGCGCGGATTATACTTCTTAATGAGTGCATTTTCCAGCAATAATGCGTCCTCTTCGGTATTGACAACGGTATAGCTGATATCGTGGATTTTCGATACCAATACCTTCGTCTTAAAACGGTCAACTTCTGTGTGGAAGTAGGACGAGACACGCGACTTCAGATTCTTGGCCTTACCCACATAGATAATGGTTCCATCAGCATCATAATACTGATAGCTACCTGGCTTCTCAGGCAAGGCTCTAACAATAGCCCTTAGCTTCTCTAAACGTGCCTCGTTCTCTTCCTTCGTCATCTTAATGTTTCACGTGGAACATCAAACGGTTATCAATGTGGTAACCTCCACATCATCGAACACGTCTCTACCATGCAACCCCTCATCAGTAATTTCAATGAGGAAGTTCACCATAATTCCTTTTGGATTGAATTTCTTCACCAAGTTACATGCAGCACGCATTGTTCCACCTGTTGCCAGGAGATCGTCGTGAAGTAAAACAATGTCTTTATCGTTGATGGCATCTTCATGAATTTCGATAGTATCAGTTCCATATTCTTTCGCGTAACTTTCCTGAACGGTAGCTGCGGGTAGTTTTCCAGGTTTGCGGGCAAGTACCACTCCGGCTCCGAGTTTAACTGCCAATGCTGAAGCCATCACAAAACCGCGACTTTCAATGCCAACAATTTTGGTGATTCCTTTGTTTTTGTAAATCTCATAGAGTTCGTCTACCATGATTTGCAGACAAGCAGTCTGGAATACAGCGAAGATTCGCCATCAATGTTTTGTTGTTCATAATCCTTGGTTTTAACGTTATTATTATAATTGTTCAATGTCTTATGTTTCACGTGGAACATCCGTCCTGTATGTTCTCCTACCTGAAGGTCGGAGTGTGGCGCGCAATGCTATGCCAGACAACCACTATCTTCCTAATAGCACCAGCATCGCATTAATATCGCTCGGACTTACGCCAGGAATTCTGCTTGCTTGCGCCAAAGTTTCAGGTTGGATCTTCTCTAATTTCTGACGCGCCTCCGTAGAAATGGCGGTCAGATTGGGATAATCGAACTTACCTTTTATCTTGATATTCTCCAAACGGTGCATCTTTTCAGCAACCATTCGTTCGCGCTCGATGTAACCTTTATATTTGATATGTATCTCGGCTGCTTCGGCAATTTCTTCTTTTCTGTTGGGTAGCTGTTCAATAACTTCACGGAATGCAGGCACGATTTCCTGCAGCTTTTCGAAGTTTAGTTCTGGACGAGCCACCAAGTCTTCCAACTTACAACCATAGACAAGTGGGGTAGAGCCAGCGGCTTCCAAAGCGCCATTGACAACTTTTGGTTTAATAGCGTAAGTGCGACAGAATTCTTCGATTCTTTCGATGGCTTCTTTCTTTTCTATCCACCAGTCGTAACGGTCGCGTTTGGCAATTCCTAATTCGTAGGCCTTCTCCGTCAGACGCGCATCAGCATCATCTTGTCTCAACAGTATTCTATATTCCGCCCTGGAGGTAAACATGCGGTAGGGCTCATCCACACCTTTCGTCACCAAGTCATCAATCAGCACGCCAATATAGGCTTCGTCTCTCTTTAGCTCAAACGTTGTGTGTGCGGTTGTGCCACAACCGCCTACTGAACCTGCCATCAAGGCCGCATTAATACCAGCCAGCGTTCCTTGGCCTCCTGCCTCTTCATAGCCAGTCGTACCATTTACCTGACCAGCCATAAAAAGTCCGCTAATGGCCTTCGATTCCAGCGAATGTTTCAATTGGGTTGGATCAAAGAAATCGTACTCTATGGCATAGCCAGGACGATAGACCTTGATGTCTCTTAACGCGGGGATTTTCTTCAATGCTTCTATCTGCACGTCCATAGGCAGGCTGGAAGAAAAACCATTCAGATACATCTCGTTGGTATCCTCGCCTTCCGGTTCTAAAAACAACAAGTGTTGAGGACGTTCAGGGAAGGTGACGAGTTTGGTTTCTATCGAAGGACAATAGCGTGGACCTATCGATTGAATCTGTCCGTTATAGAGTGGGGAGTCGTCCAATCCTCCAAGCAGTGTCTGGTGTACTTCCGGATTGGTATAGCATACCCAACAAGGCAATTGCTGCAAGGGGCGTGGCTCTCCCAAATATGAGAACTTATAGTATCCGTTCTCGCCATCCTGTCGTTCCATATCTTCGAAATGAATGGAACGCTTATCAATACGGACAGGCGTACCAGTTTTCATACGGGCTGAACGGATGCCGTGACGCGTGATGCTTTCAGTAAAGTGGGGCACAGCAGGCTCAGCGATACGTCCACCAGGCACCATCTTTCGTCCGATATGCATGAGGCCGTTGAGGAAAGTACCAGCAGTAATGATGACGGCCTTTGCTCTGATTTCAGCACCCCAGATTGTCTTGACGCCAACGACCTGTTTCCTGACGGGAAAACCGTCAGGCACACTTTCCTCAACGAGTAATTCATCAGCTTGGTCTTGCCAGATGTCAAGATTAGGCGTAGCATCCAAAACGGAGCGCCATTTCCAAATGAACTTTCCCCTGTCGCATTGGGCACGAGGACTCCAAACGGCAGGACCTTTTGAGCGGTTTAGCATACGGAACTGGATGGCAGTGGCATCTGTCACCAATCCCATCTGACCACCAAGGGCATCAATCTCGCGAACGATCTGTCCTTTCGCGATACCTCCAACAGCAGGATTACACGACATCTGTGCAATCTTGTTCATATCCATCGTGACCAGCAATGTCTTGGCGCCCATGTTGGCAGAGGCCGTTGCAGCCTCACATCCAGCATGTCCGCCACCAATCACAATTACATCATATTTTAATAACATGCTGCAAAGTTACACAATGTCGAGCACAAAGTTACACAATGTCGAGCACAAAACAAAGAAATAGAGCAAGAAAGTTACATTAGAATCCTTTCGAGTAGTTCTTTGTGATGTCCTGGTATGATGATGTGGTGATTGCCAATGGGGTTCGTTAGGAAGTATTGCGCTTGACTCTTATCTGCCAATTGGATGACTTGTTGCGTACGACAAAGGTCGGGCTTTGCCTGATTGCGTACGAGTGTCCCCTCAGCAATAAAGTAACGTTTCAAATCGCCAGAAACTTTAAAGACAGTGACAGGCCCTTCTTTCATGAATCCTCTGATGGCGACACCAATACCTGATTCGAAATGAGTGTCCAACTCATAGCGTTCCACCATGTTTAAAGGAATCGTACAATGAGCAAACAGCATCTCGCCAGTTTCAGGATTGATCGTCGAAGGATTGGCCTGGAAACCAGAGATGCCAACGAGCGAGCGGACTATCATCATCGTCAACATAGCTGGTACGTCGCCCTCGCAACCTGCCACATAGCCTTCAGCGTTGAGTTTGGCCAGCGCCATACAACCAGTATCTTTCAGCGCAGTCAACAAATCGAAACAACGGAGTGTAAAACCCTGCAACCGATACTCAGCTATGATCGTTTTTAAACTTTCGTAGAGATCCGGCTGTTTATACATCGTCTCAATTGGTATATCCACGAGCTCAATGCCCAGACGAGCCTTTACTTTTTCCTTGTCAGCATGACTGGAAATCAACCAGTCGGATGGTTTGCCAATGATACCCAAACGTGCACCATTTAACAAACGACACGCTTCCTCAACTTTCTGGAGCAGACAGATGCGTTTGCTGATGTACTCAGGACTGCCATGAATAATCTCGCCATTGATATCGTGTTGGCGCAGATAAGAAAGTATCTCCATTGATGCCGCCAACGAATTGCTCTTGCCTGATGTCAGTAAATAGAACGGCCTGTCGCTCTTGGCTTGTAACTCGGGCAGTAGTTTAAGAAAGATACCCTCCGTACCTCCCGTCCGTACATAAATCAGGTTAAGACTAGCTGACCCATAGTCGCTATAGTCGTTACCTTTCAGTTCGTACTCAATACCCAGACTTGTCAGAAACTCATGGGTCACAGTGCTGACAGCAACTTCGTCGTGCAATTCAGAAGTG
>CADCIQ010000135.1 GCA_902801425.1 uncultured Bacteroidales bacterium | reverse complement strand
CAACACATACACGGTATAAACATAAGCAAAGTATTTAAGTGAGAATTTGAATCATCTATTTTACTTTTTGAGTATTGCGTGCTCTATTGAGGGCCTCTTTGATAAAATCAGAGAGTTCCCCGAAGCCGGCCTCGGTTGCGTCAAATGGATTGTCAAAATCATCGTCCCACCCCCACATTTCTGGCTGCAGGGTAACTTGAAGATGGTCTTGCTCGTCAAGTTCTACATACAGGGCTTCCGCATGTATGGCTGCATAGTTGACACGATGCCAGCCATTTCGCGAAAGGTCTATAACACCTATCCCGTATTTCTTCAGAAGGGCAGGCAGAGTGGAGGGTGTATCCTCGTATTGCTGGCATCTTAGAATGGTTTCAGTCAGTTCCTTATTTTCCTTATTGGAATCGATGAGACTCTGCAAAACGGAGAGCAGTCCGGACAATTTTACACCTGATGCATCAAACTGCATATCGGCACAGACAAGCTCGTCAGGATCGTCTGGGTCATAGATATCGCAATGGGGCAGATACATATGCATACCTACTTCCTTCAGGTAGATGCTGCCCAACTTGCCTGTTGCTGATCCGAATGGTGAACTAGTGGTGTAATCAGGACGCAGGTCTGCGGGAATATCAACGTGCTTACCCACATAGTCGTCTTCAGGGAAGGGGAGCAAGGAGTCGATTATCCGAGCGTCAATGGCATGCTGTCTTGACAGCTTGCCGAGAGCGTTTAACTCTTTGTTGAACTGCTTGAGGTTAAGATTCCTTATCTCCTCAAACGTTATAAACGCAGCAGCGCCACAAAAGCCAAACAATCCGGATCGTCCAAGAAGAATATTGTTAAAGAAATCAACCCACTCTTCGCTGGATGCAGGTTTGATAGCCAGCTTGTCGTACTCGGTTTGAGCGAGTTCATAACCTTCGTTGTAACTAAGTTCGGCTTCTTCTTCCGGGTTTGCCACGATATTGCCGGATTTATCAATAACATGCTCTTCATAGTTGTTATCGTAAATAATGGCCACACCGTCTTCAAACTCCCATGCATCGGTCCAGTCTGGGTGATAGGGGATGACAAGTTTCCCAGTCTTGTCAATATATCCATAACCTTCCTCGCTGGCAACTGGTGCAAGGCCTTCTGAGAAATTGCCCGCACTCAACCACTGGCATGGGATAACAATGTTTCCAGCCTCGTCGGCATAACCCCATTTGTCATCGTTAAGAATGGGATCGAGTTCGATATCTTCGTTGTTATTCATTGTCGTAAGTTTTATGTTATAATCAGATTCTTTATTACCTTATACCATCATCTTTCTTCCATTTTCTTCAAACGAGCTGCTGTAGCAGCGTCAGGGCTTCTATAAGAAGCATTGTTTAAGGTAAAGCCGAAATCAAGTTTATTTTCTAACACCTCAAATTCTTCTTCCATAGGAACTCTCCTTCTTCGAGGTGATTCAGGCTTGTCATCTCTACAAGCTCTTATACCACGAGTGACTCCCATATCTGCTCTTTCTCCATGAGAAACCTTTAAAGGGATGGAATCGTCAAGTTCGCTATCCTTTTTCGGTTTTGTAGTTTCCTTTTTGGCCATATCTCACATTTTTCTGCAAAAATACAAAAAATTCCTCAGAATATGAGATTTTTTAGTTATTTTTGCAGGAAAAAAGAAAGTTATGGCTGAATTAGGATGGTATGATAAGGCTTTGGAGTGTATGGAAAAAGAAAACTATGCACAGGCAAAAGAGTATCTGGAGAAAGCTCTTGAAGAAGGAGAAAAAGAGGCTTATTGCGATTTGGGGAACCTCTATTTTGAAGGGAACGGGGTAGAACAGGACTATAAGCGTGCTTTTGACTATTATCAGAAAGGAGCTAAAGCTGGAGAACCTTATTGCATGGACAATTTGGGTATGTGCTATTTCTGGGGACACGGCGTAGATACAGATATCCAGAAGTCTGCTTTTTATACTGAAAAGGCCGCTAAAGCTGGTATTGAGAGGGCCATGTACGATACCGGTCTGAACTATGAACGAGGCTATGGCGTAAGCCAGAATATCGAGAAAGCGTTATACTGGCTAGAGAAGGCTGCCGAAGAGGAATATCCTACTGCTTTTGTGGAACTTGGCGATTTGTATTTCGTAGGTGAGTATGTTGAGAAAAATTTGGAAAGGTCATTCCAATATTATAAAAAAGGCGTCGAATTGGGTGACCACACATCGAAACTGCTGCTTTCCACATTCTATGCAAAAGGTCTTGTCGTTGAGAAAGACCTCGAAAAAGCAAAGGCGTTAGACCAGGAAGCATACGATTTCTACTATGAGAAAGCCGTAACAGAAGATGACAGCGAAGCACAATTCAGGTTAGGGAATATATATTTCTCAGGAATGCCATTGATCGGTATTAACAAAGACTATACGCAAGCAGCAGAATGGTATGAGAAATCAGCAAAGAACGGATTTGACCATGCTCAGAACAACATTGGTAATCTGTATGCTTTTGGCATTGGCGTCGGTCAGAACTATGAAAAGGCTTTTTACTGGTATTCTCAGGCAGCTGAAAGGATGCATTTGGAGGCAATGGGCAATGTGGCCAATTATTACTATTTGGGACGAGGTGTAAAACAAGACTATGATAAAGCGGTTGCATATCATACCAAAGCTGCAAATCTAGGTTATCCCAACAGTCAGGAAGTGCTTGGCGAGATGTATATGAAAGGGGATGGCGTCGAGCAGAACTACACGAAAGCCGCCTCTTGGCTGAAAAAGAGTTGTGAGAATGGTGAGAGATCGGCATACGGACCATTGGGCGACTGTTACAGGAAGGGACTTGGCCTGGATAAGGATGTGAAGAAAGCATTTGAACTCTATCGAAAAGGATCAGACATGGGAGATCTTCAGTCGAAAGTGTCCTTGGCGGAATGCCTGATTGAAGGGTGGGGGACTGAAATCGACTATGGAAAAGCGTATCAGATTCTGCTATCAGTATGTAGTGACGAAGAGAATTACAGAGAGAATCTGGTAACAATGACGATACGCGAGGACGAAAGTGGTCGCATGTTCCTAAGGAATCCCTTGGACGAAGAAGATCTACCTCTTTACGCCAAAGCATATTATCTGTTGGCAACATTGTACTATTCCGGAAGCGGCACAGACAAAAATACAGGAGAGTCCATAAGATTGCTTCGTATGGCCGACAGATTAGGTTATACCAATGAGGAGAAACCTGAAGAAACTGCAGAGAAATTCCTCAGTAAGGTTATTCAGGAATCAGAGAAAGAAGATATCAGTGACACCGTTGATTGCTACGTAGAAGTAAGAGAGGACAGTCATAAGGGGGAACGATACCAAGTCGTTTTGCATCATGCTGATGGCGAAGAAAGTGTTGTCAGGTTCCAAGGCAGGAACAAGTTCCTCTACTTGCTGGCACTGTTGGTAGGACACGAAGGGAAGTCAGTTAATGGATTGACGACGAAGCACTTTAGTTATATGCGCGATGACCTGTCGGATATGGCAAGTGATGTCAGAGTGGACACTAAATCGTACGAGGAATGGATTGACGAATTCATCTATGCAGAAGATGAAAACGCGCAAAGCATGCGTAGAGCAGAGCAATTCCAAACACTCGGTTATTGCTCATATAACCCCTATAGATATTCCAACGCCTTTAGTGGAGCAAACAGGGCCATTAAGGCCTGCTGTTTGACCAATGAAGAGTTTGAAACTTTTAAGCTAAGAAGTACTGGAGGAAGGTCTGCAGTTACAACAATATCACTTGATTCATCGCAGATTGAGCTGCCCAACTCGCTTCAGGTATATCTGGACTGCCTCCCGACCCAGAAAGAAATCGCTAACTACAGGCCAAAAGCATCTGTGTGGTTACCTGTCAAAGAATAGGCATCGTATTACAAAAGCGCCAAGTCCATATGACTTGGCGCTTTTGTTAGGAATTATCCTCTCTGGGCTCTCCTAAGATTCCATATATCCTTCATGGTAAGGCTTCCACGCTCTTTCCCAAGCAAGCACAATACAAATCCGGGCCATCGTTGAAATAATCTGCTGGGGTGTTCTAAGTTTGCTTCTTGAACCTTCTTCATAAAATCATCATAGATTTCATTAATCATCAGAAGATTATTCCCAGCGAACAGGTCGACAGGTTTCCAATCAGGATTGTTTGACAGACAATCAAACATACGCCACGAGATGTCCTTAAATACAGGAATGATATCATTGATGTGGCTTGGATCGATACGTTCATCTCCTTGACAATAGTTAGCATGGTATATCTTCCCATCCCTATCAATAATATAGATGGCACCCATTTCTCCCATTGCCCCTTCATAGGCAAAAGAGAAAGCCACAATATCGAGAGACTGATACTCCCAATAATTTGATCCTGTTATTTCAATGATATTCACCTGTATTGTTACCGAGTTATTACCTCTTATAGGAGAGTTGTGAGGATGTTTCCATTACCAATGACATGGTAATTGGAATCGAGAGTCTGGTTGCGCCCTGGCTCATAATAGCCAAGGACGTGGTTGTTACTATCACGCAGGCACTGGCGTCCACTGAATTCTACGTCGATGTAACCAATGACATGCTGGTTACGGTCTCTTAAAGTTTGTCTTGACATAATTCTGAAGTTTTTAATATTTGAGTTTCCAAGTTTTAATTATATCACCCTTGAAATAACGATGTTCCACCTCATTGAGAACACATCTGAACACAGGTTGTTCTATTCTATGAAGGACTGATTGCAGTTGTTCCAGCGAAACCTTGTCGGCTGGAACCCGGCCCAACGTTACGTGGGGCTTAAATGGACGTTTGTCGTAGTTCGCATTCATACTATCAGCCAGCGTTCTGGCATCCTCTGCAAGAGTAAGAATCTGTGACGGAACCTGAGAAGATGTTAAGTAAATGATATGGCTGGCACCGTCACCTGTAGTGAAGGCATCCAGTTTATCGATAGTTATTGGAATAGAGTAGAACACAGACATGCACTGTTCAAATTCTTGGTTTAGATCCTCTATACAGTTGTCATCGTCAAGGAACAATAGGGTCATGTGGTAATGGAACATCTGCCATCTGACAGGAATTCCTGCAGCCTTGATCTTTGACCGCATCTCTTTGGCCCATTCATTCCAACCCTCATCTTTTCTTACAGAAATCTTAATCTCAAAAAAGTTTGCCATATACTAACATTTATTGTTTGATGGTGCAAAGGTACGAAAAGCTTTTTGAATTGACCATCTATTTATACCTATAACAAACACCCCCAGCCCAAACCTCATCTGGCCTGGGCTGGGAAAGCGTAGTATCAAGGCAGACGAGTTGCGAATACTGGCACATCGATGAAGTTCTCGTCGGTCTCATACTGCTCGACAGTAACGAACTCACCCTTATCCTCAGTGACATAGCCTCTCTTATCTCCCTTGACGAAGACAATGTCTGCCTCGGCATCCATTTCCAGGTCATCATACTCAGGGAGCACGCACTGATAGGTATCGATATCAATGACACCACACTTGTCACCACTCTCAATAGACATGATACCGTTGACAGCCTCACTTACACCTGTCAGAATGTTGGGGCAGATAATCTCACCATTGCCTGCTATGATACCGAAACGTTCCTTCTCCCCGTCCCAACGAGCCACGAAAAGCGTACAGAAAGGGAGGGACTGAATGAAGTCGAACTTAAAATCGCAGAGCTGCAACCCAGAACCATCACCCTTGACAATGCCACACTTACCATCCTTGATGGCAATTACAGGCGAATGAGGGGCGAAGGTATAGCTATGGAATTCATTGAACCCGTCATAAAGCGCAGGGGCAATCACCTCACCAGAAACAGTCTTCAGCCCCTTCTTCCCTGTTGCAGGGTCAGTGAACTCGACGTTGAACCAGTCGTAGTTGTTTTCCAACTCATACAGTCGCTCAGATGCTGCTTTCACCTCTTCGTCAGACCATGAAGGGTCAAGACCGTTCAGCTTCTGCTGCAGTTCATCATACTCTCTTACAATCTCGGCTGTTGCCTTGGGCAA
>CADCIQ010000134.1 GCA_902801425.1 uncultured Bacteroidales bacterium | reverse complement strand
AATGAGCAGCAAGCATCTCATCAGCGAGTTCAACAAGAAGATCGCAGAATGCGATAAGAGGATACAGCAGATTATTGATGAGGATGAGGAACTGCAGAAGAACTTCGAGATCATAACCTCGGTACCTGGCGTAGGTGTACAGAATGCTGTCTGCCTGATGGTCTATACGGACAACTTCAGGCGGTTCGACTACAACTCTCGCAAAATAGCCTGTTACTACGGCGTGGCTCCTTTCGGCCGGCAATCCGGCACCAGCGTGAATACACCAGCCCATGTGAGTCCGTTTGCCAACAAACTCATCAAGTCCCTGCTCACACAAGCTGCACTTGCATCGGTCAACTTCTGTCCGCAGATGGCAATATACTACCACAGGTTGGTCGAGGCTGGAAAGAAGAAACAGGTTGTTGTCAATAACGTAAAGAACAAATTATTGCATGTTGTTACAGCCATGGTGAGAAAAGGGGAAAAATACAACCCGGATTACGATTATCATGCAGCTATCGAGGCTGCGTGAGGACAAAGTGTTAAATATATAGTTAAAAAGAGAATTTTATTTGGAATTTAACATAGAATGCTGAAAATAATCACATATATTATACTGCGCCAGCTATCAGAAAAACCGAATAAATCCGTTTCCTTTTTTACAAAATTTCAGCTCATTACGACTTTGCGCCTTAGCGTCTTTGCGTTTATATAAAACCTGTAAAATCGCCAATCTCCTTACAATGCGAACTCAGCCGTAATAGCCCATTTTGTCATCTGTCCCATAGACTTTGGCTCTAACGACTTGTAGAAATCTGCATGCACACGAGCGAAATGCTTGCCTACAGGAACCTGAACACCTGCACCAAGATATACTCCGAAATGCGTGGAAGTATCCCATGTTATCGGCTCATATTTCATAGGGTACTTGCCTCCCCTAGACTTCGTTTCCTTTGTGCTTAAATGCACCACAGCAAATCCACCACCTCTTACTATCGGACGAATCTTTCCATTACCAAAGCGCTTAACACCTCCAAGAGACAATGTCAATATACTCTTCTCATAAGTATAATAATACACATTCTCAAAACCTTGCTCTTCGCAAGTTGACTTATACTTCGGAGTCAATCCCAAGGTTGCTTCTACACTAAAATCCTTCATTGTTCTCTCAAGATCAATCTCAGCACCAATACCAATCTCGTATGTATTGCCAGAGAAATTCATATCCTGATCACTCTGCATATCCGTCATTTCCCTGACATAGTTAGCATAACCAGCGAAAGCCTTGAGATGCGTCTTGACCTGGTCTGTCTTCTCATTATATTCATAAACCACACACGCGCTTCCGTCGGTACAAACCTCATGATGATAGTCACGCACAACATTCATGAGTTTCTTCCTCGTCATTTTATTGTCATCCATATCAGCAACGGCGTTCTTTGATTGCTGAAGCAGCATCTTCACCTTGCCATACTGCTTTTTCTTCTCCTTTATAATCTCCTTGGTGCCATTAACAGCCGCATCAACTGACATATAGGACTTAAATCTGTTAGTAAGTTCAGCCATCTCACCATCCTCTCTCTCAAAGAAATAGTATTCGTCACCCTTGAATGTAACGCAATAAAGGTTCATCTTACCCTGAACCAGGAACTCCGCGAAATACAGCTCAGGAACCCCAGTAACATTAAGACGACGCGCAACAAAGTATTTTCCATTGTTGTCGAATCTGAAACCCTCAATATCACCCGGATGATAAACCTTAACTTCCTTTTCCCCGTTAGCCCAGAACTCACATTGCGTTGCCAGTTTCTCATTTGTACGGAAATCTATAACACCTCTGATTATGTCACCTGTGTTTGTAATGACATATCCTGACTTTGGATTTGTCTGTGCCATAGTCGCTGTTGCAATAATCACCAACAGGAAGGAGATAATTGATTTTTTCATTATAATCTTTCCAATATTTTTTTGAATGTAATATATCAAAAGTAAAAAATCTATATAAATGCAAATTTAATGCAAAAAAATGAAGCAACGCAGCTTTTTACACATTTTAACGCAAGTTCGATAAAAAAGGGGAAACGGATTCATGTTATTTACGAATGGCAGCAAGCTGCCTTAACCACTGCGTGGAGCTACACGAATTACCGCGAATTTTACACGAATTTGTCATTAATACTTTTTAAACATAAAAATTTTTGATTAATTTATGATAAATTCATGGAAATTCATGTAGCCAAGCGCAGCGTTTATTTTCGTCGAGATTTGTCGAAGACCCACTGACCATAGGGAAGTAACTCACGTTATTTAGTCTTTTATTCCCTCCAATCTCCAGTTCTCTCTGCCTTTAGGCACTTCGACTTTAGTGCTGAGAGAAGAGGTGTTCTCTATACTTTAGGTCTGTTCTTCCTTCTATAATCCTCCGTTCATAATACCATAATAATACCATTATATTACCATTATAATACCATAATAATACCATAAACTATGGTAATTTAATGGTATCTTAATGGTATTATTATGGAAATTTAATGGTATTTATATGAGACGAAGAAAGGAGCTACAGGAAGGTTTTGAGGTTGTGTGGGGGGGGGCTCTGACGTGAATTTAGATAAATAACGTCTGTTCGACGAAAAAAAGGGAAACGGATTTATCTGATAGCTGGCGCGATACGTATTCTGCTAATTTTCAGACAAATCAGATAAATCCGCTTCCCTTATAATATTTTTTCTGTTTCTTCCTTGCTTCTCGTGTACAAAAAAAATAAATCCTTTGCGTCTTTGCGCCTCTGCGTTTAAATTTAACGTGAATTCGTCGAACTCACGTTAAATAACGTCAGTTCGACGAATTCAATGTATGCATCTCCGATGCTTGTACTTTACAGAAAATTAATGCGAAATTAATGGGATATTAATGAGAAATTATATGTTTTCGCTCTGCGAACCTACATTAATTAAGACGTAAATTAAAACATTAATTAGGACAAAAATTTATGAGAATTTAAGCCGTAAGGCTCATTAATGTCACAATTAATGTTTCATTAATGTCATAATTAATGTTATGCGACAGCAAAAGTAATTTCATCGAATTCACGTTAAATTAATTATCATCAATAAAACATTAATTTCGCATTAATTTTCTATTTAACGTGTTGGCAACGTGATTTTATCCCATTTCAAGCTAATGAAGAAGACGACTGGAGTCTTGATCTTACCATCAATAAGAGCCTGAACCTGTGGAGCAGATTTGTTGTATTCCTCCATCCACGCATCATCCTTATTTGAGCTATTGATTGTCTCTACATAAAGCTCATCGGCAATAGCAACCAATTGATTATCTAATAAATAGAATCTGCTGAACGGATTAAAGCCTTCAAAGAAATCCCAGCCACTAAGAGTTTCGTTCGTGGACTTTCTGATTAGCCTTTTGGCACCGTATGGAATTAGGTCAAATCCAAAACATATCAGGGAATCTGTTTCCTGGTATTCGCTGATACCCCTAATATCTTTAGAGCAACTTAGTTCTTTGGTTTTCTCTTGATTAGTAACCGCTTCAGGATTCTTGTCCATAATGTACTGTCCTTTGAAATCTACTCTTACGACTTTTTCCAAGGTGTCATTACGGAATACGAGGACAGAATCAGAAAAGAAAGGTGCATGGCTTAACCTGTTTCCGTTTTGGCTGAAGGAACAAGTCGCTCTCCATACGTATTTCTGCCCGAAAGGAATTAATTTCCTCTGAAGAATATGGTTCTTGTCATAAATGTTCAAGGCTGATCCGCAAGTGTTTTCTGAATAAGCAAACAAGTATCGCCCATTGTCGGTCATGCCAAAAGCGTATGGGTCAAAAGGTGCTCTTTCCGTTTTACTAAGTTTGCCCTTCCTATCAAAAACGGTAACTTCCTTATTCCAGCAATCAAATACGTGAATCCGCCCTTTATTGTCAACAAAGAAACTATTCTTTTTCCCGTCAAAAGCCTTTTCTGTCTGGTATAGGAAATGTCCTTTGGTATCAAACGCCAATACTCTCACGCCATTCCCCATATCTGTGCTCCTTATGTATATCTTATCGTGCTTCACGATGGGCAAATCAACATCTCCGAAAATTTTAAGATTCTCGGGTAGCGACAACGAACACACATGATCTATGGAATACTTGTCTTTGCTTAACGGCTGAGTCTGATATTCAGGGTCGTCAACAACAAAAGTCTCAGTCTTGTAGTTTCCAAGACCTATAGGGGCATAAGAGCCGAGTTCACAAGCCATTAGGCAAAACACAGGTAGTAATCCTAATGTAAATTGTACAGCTTTGTTCTTTAGTTTTTTAATCATACGTTTTAAGGTTTTAGGTTTTTACCATCCTTTGGTTTGATGAGTGCAACGTGCTATTTCCACATACTCCGATGTTATCAACATCGGAATTTCTCGCACGAAATCAAAAGTACGAGTCAGCCCAAAGGCTGGCGCACGTCCTTGGGTTTGATGAGTGCAAAGGTAATAATATTTTTTTGCATTTGCAAGAAAATACAATTAAAAATTGAATTTATGATAATTACAAGGTTTCAGGTGTCGGGTAAATAGATAAAAAAAACACGCTACTACTCTTCTCGAGCTGTAGCGTATTGAAAAATATGTTTAACTAAAATCCTTTTCTAAATTCAAAGAACAATCTCGCGATCATTCTTATGTTATCCAAGAGTCAAACAATCTTTAACCTAATAACTAAAACCTAAATCTATTATTCTACTAACCTAAACAATTCTTATTTCAAAGTGTCATTCAGGAATGTTTCCAGGAGTCTCATCTCCTTTTTTCCTTTTGACGATGCAAAGGTACGACTATTTTTTTGTGTACGCAAACAATTTTACGTTTTTTAGTAATATTTCCATCTTTCCTTGACTAACATCAAGTGTTTGTGTGCGCACACAATAAGAAAACGCTCTAAATTCACTCTTTTCACGTTTCGGTTCCCTCTCTACGGGAGAGGACGGGGGGTACAGCTTCTTTTTTTCAATTTTCCTTATGCAAAGTACATCTTCGCACGAAGAAAATAGTGCATATCCCACCACAAGACTGGGGTACGTTTCTAATTATCGGGTACAAAGTTACACATTATATATAATAAGAAAACGAAATATAAATAGGCTCGCAGGATTTTGTGAACACTTTTTCTGGAAAAAGTAGAAAAAAATCCTTTTATTATTTGCTCGTTTGATAGAAAATATTTACCTTTGCAATCGATTAATAAACCTTTTATACTTAAAACTAAATTTAAGATTGCAAAATGAGAACAAATCTTCTTATTGTTTTATTTTTGTTGCTAACACAGGTGGTATCAGCAGCAAACGGAGTGCTTATCAATGGTATTTACTATCAATTGGATAGCTCAAAGAAGGAAGCTGAGGTAACTAATGGCCCTAATTCTGAGAATGTATCAGGTTATTTTGACGACACCTCTCTTACCTACTACACGAACACGGTAACTGTACCACAGTCGGTGACTTACAATGGTGTGACATACAAGGTTACTTCCATTGGTAGAGGTGCTTTTGCAGTAAATAGACGACTGAAGAAGGTTAATCTGCCAGAATCGCTGGTCAGCATTCAATCGGGCGCTTTTTCGTGGTGTGATGATCTGCAATCAATATATATTCCAAAATCGGTGGAGGATATCGAGTATGCTGCCTTCGAAGGATGTATTGGAGTCAATTCTGTCGTAGTTGACAAGGATAATAAGATTTATGATAGCAGAAATGATTGTAATGGTATCATTGAGACAGAAGGCAACGTATTGATTTTTGGTAATCAGAATACCAAGATTCCTAATAGCGTGACCCGTATCGGTGAATGGGCATTCGCAGGTCAGTCACTACTCACAACGGTTGATATTCCAAACTCTGTAACGAGTCTTGGTTCTCATGCTTTTTCTGAATCAGGATTGAAATCAATGGAGATGCCTAATTCGATAATAGGTCTTGGTGTCAATGTGTTTATGAATTGCCGTGCTATGGAAACTCTTGTTTTCTCAGAATCGCTTGAAACAATTCCTGCATTTCTGTTGAATCAATGCCATGCTCTCAAGTCAATCATAATCCCTGCTTCTGTAAAAGTGGTGGAAGAATATTCTCTCGCTTACAGCAATAATGTTGAGTCGATTACTTTCCTTTCAACCACTCCTCCAGCAATTTTCCCAGCAAGCTTTGAAGGGCTTGGCTATAATTATACGATAACGATACATGTTCCTGAGGGTTGCAGAGATGAATATGAATATAGTACAGTAGGTCAAACATTCACGAATATCGTGGATGATGTAAAGATTTCAACTGGTATCTCTAACGTAACATTCAGTAACACAGATACCGAATCCCGTATTTTCCGCCTAAACGGCACTCGCGTTTCTTCATTGCAGAAGGGCATAAATATTGTGAACGGGAAGAAGGTTATGGTAAAAAATCATGGCAGCAAATAAAATTTTATCTTGTCAAGAATTAGAGAGATTTCCTTTTTTGAATTAATGAGAAAAAAGAGACTTGATTAATAATAAAAATTAACGAAAATGAAATATTTCAATATACGTATCGTGATGGTTATGTTGTCACTATTCATGGTATCACCTACATTTGCTGATATACTGCAAAAGATAAAGATTGGAGATTTGTACTACAATCTGGATAAGGATACTAAAGAGGCGTCTGTAACATGTCAAGATAAAACAGTTTTTGACCCTTGGACTCCAAACGTTTATTATGAATTAACAAGTGTCACGATTCCAGAGAATGTAACTTATAAAAACAAGACATATAAGGTAACAGCAATAGCTGAATACACATTCTGCGGAGAGGGAAAACTTACATCAATAGTAATTCCCAAGACGGTAAAAAGTATTCATAACTATGCTTTTTGGGGATGTACAAACCTTTCTTCGATTACTCTACCAAAAGAACTAACAGTTATAGCAACTTCTGCATTTGAGGATTGTCAAAGTCTGACAGAAATCATCATTCCAGAAGGTGTTACCACCATTAGTTTCGCAGCATTCGGTGGTTGTACCAAACTTGCAAGTATCACCCTGCCAAGCACCTTGCAGTTTATAGAAACATCAGCATTCGCTGACTGTCCAGCCCTGAAATCCATAAAAATAAATGCCACCAAACCATTCCCTCTATATAGAGGAACTTTTGAGCAGTACGGTAATCTGTATGTTCCTGCGGGCTGCAAGGAAGCATACGAGAATGCTGGTTACTGGAAGAAATTTAACATCTTTGATAGTAGCGTTACTGGTATCTCTACCATATCATCTCCTGACGCTCAACAGCCATCCACTATCTTTACAATAGGTGGTACTCGCGTTTCTTCACTACAGAAAGGCGTGAATATCGTGAATGGCAAGAAGGTAGTGGTAAAATAACATCAGTTTCAACTTGATGAGCCTTGCAATTTCAATATAGACGCACCTCTGGCGCATTAACAGACAATAATTTTTCGCAAGGCTCAACAAGCTACGCAAGTTCCCAATCTACGCAATCTTTTTCCATAAATATCCATTTTTATTGGTTGAAGAATTAAGCGTAAATTATCGTAAATTTTCAATGAAAGGAAAAGAATTTATGGAAAATTCACGTTCAATTTACGTTAATTTACGTAGCTCCACATAGTGGGAAACAAAGAAACTATAATTTCGTCGAACTCACGTTAATTATTGTCAGTTAAAAGCAGCTTACTGCTACTCTTCGTCAATTCATCGTACTCCCGCTATATCTCAAACACAATCGGTATAGCTACCATAGCCCGGCATACCTTTCCGTGATCTTTGCCCGGCTCCCACTTTGGCATGAGCTTGGCAACCCGAAGAGCCTCAGCATCAAGCAAGCGATGGGCTTTCTTCACGACCTTGATATCAGAAATAGATCCATCAGTATTGACGATGAAACTAATCATCACCTTACCCTCAATCTTGCTTCTTAGGGCTGCGGAAGGATACTTCAAATTCTTGGTGAGCCATTTCATGAACTCCACCATACCCCCAGGATACATAGGTAGTTCCTGAACCATACGGAGAGTCTCAGGATCATCAGCATTCTGATTGATAGGTTCTTCCTTTTTTTCTTCCTCCAGAAGTTCCTCATCATCAGACTCTTCCGGCTGGAATTTCACGACATCAAGAATCTCTGGAGGAAGATCAGAGAGGTTATCCACCTTATTTATAACCTCTGACTGTTCCACCTGCTTTGTTTTCTCAGCCGCCGCAATCATATCGCGCTGGTCATTCGGCTTTATGTTGAGATCCATAGCTATATCATCGTCGAAATCGTCAAAGTCCTCGCTTCTTCCACCTATATGCACTTCAAGCACAAGAATGAAGAGAAGCCCCATCATGACGAATGCGCCGAGAAACATCCACGGACGTAAATGTTCAAGATCTGCTTTATGTGATTTCTTTATTTCCACAATAAAATAGTGGTTATTACGTTCTTTTATAAAAAGCCCCTCCCCACCCCTCCCGAGGGAGGGAGTATTTATATACAAAATACTATCTAAAAATCTCTCCCCCTCGGGGGAGAAGGTAGGGGGCTATTTTTTCGCTTGCAAAGTTAGTAATGATATTGGAAAAAAATGCTATCTTTGCCGTAAATTTCTTTAATTAGAATGAAAAAAACTATAATTCTCCTCCTTTGGGTCGTTTTTTCGCTTGCAACACACGCTCAGGAGTCGCAGACGATATACAATTTCCTGCGCTTGCCCGTGAGTTCGCATGCGGCTGCCTTAGGCGGAGATAACATATCTCTCATTGAGGACGATGCGGCTCTCACCATTCATAATCCAGCTTTGCTTGCCTCTGTTTCCGACAGGACATTGAATCTCGGATATATGAACTATATGAGTGGCGCAAACCTGTTTTCGGCAGGATATGCCTTTGCACAGGGAGAAAAAGCAACAATCGGCATAGCAGCGCAATATCTCAACTATGGCAGTATGAAGCATACAAACAGCGAAGGTGCTATCCTCGGAGAGTTCAACGCTTCCGACCTTGCCCTAAACGGCACGCTTTCATATCCACTTGCAAAGAATCTGATGGGTGGCATGACTGCCCGTTTCATCTATTCAAAGATTGGCGATTACAGCAGTACTGCGGCTGGCATAGACCTCGGCCTTAACTATTTCGACGAGGAGCACGACTTTTCAGCTTCCATAGTGGCAAAGAACCTCGGAGGTCAGTTGTCGGCATACGATGAGGAATATGAGTCTATGCCCTCAGACTTACAGCTCGGCATAACAAAACGCATAATAGGCACGCCTTTCCGGGTTAGCCTTACCGCCGTTGACCTTACCCGTTGGAACTATTCTCTTTTCCGGCACATGGTGTTTGGTGCAGACCTTCTGCTCAGCGATCAGATATATCTCTCCGCAGGATATAACTTCCGCAGGGCACACGAGATGAAGGTTGGCACATACGATAGCTTTGGCGACAAATCCGACAGTTCCCACGGAGCAGGTTTTTCATTCGGAGGAGGATTGACGCTCGATAGTTTCACCCTCGGAGTGTCCTACGCAAAGTATCATGTCAGTTCGTCAAGTCTCATGGTAAATGCAGCGTTTACGCTATAAAGCCTAACCAAGCCTTCCCAAAGGGAAGGATGTTTGATAGTAATGCAAACAAATGGAACTATCAACACCTGGCTTACATTTTTTCGAACTTCTAATTTGTAGCAATATGGAAAATAACAATACTATAAAACATCCATCCCTTTGGGAGGGCTTGGGTAGGCTTATCCAATCCTACCTCTCAAACTTGCCATACGACCGCAAGCCTTATTCGCTTTATGAACCAATAAAGTATGTTCTCGACCTTGGAGGCAAGCGCATCCGCCCTATGCTTATGCTGATGTCGTACAGTCTCTATAAGGATAACCCTGAGTCTATTCTTCCACAGGCAATAGGCCTGGAGACATACCACAACTACACGCTTCTGCATGATGACCTTATGGATAATGCGGATGTGCGTCGTGGTCATGCCACCGTTCATAAGAAATGGGATGCTAATACTGCCATCCTTTCAGGCGACTCTATGCTCGTGCTTGCATATCAGAGGATGCAGAACTGTCCTGCAGAGAAGTTGCCAGCCATTCTCGAATGTTTCACCACTACAGCATTGGAAATTGGCGAGGGACAGCAATACGATATGGAATTTGAGACTCGCGATGATGTTCGTGAAGAGGAATATATTGAGATGATCCGCCTCAAGACAAGTGTTCTGCTTGCCTGTGCAATGAAGATTGGTGCTATAATGGCTGATGCCCCAAAGGAAGATGTTGAGCTTCTATATCGCTTTGGCGAGCGTATGGGACTTGCCTTCCAACTTCAGGATGATTTCCTTGATGTGTATGGCGATCCAAAGGTTTTCGGCAAGGCTATTGGTGGCGACATCACAAGCAACAAGAAGACATATATGCTTATAAACGCCTTCAACAAGGCAGAGGGTGAGACAAAGGCTGAGCTCTCTCGTTGGATTGCAGCCAAGGAGTTTGACCGTCAGGAGAAGGTTGCTGCTGTTACCGCTATCTACAACAAGCTCGGCATAGACCTTATGGCTAAAGCTAAGATGGAGGAATACTATCACGAGGCTATCGAGGCTCTTGACAAGGTTAGCGTTGCCGAAGAGAAAAAAGCGGCTCTCAGGGAGTATGCAGCCAAGATGATGAAGAGGGAGAAATAAAAGAATTACAGCCCCTCACCCATCCTACAGACACCCTCTCCCCAAGGGGCGAGGGAAAAGTTTGTATTTTCGATCACAAGAATTGATGAATAACAACAAACAAAATAATGTAACTTCCTCCTCGCCCCTTGGGGAGAGGATGCCCGAAGGGCAGGTGAGGGGCCGTGCCGTTTCTTTCATCGACACCCACACCCACATTGACGGAGAGGAATTCAAGGATGACCTTGATGAGGTAGTGGCACGCGCAAAGGCGGCTGGTGCCACCCAACTTCTCGTCCCAGGCATAAACTATGACTCTATAGCCTCTATAAAAGCCGTTTGCGAGCGCTTTCCCGACTTTATACGCCCGATGATAGGTCTTCACCCAGAAGATGTAAAAGAAGACTATAAAGAGATATTGGAGAAAATGTACAATATCCTCATCTCTGATTCTTCCCACTCAAGCGATAATATCCTTTCGCCTTCCGGCTCCCTCCCTACGGGGGAGGGCGGGGGGAGAGGCCACCTATGGCTTGCCATTGGCGAAGTCGGCCTTGACTACTACTGGTCACGCGAGTTTGAGAAAGAACAGCTTGATGCCTTTGAGCAGCAGGTACAATGGAGCGTTGAGACACAACTGCCTCTTATGATTCATTGTCGCAAGGCTCAGAATGAGATGGTGAAGATTATCCGCAGATACGAGAAGGAATTGCCGGGAGGTGTATTCCATTGTTTCACAGGCAATCAGCATGAGGCAATAGAGCTATTGCAGTTTGACAAGTTCGTACTAGGAATTGGCGGTGTATCTACATTCAAGAAGAGCCACCTTGCCGAGGATCTTGCAGCCGTAGTTCCAATGGATAGAATAGTCCTTGAGACAGATGCCCCTTACATGGCTCCTGCGCCACATAGAGGCGAGCGCAATGAGTCCTCATTCATTCCTTTCATCATAGAAAGACTTGCCCTTGCCTATGGCGTTAGCAACGAGGCTCTGGCAGATGCCACAACGGCAACGGCCAAACGGGTGTTTAGTCTATAACACAAAAATACAAAGCTCCTCTGGTGCTCAGGCTTTGGAAAGTAAATTAGAGGTTAATTCAACTTGAAAATAGCACCTTGCGGTGGTTAGATCTTTGGAAAGTAAATTAGGAGTAAATTAATTCAGTAAATTAACCTCAGTTCGACGAATTCATGGCAAACGCATCTCCGATGCTGAACTGACAATAATTACCAATCTTACCAATCTTTTTCCAATAAAAAATGATA
>CADCIQ010000133.1 GCA_902801425.1 uncultured Bacteroidales bacterium | reverse complement strand
GGTAAACTGATGATCCCCGACCAAACGGTCGGGGATTCCATCTTTAATAGCCCATACACGACGTGGCGCCCAGTGCAGTCAGAATCGCCGATGCGATCGAAACGATGATCTGCGCAATAAACTTAGCCGTCTCCTTCTTACTCATACTTCCTCCTTTCTCTTACTACTGGGGACAGTCCCCCAAGATTAAAAAATCACGCCGGCTGATCGTCTTCAGGGTCAGTTGGGGTAGGGATGATCCCGCTGCCGCCACTGCCACCGCCGGTCTCTGAGCCTGTCGAAGAGCCTGAGCCTGTCGAAGAACCACCACCCTCATCCACGGTCCCTGAGCCTGCCGAAGGGTCATCCTCCTTCTTCAGAAGGCTATCCACATTGATAAACTCAGCCTGCTTCAGGAATTCACGACTGGAGATGTTGGTCTCCTGCTCCTGCTCAGGCAGGAAACGGATGTGCAGACCCTTAATGTCCTTCAGGACACTGAACTTCTCCTTACTCACAGCGCCGCCCTTCTGACACTCGAGGGTGGTGTAGAACGTGCCGAGGCCCTCGATCTTCACCTTCTTCGAGTTGAGCAACATCTCCAGCAGACAGCTGCGGAACTTCTCCATCACACCATACACCACATCGGGGGTGTAGATAGAGCCGTGCTCACTGATGTGATTCGACAGCTTACGGGTGTTCAAACTCTCCAGATACTTTACACGGCCGTACCACTTGCCGTAAGCAGCATTGTGCACGTTCTGGTTCTGGTACACTTCATAGATAATCTTCGCCATAATCTTGTGTTTTTCATGGTATCAGACTTGTGCGATGAACTACATCGGGTCACCGCCTCCCGCTTTTCTTCTCCCTCTTATTTTCAATGGCAAAGTTACTAAAAATTTAGTTTTCAACCAAACAATTTCCAGTCATGTTTCCAATTATTTTTCGTTCTAATTTTGTAAATATTTAATAATCAAATATTTGTGCTCGTTTGTATTATCCTTATATGATTCTTATGCTCTCAGAATAGGGCTTATTTCAGCCGCTTTTCCTATAAGGTTGCGCGCAGGTAGCGAGAATAGTTTAATCTCCCTCAAAGAATAGTTCAATCTGCCAGATTGCAGTAATCCCGCCGGATCCGCGCCGTATCACCGTATCACCGTAGCATGACCCTTCCTCCCACAAAGATCCTATTCGCTAGCAAAATTGTAAATAATTATATACTTTATAATTAAATATTATATAATATATATATTATATAATATTTAAAATATATATACGACAAATCCCCCACCATCAAATTCACTTCATGCTACGGTGATACGGCGATACGGCGTCGAATTAACCGCAAAAGAATTTGGGCTTTTTATTGGTAATTACGGCATTTTGCTGTAATTTTGCATCGCTAAAAATAATCGATGGCTTGCCCATCATCTAATTCATTATTAATTATTCAACTTTATTTATTATGATGCCTAAACAGAAGATTTTTTATGGGGACTTATTGTCCCGAGGTCAGGAAACCCGTGCTCTCAGTAGCCTGTGTTTCCGCAAGTCAAAGCTTTACAAGATGCGACTCGTGCATACGCATCCAACGATTTTTGGTGATTATTCCGACTCTGACCAATGGGAGTTGTTAGTGAAGGCGATGAAGGAGGATCTGTTCAAACAGAAAGAATTTAAGTTCAGACATCCCAAAGACAGCGAGAAGGAATACGAACGTCATTACATCGGCTGCCCTGCGAATGGAATCGCGCTTCTGATGGTTGGTCAGTTTAAGAAGGAAATGGACTTCGCATTCGTCAGAATCGTCCTGAAATCGGTTTTTTATGGTGAACCTTATATTGTACTTGAAAAATACGCCCAATCTTTTCGTAATCCAGATATCTTGGCAAAAATGGTGGAGAGTGCCTTCAACTGGGTGCTCAAAGGTCAGGGTGTGATCGTGAAGTTGGAGCCATGGGAGCCGAATAAGCAGGTGATGTGGCTGCTTGACTACGAAGAGTCGTATATGACTGAGATGCAGAAGATGAAGAAGGAGGATCTGATCATGATTGGTTATGAGGATGCGCTGGAGCGACATCAGAAACTGGAAGCCAAGAAGAAAAAGCGCCAGATCAAAAAAGCCAAGAGTATCAAAGACTATATTCTCTTTAAGGATAAGGCACTGGTGATGAAACTGCTGCGTCATCATGTCAGTAAATTCCGTTTGTCTAAAAAGGTTGCCATGCCTTTCAGACTGTTTATGGAGCGTAAGATCACGAAACGCATACCTTTTAAGTTGGTGCTGACGGAGATGCCGGAATTGAAGGGAAAGATTTCTAAAACCAGATATAATCATTGGACTGACAAAATGGTATCAAGTTATAAGGGCGATTCGGACTATGAAGCGTTAGAGAAGGAAATTGACGACTTGCTAAAGGATTAAAAAAGGCTGAAAAACGGGTCTGAAAAACGGGTTCGGGCATTTTTCGTATCACACGAAAATGCCCGATTTTTTATGCCGATACTCTGAAAAATACACCTAACTTTGCAACGTAAAAACAAATTATTAACATTGTATAATCCGAGTTGTTGTGGGATGTTTCTCTTGAGAACCTAAAACGCGCGTCATCCTCACACATCTCACAAACACTTGGAAGAAATGAAAGAAGAAAATGAGTACGTCTGGTTAGACGGCATGCTGCTGAAAGAGGAGCATCTGGTAAAGTTGTCAATGAATGCTGGCTGTTTCACTGTGGCAGAGCATTACCTGTGTGCGCTGTTGGCGCATGGGCTGATGTGTGGTAAGACGGACATCATCGACTGTGTGAACGAGGTGCGTGAGTTTTATGGCGTGCCTAAGATTCCAGAGGCTGGCAATGGGATGTCGAGGACTAACTCCAGACCGTCCGATTCGCTGGACGACAAGGCAAGGGCTGCATTCAAGAAGATGAGTCTGGATGAACGCAGAAACGTTCTGAGAAACAGTCTTTCGTTGTTGCGCTCCAATCACCACCTATTTCATTATGCATGTCATTGGCTGGGGGTGTTCCTGGTCATCAGAGACCGTCTGGAAGGCGAATCGCTGAAGATGAAGGACTTTATCGATTACTCAAGTACGATTATGCCTGCCGACTGGCCTGATAAGTTGAAGATGGGACTGAATACCTATAAGAACTTCGGGCGTGAGATAGACTACAACGACAAGGATGAGGCTTATTACGACATGGAAAACTGTCCTCAGAAGGAACTGTGCGATACGCTTTGGGACATCATCAAGCAGATGATTTTGACGACTGTTTGACGATTATCGGATACGAATGACGACTAAAAAGACGATGTTTTGACGACTTGACGATTTCAAGGCCATGGTCTCATTTCTCGTCGTACTTTTGCATCGTCAAAAATCAGAAAAAATGAAACAGAGAATCATTTACGTAGGAACGCTGATAGATCTGGCTGCGATGTTCGAGCCGGATGTTGAGGCAGAGAGTATCGAAGTTACGAACATTTTAAATTATGGGTATTATGAGCAAGATCAGAATTACGAGCGTTAGAAACGTTTATGGTGTGAAAGTGAAGAAGTGCTGTGCCTCGTGTCAGCACAAGTGTATCGAGAATGACGGTACAAGAGTCTGCTCCCTGACGATGACGGAGGTGGCGCAGAAGTTCAAGTGCGATCAGTGGCAGATGAGTGAAGGCCTGCAGCATGCAGGAAAACAATAGTTATTCATAATCCGATAAGAAGATGCGAATAGAAATCGAAGTGAGCCAGGAGACGCTGGCAACCGTCATGGACGGCAGGTGTGTGGAAGGAAGGTTGCGACTGCAACTTTCGAGTATGGGAACCCATCATGTGATAGGCTTTGGTCCCTACAACCGTAAACCTCGTGTAAGGGTGCGCGATCGTCTGATCCGCCGTCTGGAGCACGGTTGGGTGAAGGAGTCGACGAGGAATATCAAGGTCTATGATAGCATCCCCAAGGAATTGGGCAGTGCCAGGGTGATATCCATTCTGGATCGTGATCACCAGGGCGCGAAGGAGGCACTGATGGATCGTGAGTTGGATTTGATTGAGTTTTGTTAATTAATAATAGGAGATTTGTAGTATGGAGAATGTGATTGTAGTGTATGGTAAGTTATCTGGTTATGCCGCTGTCGTAACGTTCCTCGGCAACCAGTGGTGGAACACCTCTAAGGACCAGACGTTGGAGCCTCTGTTTGAGGAGACGCCTTTCCGCAGCAGCGACTATCGTTACCTGTGTGAGAAAGACCAGCCGATACTGGTGAAGGATCTCGCCGGCATGATGGGGTGCGCCCTGATGAGTGGCGATGAGGAGGCGAAGGAGTGTCTTAAAAGCCGCTTTAAGGACATCAACGCGCTGGGCGTGAAGTTCCTGGCAGTACCTCAGGTGCTGAATCTGAAGATCCGTTTGTATGACCATATGGGTACGAAGCGCAACGGTAAGTACTCCGTGTGGTGTGAAGACTGTGACAGTGATTGGACGTACCTCTTCGACCTTGATGGTTTTGAGGATGCCAAGACTGCTCTGAGTTGGGCGAAGGCCTATATTGAGTTCTTTGTAAAGCATGGTGTGAGCGTGAGAACCACCCTGAAGTGCACAGAGGACATCTTCGAGATGCTTGCCCGTTGACGAAGCGCAGTTTTATGCGCTCGTCAGGGCAAAACAATGGAACGAGAACATTGATAAGTATCGTGAGACTGGCGAGGCTTCCCTGAAGCGCAAACTGCCAGCATTCATCTTTCAGGCAACCTTCGACGAGACAACCTCGAAGACGGGTAAGACTGGTGCCTGGCGAAAACAATCTGCCACCCGATTGACAGGCCTCGTGGTGATGGATATCGACCACGTGGATAATCCGCGCGAGGTGTTCGAAAGTTGGCATTTGGCAACGGACGACAGGACTAAAAGGACTCGTAAGAATGACATTCTGCTGGTGTATATCACACCCAGTGGGAAAGGTCTGAAAGTGGTCTTTAAGGCGGATGCCAGCCTCGGAAGCCTGATTGATAACCAGTATGTTATGGCTCGCGAGCTTGGTAATGTGATCGTCGAGGAAAGTGGAAAGGACTCATCGAGGATGAGTTATATTTGCAAGGAATCTGACATACTTTATTTGG
>CADCIQ010000132.1 GCA_902801425.1 uncultured Bacteroidales bacterium | reverse complement strand
ATGTTTGGCATTTAATTCTAAAAAAAAAAATCGCATTTTGTGTGCTCTGCCTTCGCTCATCCTTCGCTCTGCCTCCGTTCTACCTCCGTTCCAAAACCGTTGCAAAACCGTTTCAGCTCCGATAGGAAGAGCGACCCCAGAGCGAAGGCAAAGCGAAGGGAGAGCGAAGGAGGGGGAAATGAAAAATGAAAAATGGAGAAATGAGAAGTGAAAAATGTTTTTTTTCTGCATCATCTGGCATTATGGTTTATCCCCACACTTTCTTGGCAATTTCCTGAACCAAAGCGAGCTTTGACCATTGCTCTTCGACGGTGAGCTTGTTGCCGATGGCACATGAAGCGAAACCGCATTGTGGTGACAAAGAGAGCCTATCAAGAGGGATGTATTTGCTTGCTTCCTTGATACGGGCGATGATTTGCTGCTTGTCCTCCAGTTCTGGTCGCTTCGTGGTTATGAGTCCGAGCACAACGTGCTTGTCGGCACTCACCTTGGCAAGAGGCTCGAAACCGCCTGAACGCTCATCGTCATATTCAAGATAGAGGGCATCCACGTTCTCGCGAGCAAATACCCAGTCGGCAACAGAATCGTATGCACCGCTGTTGAACCATGTGGAATGGTAGTTTCCACGGCAGATATGTGTTGCTACGAAGAGGTCGGAAGGGCGACCCTCAAGAGAAAGGTTGTTTACTTTCAGAAGCTTGTCCTTCACCTCATTGAGGTCAGGACTGAGAGCCTGATAGCGTTGTTGTGCAGCTTCACCAACCACAGCACCCCATGTGCAGTCGTCAAACTGAAGGAAACGTCCGCCTGCTGCATAGAACTGACGGATGAAGTCCTGATATGCGGCTGCGATGTCGGTAATCAGATCATCGAGGTTAGGATAGAAACCGCGTGTGCTGAGGTAGTTCTGTGGAATGGTGAGCTGCTGGAACAGTTGCGCAGGAGCTGGTATGGTTAGCTTCGCGATGGAGTTGGCATCCTCATTCTGAATAGTGTGCTTGAAAGCCTCGATGAAAGGGTGTGGCTGAGGAGTGATGCGACCAGTGAGATAAACCTTGTCAAGACGTGCTGTCTCGCCGTTGAAGGTCACGTCACCGCCAGCCTCATGGGTCACGCCACCGAATCCCCAGAAGAAGTCGAGGTGCCAATAAGTACGGTTAAATTCGCCATCGGTGATTATTTTATATCCAGCCTCTTTCTGTCTCTTTATGAGAGCAGCGATGTGCTGGTCACGGTTTTCAGCTGAAAGATCCTGTGGACGAAGGAAACTGCCTACGAAATCGGCTCTCTGTGGAACCTGAATACCTTTTACTGTCTTTGTCATAGCTTCTATTTATGTTATTTTATTGATACTTGAATCGTTTTCGGGGGCAAAGGTATGATTTTTAACAATTTGTTGCAAAAATATTTGGAAAGTTCAGGATAATATTCTAATTTTGTACCGAATTAGTTTGTGAATGCAGAATATTATTCTGAGAAAATGAGGTTGTGAGGTCAAAGGTCGAAAGCCTTAGACCTTAGTCCTTAGACCTTTAAACCATTTAATATGAAATACGAGGAACTTGATGATATTGACCGCCGTTTGCTGAATATCCTGCAACAGAACTCAAATCTTACGGTCAAGGAGCTTGCATCGCGCATCAATCTGTCGGTGTCACCTACGTTTGAGCGTCAGAAGAGACTGGAGCGTGAAGGCTTCATAAAGGGCTATCATGCCATTCTTGACGAGAAGAAAACGGGAAATGGAATAACTGTGTTGTGTAATATGCGACTGAAACATCATTCGCAGCTTCTCATGGATGATTTCATGGATGCCGTGCAAGGAATTGATGAGATAACGGAATGCTATAACACGAGCGGCGAGTTTGACTTCATTCTGAAAATACAGACGCGCGACATGGATTCGTATCAGGAGTTCATGCGCAAGAAACTGGGCAACATAGAGAGTGTGGGCTATTTCCACAGCATTTTCGTGATGAAAGAGGTAAAGAACACGCATGGCGTGCCTGTTATTATTCAAGAGAAAAGTGAAGATTCTGAGTGATTTTTTACATTTTTTTTGCTTTTTATGCCAAAAAAGTGTAATTTTGCATCTGAAATGAAAAGGTTTGTATCTATATTGCTGTTGATTTTGTCTGTGCAATGTGCCGTCGGCATCTTTGCACAGGGTGATGGAGGTGTGGGAGGCGATGCGAAGGCAGCCGACAAGCTCCGCAAGGCTGAGGTGAAGAAGCAACTCGCTGATGCAAAACTCAATCTCAAGCAGAACAAGAATCTGGACAAGACAGAGACGGTGATGATGAACTTGCTTGCCGATAGTGTCAATATCCGTGACAAGCGTCTGCATGCCACCCTGCTTGAATCGCTTCGCAAGCAATATAATCAAGGTAACGAGAAACTGTATCTTCACCAGAA
Organism: uncultured Bacteroidales bacterium; assembly: GCA_902801425.1. Classification (GTDB taxonomy): domain Bacteria; phylum Bacteroidota; class Bacteroidia; order Bacteroidales; family Bacteroidaceae; genus Prevotella. Next base: position 2,420 of record CADCIQ010000132.1, on the reverse strand, counting down.
TTACGATACTACACAACTGTTTATCATTGCCCGCAGGATATTTGAGGCTGCCGTGCGCTTTGACAGCATAGAGGCATTGCCTAATGAGAAGGGCAAGGTGGAGTTCTCATACCGCAAGGAGAATGCGCAGTTGCTTTCGCAGTTGTATGGAAATCTATATACTGGTGGCGTGTTCCTGCTGAATCATCGCAAGTACAAGGAGGCTGTGCAGCATGTGGATACGTATCTCATGGCTCCAGAATGGCCTATAATGGAGGGGGGGCTGAAGGTGGACTCCCTGCATCGTCAGCATGCAAGCTACATAATGCTTGTGGCTGGTTATAGGTGTGAGGATTTCAAGGCGGCTCTGAAATACGAGGCTGATGCCCTGAAATATCGCCCTCGTCTGGAGACCACCTTGCAGTATCTTGCCGAGATCTACCATGAGAAGAGGGATTCTGACAGATACGAGAAACTGCTTACGCAGGGTGTGGATTCATTCCCGCGCAGCAGATATTTCTTCTCCCGTCTCGTGGATTTCTATTGCACTCGCAATGATTTCAATTCTGCCCTCGACGTAACCTCAAAGGTACTTGCTGCCGACACCACGGATTTCTCAACGAAGGTAATCAAGCAGACATTGCTCCTTAACCTTGCCCGATATGACGAGTGCGTGGCACTTGGCGACAAACTCATTGTGCAGAACGACTCTGTTTCTGATGTCTATTATAATAATGCACTTGCATATTACAATCAGACTTTGGGATTGGAAAAGGGACCGGCAAACAAGCGTAAGGAGCGTGAGAAGAAGCTTCAATGCCTTTACAGGAAGTGCCGCCCCTATATGGAGAAATTCCGTGCGCTTCAGCCTAATGAACGGACGAAGTGGCGACCAGTCTTGTATAATGTATATCTGAACCTGAATATGGGTAAGGAGTTTAGTGAGATTAATGGGATATGAATATATTAGATAAAATCGGGATAAAGAGTCTTAACCCTATGCAGGTGGCTGTGGGTAAGGAGATTACCTCGTCACAGAAGGATGTGGTTATCCTCTCGCCAACAGGCACGGGAAAGACATTGGCATATATGCTGCCGTTGCAGGAGCAACTGGATCGGGATGACATCAACGTGCAGATGCTTGTGATAGTACCAGGCAGGGAACTTGCCTTGCAGTCGCATGAGGTGCTGCAGAACATGAAGTGCGGATTGCGTAGCATGGCTTGCTATGGTGGTCGTGCCACTATGGATGAGCATCGCAGAATGCGTGAGGTAAATCCGCAGGTGGTATTCGCAACCCCTGGCCGTCTTCTTGACCATCTGGAGAAAGGCAATATCCTATGCGACAGCGTACAGGTCATTGTAATTGATGAGTTCGACAAATGCCTTGAGATGGGGTTTGCACGCGAGATGAGTGCGATACTCGGCTTTGTTAGCGATGATTGCCGTCGTGTGCTGCTCTCTGCCACCGATATGGATGACATTCCGCGCTTCGTGAACATGGGGCGCACTACAAAGCTCAATTTCATTCCAGAAGACGAACAGACAAACGACCGTGTTGAGTCTTTTGTCGTGCATAGTCAGGAGAAGGATAAGCTTGGCACATTGGCTTTGCTCCTTTCTGACATCGGAGCAGGAACCGTTAGCGGACAGGCATCCTCCCTCGGGAGGGCGGGGGAAGGGGCCTCTATCGTCTTCCTCAATTACCGCGACTCCATCGAGCGTACTTCCGAGTATCTTAAATCGCAAGGCTTCTGTCATGTGGTATTTCACGGTGGACTTGACCAGAAACAGCGTGAACAGGCTTTGCATCAGTTCTCTAACGGTTCGGTGCAGATAATGGTGTGTACTGACCTCGCAGCTCGTGGTCTTGACATCCCGAAGATTGGAAATATCATTCACTATCACTTGCCTCTCAGTCAGCAGGAATATATCCATCGTGTGGGTAGAACCGCCCGTTGGGATGCATCGGGCAGGACATTCTTCTTGCTCGGTCCAGAAGAGAAGATGCCGGAATTTGTGGAAGTTGAGCCAGTGGAGTATCAGGTGCAGTCAGAATCGGCAAAGCCAGTACTTCCGCAGATGGTAACCCTCTACATAGGCAAGGGCAAGAAGGATAAGATAAGCAAGGGCGACATCGTTGGTTTCCTTTGCAAGATAGGTGGTTTGAAGAGTGCGGAGATTGGAAGAATTGACGTCTATGACCGCTATTGCTATGCCGCTATCAACCGCAAGAGTCTCCGTGCCGTGCTGAAGAATACGGCTGGGGCAAAGATAAAGGGCATGAAGACTGTGGTGGAGGAAATTAGATAGTTTTGGGGAAAGTAAATTCATGGACAGTAAATTAACGTGAGTTCGACGAATTTACCAAACACAAAAGAAAAGATTTTTTTCCTGGATTTTTTCAAAAGATTATCTCCTGATTTCTGAAGGAGCTTGCG
>CADCIQ010000131.1 GCA_902801425.1 uncultured Bacteroidales bacterium | reverse complement strand
GGAATTGGTAGACGCGCTACTTTGAGGGGGTAGTGCCCAATTGGGCGTGTGAGTTCGACTCTCATCTTGGACACCTTTTGAAGGCGGCAACAAGTTGAAATTCAACGAGTTGCCGCTTTCTTGTTTTCAAAATCCCCATATAAATCCCCATATATTATGGAAAGTTATTGACATTTACCCCTTGACGAGCCAAAATATGGGGATTTTCTTCCGTGATGTGAAAAAACGTGGTTGATTGTCTCAATATTAAATGTGCTACCGGTTCCTGCCCTCATACACCCCCACTCTTCCAAATGTTCCCCTAGCAACAAACAACTTCTCCTGAATGAGACTAAATAACACTACTACCAGACCACTCACCCTTTTCAACATCATCAGAAGCGAAAGAGGATGTTAATTCGTTGAAAAAGCCAACGACTTACCTCCTCGAAAAAATCGAATGTTCCAAACTTCTTTTTTTCATAATCATATAATCGAATAAAGCAATAGTGCAAACGTGAAAAAGTATTAAAACCCAAAGAAAAGTACGCAACTTCGAGACCCTAAAAGTGACGAGTGTAGCACAGTGTCCACTAGTTCGTAAATGTCGTAATTTTCGTAAATGATTGCGAAGGATGCCTAGGCATGCGAAGGATTATTCAGGTTTGGCCATTGCGCGTATAAGGTTGACGAAGCTTTTCCAATCAGTATAGTGATGGTTGAAATGATAATAGAACTCGTTCAGGAAGCATTGCAGATAGTCGGATGTCGTGTTGCCGCACTCCTTACTCACCCAATTCTGGACAACAAGAAAATGGTCATATAACAATGGAAGATACTGGACAAAGGAAATGTTTTTATATCTTTTCTTCATTTTCGTCATGAAACCATATTGTCCTACTGTTTGAATTCGTGCATCAGGATATACATAGCGATCAATCAAAGGAATGAGGGCTGCTATTTCCTCTTTTTCCACGGGTATGGCAAATCCTCTGCCTGGTTTCCCGTTTCTAACCTCCACTGCTATAGCAATATATACTACAGGATCAGGTTCCCAAAAAGGGATTTGAGAAGAACGTTTCCGCACATTGCCTACGCACATTTGCACATCACCTGTCAAGCGCTCATGTTGCATGGCACCCATCGCCTGCTGAATCTTGTGTTTGAACGCAAGACAGGTATTCTTCTGGATGCCAAATTCTTCAGCAAGCGCTTTAGATGAGTTGCCTGTATCTGTTGTCGCCATCCTGTAAACGATTTTGAATGCTGTTAAGATCGGGAACTTCAATTTGTTGAACATAGTGCCAGCGGTCACGCTCTCATCGTACTTGCATCGATTACATCGACGCGAGTACGGAGACCGCCCCTTGTGGTATGTCGTGTTGCCGCATTTGGCACATATAAAATGTTTGCCCGGCCATTTGATTTTAGACAGTAATTTGTAGCAGTCTTCGTCAGTTTTTAAGTGTTTAACAAATGTTAGCATAGAAAATCTCCGTTTATCATCGAGTGTAATTCAATGATACAAAAGTAATAAGAATGTTTTGATTGGGAGCACTAAATACGCCGAAAAAAGTTTGTCTTTTTGTTAACCAGTATAACACGATACTTTTGCCGCGTCACATTTGACAACGCACTTGGGGGCGCCAACCCACTAAAGACGTTGCGGATGTGAACACACGTCCGCAGTAGATGGCCTACCGAGTGGGACGTTTAAACAAATGAATACCTTCAACACAAACTCTGTAATCAAAATGCTTCAAAACACAGAAAACACCAACATTATCCTCCAGGTCTCAGTGGAGGATCTGAAGAAGTTCGCTGAGGAGATTCTTCTTGGCGCCAAGTCCATCGCTATGCTCGAGGCGGAAGCCGCAGCATCTAGCGACCAGTTAATCAGTGTTGACGAGGCCGCACGTCTGCTCTCCGTCTCCAAGATGACGCTCTACCGTTGGGACAAGAGCGGCATCCTCAAGAAAGTGGAGATCGGCGGGAAACGCCGCTACCGCAAAGGAGACATCGAGCGACTCGCTGGATGCAGAATGTAATATGCCATGGAAAACACACGTAAAAAACCAGAGAAGGGCAAGCACCGCCTCCACGAGGAGGTAGTGCTGCCCATCGATGGCTTGACGATGAAGGCCCAGGACTACATCAATGAAGTGGTGCGGGTTTATAAATGCCCACGCGAGTTCCCTACTGTCGCACTTCTGAGCGCCTTTTCAACTACAATTGGAAAGCGTGTGAAGATTACCGACGGCAAGTATACAAACCCTCTTATGCTATGGTTTGTGAACGTAGCTCCAAGCGGTTCAAACAAAACGCAACCGGTCAAAGAAGTGCTTAAGCCACTTCGAGACACTAACCGCCGACATTATCAGGAATACAAGCTTGAGCACAGTGCCTGGAAAGGAGGCAATGACAGCAACGATGATAACGAACCAAAGTTTGATCAGTTGCTTGTTGGAGACTGTACCGAGGAAGCGAGGGTACGCATCCTGCAAAACGCCAAAATAGGGTCTTTAGGATACTACTCAGAAATAAAAGGTTTCTTAGATGACCTTGAGCGTTACAACAAGAATGGCGGTGACGAGAAGTTGATAAATCTGTTTGACGGGGATGACATTTTCCTCAACCGCAAAGGAGAGGACCAACCCATCGTTATCACCAATGCGTTTATGAACATCATGGGCGATCTCCAACCTGCGTTGCTCAAATCGACGTTTGGCACCCCGCAACGGTTAGTGAATGGTCTGACCACACGCTTCCTGTTTACCATGCCGAACATTCAGGAGTTTCCCAAGCGAAGTAAAGAAATAATGGATGATTATATTTCCGGTGATTGGCGTGGAGTTGTCCGCAAATTGTACGAAGATAAACTCTCGGGATGGAATCCCATTCTTATTGAGGGTGAGAGCGATGAGTTATACAATGAGTATTTCAATTCCTTGCAAGACAAAAAAGAGGAAGTGAAAGCGACTACTGAAGACAATTTCATTCTCTCACTCTACAGCAAATTGCAGATTCAAGCGATGCGCCTTGCGGGTATTGTCCATCTGATTAATGTGTTTAACTCTCCATCCGGCTTTACTCGAAAGGTTTCTGCACAAGACATGGAGTACACCATTCGTTGCATGAAGTACTTTGAGAAGACAGCCATGGCAGTCTATGAACTGATTTGTGGCGGATCTCCAATGCCGTTCGGAGGCAAAATCACTCAAGAGCAAGCCATAAGGGAATTCAACAAGCATGTAAAGATTGTCAACCAGGCATGGTTTGCAAAAGGCATCGGCAAAGCCCCAAGTCTTGTTAACAGGGCTTTGAACAGTAAGGATAAGCCATGACTGAGAAGGCAATGTTAATGTTAACACCGAAAGGGTCGCAATGCACTGGAAAACAGTTGCTTTGAATTGCTTTTGGTTTAACATTTTACAAAAATGGTTATTGATTATCAGCGAGTTAGGCAAAGTGAATTTGTTAATATCATAACAAAATTCCTAAAATGATACAGTTATTATTGTTAATGCAGTGTCAACCGATTACTTACTGATAATCAGGACGATAAACCTATTATTAACATTAACATTCAAAAATAGTTGTTATGGTAAACGAACTAAAGAAATCCTATCTCGACAGGCTCATCAGCTGCTTCAACGGAGTGTTCGACAAGGAACCTCGCAACATCAAGTTGCGGGAATTCCTGTTCGACATGAGTGAGCAGCACAAGGAGCAAATCAAGAGGTTGCGGGCCTGCTCCAGCAAGCAGGAGCAGAAACATTTCAAGAACGCACTGCCTCATGCCACCATCAGCGGTGTATTCGAGGGAGCGAGGAAAGCGGAGAATCTCGCTGAACACAGTGGACTGATCTGTGTTGATATTGACCAGAAGGACAATCTGGAGGTTCCAGACTTTGGCCTTCTCATCGAGAACGTGCTAAGCCGGTTCGAAGAAGTGCTTTATGCCGCCCATTCCGTAGGCGGAAAAGGTTACTTCGTCATCATTCCCTTGAAGTATCCCAAGTTGCACAAACGCCAGTTTTTGCAACTGGAAGAGGAGTTTGCGGGAATCGGCATCACTATTGACCACAATTGCAGCGACGTGTGCAGGTTGCGCTGCCTCAGTTATGATGAAGCGCCCTATATTAATGAGGAAGCAGTCGCATATACAGGTGTCTATAATGAGCCCAGGCAGCCGCAATGGCAGTCGTGGCAGCGAAATGGTTTCGCTGACGATACCGACGAGCGGGTGTATCAGGCTTGCAAAGAGATCGAGTTGCGGAAGATCGACATGACTGACAACTATGAGGATTGGATCGCAATCGGTTTCTCGTTGGCGACTTTGGGTGAAGCTGGACGGGAATACTTCCACATTGTCAGTCGCCAAAGCCCGAAGTATAAACCCAGGGAGACAGAGCAGAAGTTCTCGAGTTTCCTGCGATCTTGCTCCAATGGCTATAGCATCGGCACGTTCTTCGAGGATGGCATTTGCGTGAAACGTGACATCAATGCCGCCGTCTTTTGGTATGAGCAGGCAGTCGAGTGGGGCAACAATTTGGCACGGAGCAATCTGGCTGACATCCTCCGCAAGGGAAGTCAGGGCTTTCCCAAAGATTTGCGTCGTGCCTTCGAACTCTACAAGGCATGTGGCCTGCCATATGCCCATTACCGCGTCGGCGAGTTCTACGAACACGGTTGGGGCGTTCGCCAGGACCTTGAAGCTGCCAAGGCATACTATCGTCAGGCTTATCGTGAAGGTCACGGATTAGCTGACAAGAAACTGAAAGAATGGAACTTTTTGGAAGATTCCTCTAAGAATGTTCTTTGTACAAAGACAAATGAGATGCCAGATAACAACGCA
>CADCIQ010000130.1 GCA_902801425.1 uncultured Bacteroidales bacterium | reverse complement strand
TCAGCAGTTTAAGGCTGAGGAGGGCAAGAAGCTCTTCGTGCACCACGTTAAGGACGCACAGGAAGGCCAGACCATTGAGTTTGAGAAGGTACTGCTCGTTGATAACGACGGTGCTATCACAGTGGGTGCTCCAACTGTAGAAGGAGCAAAGGTAGTATGTGAAGTTGTACAGCCTCTCGTTAAGGGTGAGAAGGTCATCGTCTTCAAGATGAAGCGTCGTAAGGACTCTCGCAAGAAGAACGGTCATCGTGCGCAGTTCACACAGGTAGTAATCAAATCAGTTGTAGCTTAAAATCAAGGAGGAACTAAAGAATGGCACATAAGAAAGGTGTAGGTAGTTCATGGCACATAAGAAAGGTGTAGGTAGTTCTAAGAACGGCCGTGAATCAGCAGCTCAGCGACTTGGTGTTAAGATCTTCGGTGGTCAGTCTGTAGTAGCAGGCAATATCATCGTTCGTCAGCGTGGTAACAAGCATTTCCCAGGTGCTGGTGTAGCACAGGGTAAGGACGACACTCTCTATGCTCTTATCGATGGAACAGTAAACTTCCACAAGGGTAAGTATGACAAGAGCGTGGTTTCTGTAATACCTGCTCCACAAGCTGAGGCTTAAACTTATTCAAACAAAAAATTTATTCCAAACAAACATAAAAGGTTCGTCATTGCGACGAGCCTTTTTTCGTATGTGGGGTGGGGCGTGAGATTAGCGGATTAGCTCTGAAAGAGCGACACCTAAAAGGGTAGTGCGTAAGCGCTACCTATGATGTTGTTTTTTAGTGAGCGCCGTAGGTGCGACATCTAATAAATATAATAGGTGTCGGTCCTTCAGACCTCATTCCCTAAAAAAAAACGTCCGTATAACAGCCCTTACGGACTGCTCTGTTAGGTATCGCTCTTTCAGAGCTACTTTAATAGTAAGGAAAGAATAAAGCCACTTAAGGAATAATCCTCAAGTGGCTTTTATTCTTGTAAATGACGATATTTCTATCTACATTATACTTTCTACTTTACTCTTTACACTTCCTTTACCTAATCCTATCCGCAGCCCTTACGAGGCGCTCATCATCCATAATGCCCTTGTGGGCAAGAAGGAGGAAGATCATAGCGATGATAGGCGTACAGAGCGCGAATCCTGGGCGGAATGAGAGTTCCTTGGCATCTATGCTCGTGTAATAGACAAGAGCACAGGAAGCGATTGTCTCAACGAGGATTGCTGCAAGCTGTATGTAGCAGTTCAATGCCTGTGTCTTGCGGTTCTTATACATGAAGATGATTGCAAGGCTCCAGAACACATTTAGAGCGAGGAAGAACATCGGAATGCCAAAGTAAGGGTAGGAGAGAGCTCCTGTGTCTCCGTCAACGATACCGATGCTGTTGACTGTTGATGCAACTCCCATTCCATCAGGAATGAGGCTTCCGAGTGGCGCTACGGCACAAATGATAAAGCAGATGATGCAGAAGAAAAGGTATATTGTCTGTTTTCTCTGAATCATGCTTTAATCCTCATCCTCGAACTGACGCTCCTTGGCTGGGTCACGCCAGTAGATATTCTTTTCAATAAACTCCTGAGTAGCGAGAAGTGTTGGCTTTGGCAACTTCTCGTAGTAACGGCTGATTTCAATCTGCTCACGGTTCTCGAATACTTCCTCGAGGCTATCGTTGTAGCTTGCGAACTCAGCGAGCTTCTTGCTGAGATCCTGCTTGATTTCAGCAGCTATCTGGTTAGCGCGCTTGCCGATGATAGCAACGCTCTCGTAGATGTTGTCTGTGTCCTCACAGAGATCCATGATGTTGCGTGTTACGGTATTAACCGGAGCCTTTGATTTCTTGTAATCCATTTTGTGTAATGTTTATTTAAAAATGTTGGGTTTTTATTCCTTTGAGTTCTTTGTTATTTTCTTGCACTTCTCGATGTACTTCTCGGCAACTGAGCGTTCCTTAGAGTCGGGATATTCGTTGATGAAACCATAGCATTCATCCTCTGCATCCTGGAAACGGTCAAGTTTCTTTGCCTCAACGCTCTGTTGTGCCAGTTCGAACTTACTCTTCATGATGAGTGAAGCGAAACTCTCGCGATGAGCAGAGTAAGGATAGTCCTTGAGTGCATTCTGAGCGGTAATGATGCAAGCCTCGTAGTTATTGCCTCCGCTTGTGCAGTTACCGAAGTATGTGCCGAGGTTGTAATAGAGCTTTGCGTTGTTAAGCTCTTTCTCCACGAGCTTGTCCTGAAGTTCGTACATTCTGCTCTGAGCTCTCTCCTTCATGCTTGAGAAGGGGTAGAGATCCATGAAATCCTGAAATGACTTGATGGCGCTATATGTATCTGACTGGTCAAGACGAGGCTCTGGTGAACCTTTGTAGAGGCTTTCGCCTACGAAATAGTATGCCATCTCCGCATATTTACCCTTTGGATATGTCTGAGAGTACTTCTTGAAGATTTCTGCGGCAGATTCGTAGTCGCCTGTATTGAAGGTTGACATTCCGTAGAGGAAAAGGCATTCCTCGCCGTTGTCGGTACCCTTTGTTACGTTTATCATATCACCAAACAGAATTGATGCGCGTGTGTATTTATGCAAAGCATAATTCTCCTTGGCATATTCGTATCTGTATGATATGTCGTTTGACTTATATACTGCGTTAAATTCTGATTTGCAACTGCAAAGCAGTAATGCTGCCGATGCTACAGAAAAGAGAAGAATCTTGTTCATTAAATGACAATAATTATATTTCGGACTGCAAAATTACACATAATTCTCGGAATATCAAAGTGGTGCGTATGATTTTTCACAAAAAAAATGGTATTTATAACATTTATTTCGAAGAAATGCGTAATTTTGCACCAATTATGTCTATGAATGAGTTTAAATTAACATCAAAATATTCTCCGACTGGTGATCAGCCGGAGGCTATCCGACTGCTGACCGAAGGTATTCAGCAAGGTGAGCGTTCGCAGGTATTGCTTGGCGTTACAGGTTCGGGAAAAACCTTCACTATGGCGAATGTCATAGCGAACGTGAATCGCCCGACTCTTATCCTTAGCCATAACAAGACCCTTGCTGCCCAGCTCTATGAGGAGATGAAGGGCTTCTTCCCGGATAATGCCGTGGAATATTACGTTTCTTACTACGACTACTATCAGCCGGAGGCATATATTCCTCATACCGACACGTATATTGAGAAAGACCTTGCCATAAACGAGGAGATTGACCGCCTTCGTCTCTCGGCTGTTTCATCGCTTCTGAGTGGCAGAAGGGATGTTGTCGTGGTGTCTTCCGTTTCGTGCATCTATGGTATGGGAGGACCTTCTTCCATGCAGGGAAGCATCATTAGCGTGAAGAGGGGAGAGAAGATTGACAGAAACGCTTTCCTGAGAAAACTCGTGGATGCTCTCTATGTCAGAAATGATATTGCCTTGGAGCGTGGAAATTTCCGCGTCAAGGGTGATACCGTTGATGTTTCTATGGCATATAGCGAGAATATCGTTCGTATAACATTCTGGGATGATGAGATTGACTCTATCGAGGAGCTTGACGGATTGACATTCAAGAGGTTGGAATCTTTTGATGATTATCAGATTTATCCTGCTAATCTCTTCGTTACAACTAAGGATCAGGCAGACAAAGCCATTCACGACATACAGGATGATCTCGTTAAGCAGATAGAATATTTTACGGAACTTGGCGATGGTATCAAGGCACAGAGAATCAAGGAACGTGTGGAATATGATATGGAGATGATTAAGGAACTTGGCCATTGTTCGGGCATAGAGAACTATTCTCGCTATTTCGATGGCAGAAGCCCTGGTGAGCGTCCTTACTGTCTCTTCGATTTCTTCCCGAAGGATTTCCTCTTGATGGTGGATGAGAGTCACGTTTCCGTACCTCAGATAAGGGCTATGTACGGAGGTGACAGGGCAAGGAAGCAGAATCTTGTGGAGTTCGGTTTCCGCTTGCCAGCAGCCTTTGACAATCGTCCGTTGAGATTCGAGGAATTTGAGGAACTTATCAATCAGGTTGTCTATGTTTCTGCCACCCCAGCCGACTTTGAACTTGAAGAGTCGGAAGGTGTTGTTGTTGAGCAGGTTATCCGTCCTACTGGACTTCTTGATCCAGAGATTGTTGTCCGTCCGAGCGAGAACCAGATGGATGATCTCTTAGAGGAGATTCTTGTCAGAATTGAAAGGAAGGAGCGAGTTCTTGTCACCACTCTCACCAAGCGAATGGCGGAAGAACTTACGGAGTATCTCCTCAATAATGAAATTCATGCCAATTATATCCATTCTGATGTCTCCACGCTTGACCGCGTGAAGATACTGAGCGATTTAAGGGCAGGTGTGTATGACGTCCTCGTTGGCGTGAACCTATTGCGTGAGGGACTTGATCTTCCAGAGGTTTCGCTTGTTGCCATACTCGATGCTGACAAGGAGGGATTCCTTCGCTCGCACAGGAGTCTGACGCAGACGGCTGGTCGTGCAGCTCGTAATGTCAACGGACTTGTGATAATGTATGCCGATACTATCACGGAGAGTATGCAGCAGACCATTGATGAGACTATGCGTCGCCGTAAGAAGCAGATGCAATATAACGAGGAGCATGGTATTACTCCTCAGCAGATTGTCAAGAACATCAGCGGTTCGTCTCTTGCAAGGGCTAATGCCGAACATGCAGATGTTAAGGTTGTTGATGCGAAGAAGGGCAAGGCGTATCAGCCGTATATTGAGAAGGAAACCACTATGGTTGCTGATCCTATTGTCGGGAAAATGTCGCGTAAGCAGCTTGAGGACTCTATCAAATACACCACAGAGAAGATGAAGGAGTCTGCCCGTAATATGGACTTCCTGCAAGCTGCCCAGTATAGGGATGAGATCGTCAGGTTGCAGGATCTGCTCGCTTTAAGTAAATGAAAAATGAAAAGTGAAAAATGAAAAATACAAGTTACCATTAGAGCGATTTTTTCCGCGAATGTTACTAACTTGTATTTTTCATTTTTCACTTTTCATTTTATAATTTCCTTATGGTAGCTCGTCAAGTGTTTTCTTGAATTTAGGGAGGTCTTCGTCATCTGTCAACTTGAGATGATGCAGCCCTCCTTTCCTGTCAATAAGACGATATGTAGGATAGCCGGTAATCTTCACATATTGCTCTATGGCGCGCTGTTGCTTTGGAGGGAGGTTGTAATGTACGCAATTAGGCTCTGTGAGGTTATACTCACCTATTACGTTCTTCC
>CADCIQ010000129.1 GCA_902801425.1 uncultured Bacteroidales bacterium | reverse complement strand
CGTTGGCGAAAGCACACACGCTACGGTAGATGGCATCCGGATTCCATCCCGTCTTATACTCAATGCGGTCACCCTCCACAGCCCGTCCACCGAGCAATTTTTCTATGTTAATTGGTAGTCTCATATATTATATAATGTGTCTTGTTCCTGTTGCTTATTATTTGTAGGACTATCTTCCTGTTTTAATTAGGCAAATGCATCAATGTACCCTTCTTGATCATAACCACGATGATATTCGTTTATGAGATCTATTAGATACTGTAGTTCGCTGATATCACAGTGTATTTTATGATACGTTCCATATTGTTCGTTATAACGGGATGGTGATCCTTTTGTCAGCCGATATTTTATATCCGACGGAATTAGGTAAGATGATCTATTGCCAAGATAATGATGAAACTCTGTTAAAAAGATATGAATACCTGCCAAATCGAAATCTCCGAAATGTACATAACGGTTGGTTATTCCTTGCAGCCATTTTCGTAGATCTTTCGATTGCGGATAGCGGGAGACAAACAGCAGCGGCATATCACCCAGCACAGATTCAAACAATTTCCTTTGATGACGAATCATACGGAAACTCTCCATATTCTCGATACCCACCACAACGACATCCTCTGGAATAATAAATTGCTGCCAATTGTCAATGAATAAAAAACATCCTTCTGGTGGATTGATTACAAAGTCTTTACCAGAAAGTAAACATGTGATAGGCTCATAACTATTAACAGGAAATCCGGGACATGAGCGAACCATCACAAGTTTGGAATTACCCGTTTCTATAGCCTGTTCAGAACGTGCCGTGTATGAATCAAAATCATTATCACCAAGGGTTCGAAGCTCTTCATAGTGTGTTTGCAGGAAATTCTTTACTAGATGCGACCGATTCGCCATCCATGAGCTGCAGCAACGTATTTATCAGTGTCTTTGAGATCTTCATCATGAATTGATTGTCATCAAACGCTTGATGTGCGTCTGCGACTTGCCGTCCTTTGTCAGCAAATAGTTGTATTTATATAGGTCAGCATTATAGCCCATTGGAGAACTATTAATCAGATAGATGTTACGTACATTGGCAAATTGCAGGATGCCGCTTACATTACTTGGATGCAGTTTGCCAATCTCATCCATCATGCAGTGGATGATGAATTCACCATTCTTCCTAGAAGCCCTTGTTTTGAACACATTGATGAGCATGATATTCACCATAGCCTTCACCAGGACGTCAGTACCATCAGACCCCACATTATTAATGCGTTCTACCCACCCCGTATTATTGTCGTTCTCCTGAATGCGGAACTGTAGACGGAATGTGTCACTGAGTGTCAATTCTGTACGGGCAGGTTCTTTCTGCAACTGCTTCATAAACCTCTTCAGATATTCTACCACTTTCTCATTTACCCTGTCACGGTCGTCACCCGAGAAAAGGTTCCTTTCGCCTATGGTCAGCGCATGTTCCTCCGTAAAGTCACGGATCTGGCGCAGCAGGAGCATCATTCTGTCTGACGATTCTTCAGCCCGAAGTTCAATACTACGGATAACCCCAGCAAAGTTACGCTCTTGGAAGTCACGATTCACCTCACTGATGATGCTGCGAATCTCTGCGGAATGATTCATCAGCAAACCTACTTCGCGAGACACACTACGCAGAATGGTGTTATAGTGATCGCTGACACGGGCACGATACATCTCTATTTTGTCGTTCGCAACAAAATCCTGTAGGTTGAGGGCAAAGGCCAGATAGTCCTCGTCGTATTGCGGAGTTATAAAGTGGAAAGTGTTGTTGGCACCAAAGTGAGAATTGAATGAGTTGGTGGCACGTTTTAGTTCCTCCATCTTCTGGCGTTTTTTATTGACAGAGCCTCGCATTTGCACAACCAATTCTGTCAAAGCCGATGTTGAGGACAAAGTCACATCATCGTGGCCGATGTTGAGGACAAAGTCACATCATCGTGTAGGAATGCCTCTGGCAGTATATTCTCTACTTGACATAGTTGCTCATATTGGGTTAGGCCATCCTTCATTGCTTTGACCGTAGACTGTTTGGAAGTGAGTAGTTCAGATTGCTCTGCTCGTTCTGCTTCATATCGTTTGCGCTTGTCTTCATACTGCTGACGGGCGGCCTTGTCCTTCGCTTCCAACTGTCGTTTCTCTTCGTGGAATTCTGACTCGTGGGAGAAGAGTTCTTCTTCGTCCTTACGGTATTCAATGACAAAATGTCGCTGCTGGGTAATCTTGTCGAGAACGGCCTGTATGCTATCGCAATCTTTCCGGCAGAGGTCAAGTGCATTTGTGTCAGCACCCTTGCCTTTCAATTCATCACGTTCCTGCCGATTCAACATCTGCATGCGTTCATCAATGTCTTTTTTCTTGGCTTCTTTCTCATCTGCCTGCTTTTGCCTAAAAGTGTCGAATCGCTTCTGGAGGTCGCGTATTGCAGCGTTATAATCACTATCAGCAGCCTTTAAGTCCTTATCTCGCTTGATGCGCTGTTGAGTACGGGCATTTTTCTCTCCATCCAACGCCAGTAAAGTTTCGTTATAGACCTTTGTCCGCTTTTCACGTTCTACAGCCCCCATCTCCTTTTCTTTCTGTTCTGCCTGTCGTAAACGCGTTTCTGCATCCTTTATCTTTGTAGGTATCTGCTCCAGCTGGACTTTCAGAATAGTTTCTTGTTGTCCAAGTTCTGTAATTTTGCCATTATAACTCTTGCGCAATCCTTCCTGTTCATTTTCTAATTGGATTTGAAGGTCTGACATTTCTTTCTTTTTGGCTGCAACCGCTTCTTGCTGCTGTTTTTGCAGGCTGCGGTATTCGTCTGGAGTTCGATGGTGTAGCGGTATGGCCTCCAGATTGATGCTTACTCCAAAGAGTTGGCTGTCATCAGTCAGTTGGGGCGACAGACCTTGTGCGTAGAGCACCTGCTGTTCGTCCACCACCTTGCCAATGTTGTCTTCCCATCCTGGCTTGTTCTGACTCAGCCACTCATAAAACGAGCCTTTCCAACGAGCAAGTATCTCTTCCGTTTCAGAGAGCTCCGTTTGCAGTTTTTTTAGCTGACTTTGAGCCTCTTCCTGTTTATGCTCATACTTACGTTTTATCTCATTGCTCTTCATCTCCCACTCTTGTCGAAGGGACTTCAAACTATTTGATGTGATGGTCAATTGGCTGTTTAGTTGATGTTCCTGAGACTTGAAATTTTGAATATCCATCTCGTAGTCGTATGTCTCCTTTGCCATCGGATGCCAGTATTGTAACTCTGACAACCGCTTATCTGCCAAGTTATGATTCCCTTGTAAAATAGTAAGACGCTCGTCCGATGCTGTCAGCCATTCTCCGTATGCATCTTCCACAGATTTCTTACGTAGGTCACGCACCTTCACGCTTTTGTCACGTTCTGTCTGTATACCGTCACGATAGCGTTGAAGTTCTTCCTTTTGGGTCAGTCCGAACTTACTCCACTCGTCATCAAGTGCAGCATATAATGCACGGTATTTATCTGTCACATCCTTGTATTGCTCTTCCAATGCGCGAAGCAATTTTTCTTTCTGTGCCTTCTCGCTAAGAAATTTCTGTTCCTGCGCATTAAGTTCGATAATGTCCTTGATACCGATTTCTTCGTAGTGCTTACGTTTTTTACGAATATCGTCCAGTCGCTGCTCACGCTTGCTGATTTCTTTAGTCAAGCGGTCGTGCTCTTTTTCATACTCCTGTTGTGTGGCACCAATCCTCTCTTTGAGTTTTGCCAGCTTCCCTTGTATTTCCCGAATCTCTTCTTCCACCAGTGGCAGTTGTTCACGAGTATAAGTGACAACATGATTCAACTGATGCCAGGTCTGCATCATTTCATAGTCGAGGGCTATCAGCAGACGGTAGTTGTCCACTACCTTTGCCGCTTTGTTGCGTACAGGTATCTCACCACTACTATCTTTCCTATACCAACAGTCAATCTCGTCGAACTCCCGCTCGAAGTCAGCCACCAAATGACGATAGTCCGACAGGCGGATACTGTCCTCCACCCCTGTCATCGACTGTATGATAGTGTTCTTCACAAAATCGGCATCCAATTTACTGTTTAGGAATACATTTTGGATACTTCGTGGTATATTCTGGTATTTCGAACTCTCCACAATGGCGTACTTGTCGTAGCGATGGCTACGGTCGTGTGTGTTGCCGAAGATGATGTTGCGATACTGTTCGTATGTCTCTATCTTGGAACTGATGTCATTGCTTCCTATTCGTTCACGAATACGTATCCAGTCACTTTCCACTCGTCCGCTGTCATCAACAAACCATGATTTCTGATAAGGTGCATCAATGAAACGGAACACAGCCTTTCCCTGACTGCGATAAGTAAGGATTGAGTAGGCGCTGTTTTCGGTCTTTACCTCATATACTATATAGGAGTTGCTGTAACGGAAATAGAACTCCTCAAACGACTTCTGCCCCTGTTGGATGCCCAGGCGCATCTTATCAGCATTGTAGAAGAATAGCAATGCTCTCAATACCGTACTTTTACCTACACCCTGAGTGCCGGCAAAATGAACGTTACCGTCCAGCATCACCTCTGCGTATGGAATGTTTGCCGAGTTCAGGAATATGATTTTATTCAGATGTCTCATAACTCTGGTATCTCCTCTTCGTTATAAATAGTTATCAGGTTCACCATATCTTCTGCGTAACGGAAAGCGGCAGTCACCTTGTAGGTACCATCCTCTTCGTTAATCAACTCTGCGAATCCCATAGTTGTCAGTTCGGTGATGAGCTTTTCCACAATATCCTGATTGGTGTTCTGCTTACGGAATAGCTTGCGGGCCTTGTCACGCAGTTCCACGTCAAGGTTAATACGCTCCAGAATATGGGTGCTTCGGAACTGGAATCCCGTAGAGAACGTGATGTCGTAAGTCTTCAGGAAGTCCAATATATCTACCCATTGAGCAAAACTCTGCAACTTTTGCTCAATGGTCTGCTTGGCCTCTTGGGTACGGGCAAAATAGTAGTAGCCGTCACCCGACTCCAATCTCAGACCTAACTCAGAGAAATATGCCTCATAGTCGGTATAATTCTCCTCTATATCATCATAAAGGTGTTTCACTTCCTGGTCTGTGCTGTCAACAGAAAGGAAACCACCCTTACTCATCCGTTCAAAGATTTGTCGTGTATTAGCTCGCATATATCAGTGCATATTCTATATTTTCAAATGTCTCGTACTTATCAGTAATGCGCAGTTCATCGCTGTGCTGTGTTGCCATCTGGCAATAGAGGATAATGTGGTCGTTGAGGGTTCGTGGCAGATGATAGTTATAGTTTTTAATAAACGAGAACAAGTGCTGTCCCTGCGCTTTGAAAGCGTTCCACAACTCTGTGGTATTCACACTGCTCACTTCCTCGATGTTCTCGTTCAAGAACTCTCGGTCTAATGGCTCTGCCTCAGTCCTTGCCAGCCGACGCACATCATTCTTTCCGGCAATCTTCCTTATCAAGTCGTATGCCTCTTCGTTGTCTCGGAGCATATCTACTGATAGAAAGATGCGATTGTAAGGACGTTTCTCCATCCACAATGGATTGACATCATTCAATGTACGTACTATATTTGTATCTTCACGCCAAGTAAGTTGGTCTTTCAAGTATTTCAACCGGCGTATCTTCTTCAACAGCTGACTCTGCAACTCAATCTGGTTGATATAGTCAATAATCTGATGTTCTATCTCAAGTAGGTTGTGGTCGGCTTCCGTGAAATCATTGCGTACATCCATCGTTGTACGTTGCATCTCTGGATCAGTAGCCATTTTGAAGAACACTACCTCACCGTCCATCATTTTCTCACATTCTGTAATCAACTGCTTGATTCCCTTCCGCTTCTCATCCAGATTCTCGAGTCGTGTCTTTTTAATCTTGTAGTTGGGTTCCTGCTTGTAGGCCACATCCACATTACGCTTCAGATCAATAACATTCTTTAGCGTTCTCAACCCTATACGTCGTAACATCTTACGCACATTACCTTGGTATTGTATCTTGCGATGTTCATTAGTTTCTTCAAGGTAATATCCAATGTTCTCTTTCAAGGCATTGATGTGCTCCCTTACACTGGCCACACTTATTTCCTCATTCATGTCGAGAACTTCCTCAAAGAACTGCACATACACATCCTCCATCTCCAGGAAGTCGCCGTTCTCATGAATCACCCCATGCTCTATCAGATACTGCACACGTTCACGTTTGTAGTCAACAATCTCCAGGGCAAAGTCTGTGCGATAAGACAATGATCTGCGCCGTTCAAACATGTCGCGGAACAGCACCTTCTCTCTGTCAAGCATCTTAACAAGTTCTTCTATCGTTCTGAAGTGTGAAAGTATCTCCATAAATAATCATGCTTTCAAATGCTTATAAAGGCTTAGCTCTGGTGAGCTATTCATTTTTCTTGGATTCCTGAGAAAGGAGATATTGTTTGTACTCTCTCACAAAGAGTTCTTTTAGGTCTACTTCCAGTAGATCTGCAATCTTTAATATACACGCAAGGTCTGGTTGGGAAGAGTTCGTACACCACTTGCTGACAGTCGAGGGGTTAACACCGAGCTGTTCTGCCAGCCATTTGCTGGTACGTTTTTTCTCCACAAGAACCAATTTAATTCTGTTTACATCTTCCATACGATAAAATTTTTATGCTACAAAGATAATGAAAATTTTTCATTTTCTGCCGAATATCTTGGTTTTTCTTCTATAATTATGTTTTTTTACGAGTTCCTGCACTCAAATCAACAGGAGATTTTCTCAAAGTCAACAAAAACCGTAGTCACTTTATCCAGATAAAGATTATATCTACGAACAAGGTCGTGCCAAAGATGTCGGTCT
>CADCIQ010000128.1 GCA_902801425.1 uncultured Bacteroidales bacterium | reverse complement strand
TATATTTGCACTGAATTATTAAACGAAACACTTATGAGCACTAAGACAATGAACCAAGTCATCGCCAACTACTTCAAGACGCAAGAAGATTGCACCTTTGGAATAAATATAGGAGGAAAAGAATATGACAACAAACAATCCATTGCTCAAAGTCGTTTCCGCCGAGTACGTGCACGACTACACGCTGCGACTGACGTTTAACACGGGCGAGGTGCGACTGGTGGACTTCACACCGCTGATGCAGAAGGGAATCTGCCGCAAGCTACAAAATCTCAACTACTTCAAGTCGTTCCGCCTCGACCCGTTCACCATCGACTGGAACGACGAGATTGGTTTCGCGCCAAGGTACTTGTACGAGAAGGGAATAGCTGCGTAAAAGAATAAAGTTACAGACGAGAATCAGATTCGGGAGGCTGGCGCTAGCGATTCAGCGGCGGCCTCCCGGAATTTATCGTCAGAGAGAAACTGATTTGTCAGGCAGATTCTATTCTTTGACAACCCTGTGCCTTGCTTCAAAGGAATAGGGCTTCTTGGAATAATACTCCACAATGACTGCATATTTTTGAGACGATTTCAATTGGCAGTGTATTTTGAATGTCACATCATCCATACGCTCTACGCTAACGATGGTATATTCGTCTTTGTGGTCTGACCTTAGCTGATTCAAATATTTCTCTGCTTCCGGACATTCTTTCCCGTTTCCTCCTGCTTCGGCAAGACCCATAGTCATTGAAACGCCCATTGTCGTTTGAACAATCTTATTTCTGATGTATTCGTCATTCCATGTGGGATGCAATTTCCTTAACTGAGCAGACATTCCAAGTATATTGATGCCAGCATGATATTGAATGCCCAGCATTTCGCATACCGCAGTCATCGTTTCCCTGCGTTTGGTCGCCTCATCTTTGACTACCACTTTCCTTTGTCTTATTCCCAGTTGTATTTCTATCTCATTCAAGACTTCTGCTGACTGATTTCCCTTTACGTTATATTTGTTGTTCCGATAATCTTCAATCATCAAAGCATTCACTACCCAATTTAAGGCATGCCGATATTCACTATTATACTCTCCCCAATATTCCTCATATCCATTATTCTTTTGAAAGTCCCAATATTTACAATAATCAGCTGCTCTTTGATCCAACTGTTCGTAAATATTATTTCGCTTGCTTTTAAGCCAATCCTGATTGCAACGTGCATATACAACATTCTCAGTTAAGTAAAAGGATACAACGGAAGTGTCATTATTTGCCTGTTCCACAGCTGTTTCTGCCTCTTTCAATTTCTTCTGTGCAAGTGGCATTCCGTTTTCTTTTACGATTTTTCCAACCGCTACATCAAAATTCCTGGGCAATGGATTCTCGGTGGCAGAGTTCAACTCCTCCAGTTTTTTGTATCTTTGATTGTCCATTGTTATAATTTCACTCCAATAATAGCCATCCCAAGGATTTAAAATCAGCCTACATTTCTTTGGCAATGCCACTTGTGATATCTTGCTAAGAATAGTGTTTTTCAAATCCCCAGTAATAAGAGATTCGAGGGCTCTGTTATAATCTGACAGCATTTCGTTGAGATCCCATTTCTCGTAATATTTTGATAGTAGATAAGCCACCCTCTTAAGTTCCCCGTTTTTATCATAAATAAAACGGCCTCTCACTCGATAATCGGGATGGTTCTCAAAGATTCTGTAATAAGTCTCTACTGGGTAGGACACTTTCTTATTCTCACTTTTTTCAGTGAAGAGCCAATCCCACCCTTCTGTCTGCTGATTGAAATCTTGCTGATCATCTGCTGTTGCAGACGAAATGCTTGCCAATAGCATAGCAATTATACATAAGGTAAGTTGTTTCATAGATGTGTTTGTTTTGATTGGTTTAACATCGGTTAAAATGTGAGGGCACATTATTGCACCCTCACCTGAGGTCGTCCTTTCCACGGGTCTGCGAGTAATCTGCAACTTCTGGATGACCAGTCACCTCATTTTATTAAAACTGCTTATTAATACTGGTAGAAGCGTTTTACACGAACATCCAAGGTTCTGTTCTCAATGTCCTGATAACATAGAATGTCGTTTAACATTCTCAGTTTCTTTACTGTATTCTTTTCATTGATGGTCTTTGCAAGTTTCCTGTAGTCCTCTGCATAGATACCATATTTCCCTTTCGGGTCAACTTTTTCATCAAACTTAAACAGTATCTCACCAAGTAAAATCACATCAGGATGCTTATCCTTAAATTGGCTTTTCTCGTCCAATGCATCGTCACCGCGTTCTGCATAGTTTCTGACACCCATATAATGTGAGATCATCTGCTTGATGCCTGCGCAGTAGTGGTATGGCTTTGAAGTCATAAGCTCCAATTTGCCATTATTCTCTTTTGCCATAATCGGTTCCAAGGTACTTGACTTGAAAAGCCCCAAATCAGTATATGCCTGTTTATACACTTCGGCACTGATACCTGCGTATTTACCACTATTCAGATACTCGCTGAACTTGCATTCAAGGAAAAGAGCCACACTTTCACCTTGAACATTTTTTCCCTCCAAGACGACGTCCATGTTGGATTGATGCGTCCCATCTACAACCGTTTTAACCTCAAAGTAACTTCTGTCAAATGTGTAGTCGTCTCCTTCTATTTCCAGTTTCAAGGGATGGTTCTCGTCTATTCCATAGAAGAACAATAGTGCAGCAAGCGAAGAGGAGTGCAAGACGTTGATTCGTCTCTTCTCATTTCCGTCTCCATTGATGGCTTGATTGTACTTCTCGCGGAACAGTTCTTCATTTTTGATTCCAAAGATTTCAATCAGTGATTTGCATTTGTCATGCTTTTCGACCACAAATGAAAAAGAATTGTCAGAAGCCTTCCCATGCCATTCTGTCTTTTCAAAAGCACTGGGTATTTCACTATTGGCGAAAAATTCCCAATAAACAAGGTTTTTAGTGTTATCCATCATTTCGATTGTTTTTTGTTGTACTGCCCACTTTATGCTATTACGAATCCACCATACGGCGTATGATGGAAACTTTAACCCACGTCGCTCATCGAACTGCTTTGCCGCAGTAATCAACCCTTTGTTTCCTTCCTCAACGAGTTCTTCAAGTGTAAGTCTGCGATTCTGATACTGTTTTGCCACAGCTTCTACGAACCGTAGCCTGATTTGCTTCAGCCTGCCAACAGCCTCTTCGTTTCCGCTTTGAATGGCCTTCAGCAATTCCAATTCCTCATTAGTACTTAATAGTTCTTTCTTCTCCATAGTTGTGATGTTATTTTGGTTTAACTGTTTTTGCCTCATAATATATATATATATATATACGAAAAGGCTGTTGAGAGAGGGTCTGAAATTAACTAATTTACGCCATTTTGTTAACATTCGCAACAAAGTTTAACCAAACCTCGCGTTTTTAACCTCTAAATAGAAGCGTGGAGCTGATTAACCACGTCTTCTAATGGAGGCTGTGAGAATTGCCCTAAGATGTAGATGCAGTAAACCAGTCCACGCTATACGCGCGAACCGTTCATACTGTTCTTGCATCTTATAGAAGTTTCTCACATTTCCATTAGCAAGTCGAGCATAACGCTTCGTTGTTTCAATATGTCTTGTGTCTTTTACGAAACACGCTGCAAATATACGAAATAAAATCAAATAACAAGCAAAAAAGGAAATGTTTTTTGCAAATTGAAGAGAAATGAACTATACGATGAAAGAAAAAAGCAAAGTACTTGTTTTCTTTCTTAGCCCATAGACTGTTGAGGTTTTATACGGTTAATGCTATATTATTATTTGTCTATATCTTTAACATATTCCTGTATTGTAACAAGTTGGAGTTTAGGCCAGTCTATATCGTTGAGAGCTTGGAAATGTGAATCGTTAGAAACGATGTATTCGGCATTCCCGCAGACGGCACAGTCAACAAACTTATTGTCATCGGGGTCTGCCTGAATTAAGTTAAAAAAGAATGATGGCGAAACCCTAACGGTATTCTCGTTGTTAACAATTGCATTTACAATGACCTCGGCAAACCATGCATTGGTCTTTTGCTCCAATATTTCCATGTACTCAGAGAGAATTTCTGTTGAGACACACCATTCCACTCTTCCTTCCACAAATTCCGTCCACACTTTGTGATACGGGCTCTTGGATGAAATACACATCAGTAGGCAGTTGGTATCCAGGACAATCCTTCTCATTTTGCATGAATGTAGGGAGTACGCATGTGTTCCTGACCCCACTCCTCGATTTTACTTTCATCGATAACTCCTGCTTCCCATAAACGGTCGGCCTCAGCAACAGCCTCTTTAGAATAGAAATCAAACAGAAGCTTTTTTAACTGCCTCAAAGACTCTTCTGTTCTGCATCTGTTCATCATCTCCAGAATATGGAGTTGGCCAATGCTTAAAGTAGTGTGTTGTGATGTTGCTATCATACTCATCTTTATTTTGAATATCGGTGCAAATATATGAAAATACTTCCAATA
Source organism: uncultured Bacteroidales bacterium (assembly GCA_902801425.1). Classification (GTDB taxonomy): domain Bacteria; phylum Bacteroidota; class Bacteroidia; order Bacteroidales; family Bacteroidaceae; genus Prevotella. The sequence goes on along the minus strand of CADCIQ010000128.1, from coordinate 603 downwards.
TTCCAAAGAAAAAGGACAAAAAGTTGCGCTTTTATGGTTTTCTGGGCTGCAGCAATACGCTTTTGGTGATGATAGCACGTGGAAACAGGGGAAAAGGTACGGGCAAACAGGGAACGAGAAGGCATGTAACAGGGAGCGAGACGGCATCTCTCTCAATTCGAACGCCCGCCCGCACAAATTAGGGCGGGCGCCGTTATATCTTGGAGCACCCGCCCTTATATCTTGGAGCGGTCGGTCGAAACCGAGTTTTATTCCTTGGAAGTTTCTTGCTTTGGGAAGTAGAGCCAGCGGCGGCTTTCGCGTACCTTCCACAGACGCGGATGTTCGCCTTTGCAGAGGCTGTCGAGATAGGCTTTGGCAGAGTCGCGCTTCAATCCGCTGAATATCATAAACTCTGGAATCGTAGCATAGCCCAGCCGCATGCAGCGACGCAAAGCCTCGTCCATTGCCTTCTCATCGTACATCTGGCTATTTCCCACTTGAGCCTCACTCTTGCGGTAGCCATCGCGGTTCTTGCCACCTTCCTTGATGAACTCCTTGGAAGGGATGAACTCAATGCCCGCATATTCAATGTCTCTGCCATGAATGGTCTTGGGGTCGGTA
>CADCIQ010000127.1 GCA_902801425.1 uncultured Bacteroidales bacterium | reverse complement strand
CATTTCGTGAGTCTATTCGTAAGAAGCACGAATGGCAAGAAAAGGCAGAAAAGGAAATCGAGAAGATTCGTCAGGAACGTTTGCAACTAAGTATCTGATGGAAGGTAAAACCAAGAATTTTGCTGCGCTCATAGTACAAAAGTCAAATCCACGTCTAATAGAAATAGTTTCTGAATTTAAGGAAACTATTAATATCTTGACCAACAAACCTGAGTAAACGAGCGAATACTCTTAACCTGAGTTAAGACCCATACCCTCGGCAACCGCTTTCTGGGCTTTGCCGAGGTTTTTTGTGCCGTTTTCCGTAACTTTGGCAAACAAAATAATTATTTTCGCAAAAAATAGCCATTAAGGGTTTAGTAAATCGATTTTCGTGTGTAATATAAGTGTATGACAGATCAAAAGAAACTCGAAAAGCTGTTCAGACAGCATTACCGTCAGATGTATCGGTTGGCCACCATACTTCTTCACGACGATGCAGAGAGCAAGGATGTTGTGCACGACATCTTTGCCCGTCTACTCAATGATCCAAAAGATCTTCGGGAAGAGACAGCCGAGCACTATCTGCTTACATGCGTACAAAACCGATGCTTGAACGTGATACGTAGCCGAAAGATTCAAGAACGCGTGGAACACCTCTACCTTCTTGACCTCGACACTACTATCCTACCAACGGAACGACTCGACGAAGAGCTGAAAGCCTTGCAAAAAGGTATAGCCCAACTCAATCCGCCCGTATATCAAGACATCATCACGCAGCACTATCGCGATGGAGTAACCTTTAAGGAGATTGCCCAGCGCCAAGGTGTCAGCGAGACCACTGTCTATAAGCATCTGCATCGTGCGCTTAATCAATTACGTACACATCTTAAAAACCTAATGAGCGTATGAACAAGACCGATCTATTTTTCCAGATGATGGAAAATCCTGAGCTCTACACGGCCGAAGCGTGGCAGGAAATACTTTCCGACAAAGAGTGCCGCGAGCTCTATACGATGATGTCGAAGACACAGAGTGCCATCAATGCCACTCATGCCGAGAATGATATCACCGATGAGATGATTGATGCAGAATGGCAGCGCCTTACTCCTGCACATCACACATCTAAAAGTTCTAGTCACTATTTTCAACTAAGGAAAATCGCCGCCATCTTTATTGGCATCCTCATGATTTCTGGCATAGCCCTGGCAGCTATACATATCTCGCGCTATGTTTATAGTAATCGTGATGCTGCAGAATTGCAATCCCCAACCCAGGAGACACGTATTTCTAATTCAAATCAGCAAACGGTACAGACCGACTCTATATCAACAGAGCCTAAGCTCTACGACAACGTGCCATTAGGCGAGATATTCCAGGATATATCTAATCACTACAACGTCAAAGTGGTTTATCAGAACGAAGACGCACCCCGCCTGCGTCTGTTCTACCGATGGAAGCCTGAGTACACTTTAGAGAAAGTTGTAGAGATGATGAACAACTTCGAGTGGATACAGATTCAAGCCGAGAATGATACCCTATTCATAAAAACCACAGCCATCCCGGCCAAGGATTGCTAAAACACCTTTACTATTATGAAAAGACTATCATTCATACTGTTGTTGTGCGCCTTTGTATCAGTTGCAAGCGCACAGAAGGTTACCTGCAACTTTCAAGATATCACCCTTTCAGATGCTTTGAAATACATTCAGGCTCAGACTACAGATTACGACATAACCTTTATCTACGATGAGCTGGAGGACTTCCGGGTAACCACCCTTATACAAAACAAGTCTATTCCTGATGCCATTGTGCAGATTGTAGGTTTCTATCCTGTTCGAGTTGTCAAGAGTGGAGCCCACGAGATTTACCTGGAGTGTACCCACAAGACCGATCGTCATCTCAAAGGAACCATCATCGATGAGAAAGGTCTGCCTGTTGCTTACGCTAACATTGCAATCCTCAACCCTTCAGACTCAACCTTACTCTGCGGTGGTGTCAGCAATGAGAGTGGATACTTCGCCATTCCTTTAGAACAAGAGAGAGTCCTAGCCCGCATCTCCTATGTTGGATATAAGACCATCTACAAACTCTGTTACAATGAGAACATCGGAAGGATTCGATTGCATCCAGACAACTATACAATAAATGGAGTAGTTATACAAGGTGAACGTCCAAAGGCTGTGCTACAAGGCAATTCACTAGTGATGAATGTGGAAGGAACGGTAATGGAACGAATGGGTACGGCAGAGGATGTACTCACACGTGTCCCGATGATTGCAAAACGGGGCGAGGGCTTTGAAATCTTAGGCAAAGGAACTCCACTTATCTATCTGAACAACCGCAAACTTACCGACCTGAACGAGCTGAGAAACATACAGTCGGACTTTATCCGCAATGTGGAGGTCATCCAGAATCCAGGTGCCAGGTATGATGCTTCGGTTAATGCTGTCATCATTATCCGCACCAAACGGGTAGCAGGTGAAGGCCTGGGTGTGGAATTGTCATCGTGGTCTCGCTGTGGGCGTGGTTATGCCAATAATGAGAGAATAAATCTGACTTATCGTACGGGTGGATTGGAGCTGTTCGCCAACCTCTTTGGGGCCTATAACAGAAGAAAAAGCAGTGGCGAGTTCGAGCAGACCATCTTTGCCGACACACTTTGGGTTATTAACAATAAGCAGAAGAATAATGTTCGCAATCCTTTCTTGGAAGGACGATTCGGCTTCAACTACCAAATCAATGACAACCACTCTTTCGGTGGATTTTACCAAAATACATACGATTACGTGAAGACTCGCAGTGAATATGAAGATGATTTGTTGGCAGATGGGACCCCGTATGACCACCTGCAAAACAGTAGCGTCAAACGGAACAAGAACGCACCAAACCATCAGGTCAATCTTTACTACACAGGAAAAGTGGGTCAACTCAGCATCGTCTTTAATGCCGACTATACTTCTCGTAAACAGCATAGTACCAATCAGCAGCAGGAACTCAGTACTGAGTACGAAGACCGTGATGTGAATACAGAGAGTCTGACACGTAGTAAGATGTTTGCTGAGAAACTATTCGTTACCCACCCATTATGGAAAGGTCAGATAGAGATTGGTGAGGAATATACCAATACGCGTTGGCGCAGCAGTTTCGATAATCAGGAGGGATATATTGCCAATAGCGATAACGAGCAACACGAGAGCAACATTGCGCCCTTCATGGAACTACGCCAGCGACTGGGACGCTTCCAACTCTCGGCAGGCCTGCGCTACGAACACGTGAAGTCTGAGTATTTCGTCAGCGGACAACGACGCGATGAGCAGTGCCGTACCTACGACGATATCTTCCCTTCGGCGTCTGTATCGACTTCAGTCAAGAACCTGCAACTTTCCTTCAGTTATGCTAAGCGCACCTCACGCCCTGCCTATTGGTTGTTGAGCAGCGATGTTACCTATGAGAACCGTCTGAACCGTCAGACGGGTAATCCCTATCTGAAACCCATAAAGTACCACAACCTGAATGCAATGGTTATGTGGAAGTGGCTCTACCTAATGACTAATTACTCGCATTGTGTCGATCCCATCATCTCCGAGGCAGAAAGCCTGGAGGACGACTCAAAGGTGAACCTCGTCACCAGCAAGAACTACGACCATGCCGACTGGCTGACTGTCACCCTCGGCGCACAGAAGAATATCAAGTTGAGCGGTGGAATAACATGGACGCCACAATATAATATATCGTTGATGAAACCATGGCTTGAAGGGATGTTCTTAGGCCAAAAGAAAAATTTTAACCATCCTATGCTATCCCTGCAATTAGGCAATATCGTGTCACTGACTCACGATTGGCTGCTGCAGGTCGATTTTAATATGCACACTCACGGCAATACTGGCTCAAATATTTGGGTTGACTGCACCAACCCTATGCTCACTCTTAGTGTCAGTAAAGACTTCTTCAAACACCGCCTCAATGTTAAGTTGAGTGGCAATGACCTTTTAAACGGCGGCATCAACCATGTCATGCTCTACAGCAACCGCATGATGTTCCGCAAGATGGAAGACAACGACTCCCGTTGCATCCAGTTCTCCCTGCGTTACCGCTTCAATGTCACCCCGTCGAAGTATAAAGGTACTGGGGCAGGAAATTCAGAAAAGAATCGACTATAATTTCTATCCTGTTTCATCGGGGCAGATGTCGGTTTATATTCGGCGCTGCCCCATTATAAATGATTTCTCTTAACCTGAGTTAAGACCCACACCCTCGGTAGCCAGATTATGGGCTTTGCCGAGGGCTTTTTTGTGCCGTTTTCCGTACCTTTTACCTATACTAGTAAACTGTTCTCATCGAGCAGGAACTCGTATATATTCATATATACAATGCCATCATTGTCTTGATAGCGACTGATGAGATCTTCAGTTATCACAAACTTCCTGAAACTATCGTTGATACTCTTCAGACTGCGCACTTCTTGCTCACGTTTCTCCACAGTTGGCAGACGCAGTGCAGACTGGATGTAATATCGTTGACTGCCAAGATTGCAGACGAAGTCCACTTCTAACTGCTTGCGTACACTAACCCCGTTGGCATCCTTTTCGTTCTTCACAACCACACCAACGTCTACACTCATACCCCGCAGTCGTAGTTCATTATATATAAGATTCTCCATCATGTGAGTTTCCTCAGGTTGCCGGAAATTTATTCTGGCATTACGTAATCCTAAATCAGAAAAGTAATACTTTGCTGGTGTGTCTATATACTTTCGCCCCTTTATGTCATAGCGCACTGCTCTTTCTATGAGAAAAACATCCTGTAATATATCCAGATATGCCTTGATGGTGGTATGTGAGATGTTGCTATGCTTTACTGTCTGGAAAGTATTCTCAAGTTTTGTCGGATTAGTCAGACCTCCAATGGATGACGCTACAACGTCAATCAACTCTTCCAAATCATCATCATTCTTAATCTTGTAACGTTCCTTGATATCAGTAAGGTAGGTTTTCTTGAAGAGTCCCTTTAAGTACTCTGTTTTCCTTTCTATTGTAGAATAATCAAGTATCTTCGGTAGTCCACCATAAAGCATATACTCCTCCAGTCCTTTTTCCCTGGTACCCTGATAGACAGACATGAATTCACGAAAACATAACGGAGCTATCTTAATCTCATCTCCACGCCCTCGGAACTCAGTAATTACATCTTTAGAAAGAAACTTAGAGTTACTGCCAGTAACATAAACATCAGCATTCTCTATACTCAGATAACTATTCAACACATCCTCAAACTCATTCACATATTGTATTTCGTCAAGTAAGATGCATCAGGATCACGAAGCGCTTTATTACGGCGGTTTTCCAAGTCCACCTTTATGATGTGGTCATCTTCAATACCTTCTTCTTTCAAATGCTGACAGAAGATGTTGAAAAGCAGATACGACTTACCGCAGCGTCGCATACCAGTAACTACTTTTATCATCCCATTGTGCTTACTACCAATGAGTTTCCTTAGATGAATATCCCTTTTTATCTCCATTCTGTTTACTTTTTTTGCGTAAATACGCTATTTCCGTTTGCAAATTTACGATAATCTTTTAGAAGTGCCAAGTAATTTGGCAACTTTTTTTGCGTAAATACGCCTCTCAGACCCATTATAAATGATAAACTCTTAACCTGAGTTAAGACCCATACCCTCGGCACCCGATTTTCGGGCTTTGCCGAGGGCTTTTTTGTGCCGTTTTCCGTATCTTTGGCAAACAGAAATGATAATAAAAACTATTATGAATAGGAAAACCACTCACAGAGAAACTCTTCCTAGTCAACTGGTCCAAAACCCAAGTCGAAGAGTAGTTGGTTAATTATTAAAATATTATAAATTAACCACGCTTTTGCTATTTAATTTGTAAGATATTAGAAATTATATTATCTTTGCAAACAAAAATAGGAACGATATGTGGACAGAACTAAGTGAGCCTGCTATCCTGCAGAAAATGGGACGCAGAATACGTGATTATCGCATGCGTATGGAAATGACCCAAAGCGAACTGGCTGAAAAGTCGGGCGTAAGCATGGGGACAATCGTAAGAGTGGAACAGGGCAATCCTATATCCACCTTATTACTTATAAGCATCCTAAGGACCATGGGGCTACTCGAAAATCTGGAAGTTTTACTACCGGAACTCAGTATTAGTCCACTACAGATGCGAAAACTACAAGGTAAAAAGGTACAGAGAATAAGACATAAAAAAGAAGAATAAACGACAATGGACGATTTAATAGTCGACATAAAACTATGGGGGAAAATGGTAGGCTCGCTGGCATGGGATAATGCTGCGGGTATGGCAGTGTTTGAATACGATAATGACTTTAGGCGTAATGGTATCGAACCCGCTCCTCTCACAATGCCATTATCTTTGGGAAATCGCCCTTTCTCTTTTCCCGCAAATAGAACAGACTGTTTTAAAGGTCTACCAGGATTAATTGCTGATGCTCTGCCAGATAAATTCGGAAATCAGATTATTACAGAGTGGTTTACTCGTCAGGGATTGCCTATAGGCGAGATAACACCATTAGAACGATTGTGCTATGTAGGACAGCGGGCTATGGGAGCCCTGGAATTTGAGCCAAGCAAGGCTTCTGACGTACTGAACGAGTCGACCGAGATTTATATCGACGAGTTAACACGATTGGCCGAGGATATATTTACAAAGCGCGAATCCTTTCAGGAACGCATGTTCCAGCAAGACAAGACTATACTCGATATTCTGCGTGTCGGTACATCGGCTGGTGGTGCTAAACCCAAAGCAATTATAGCCTACAACGAACAAACAAACGAAGTCCGCTCAGGACAGGTTAAAGCCCCTGATGGTTTTGGCTATTGGCTGCTTAAGTTTGATGGTGTTACATACTCAGAGCATGGTTCGATAATGGAAAATCCCCAGGGAATTGGAAATGTAGAGTATGCATATTATCAAATGGCCAAAGCTTGCGGCATAGATATGGCAGAGTGCAGATTGCTTACCGAAGGTGATAATCATCACTTTATGACTCGCCGTTTTGATCGTACCAACGATGGCGAAAAGATTCATATGCAGACGGTTGCAGGTCTGGCCCATCTCGACAGAGATCAACGCCATTCGTACGAAGAGATCTTCGGCATTATCCGTAAGATGAATCTTAATATGGATGCCACGCTACAACTGTATCGCAGGATGGTATTTAACGTAGTAGCCAGAAATAACGATGACCACACCAAGAACTTCTCGTTCCTGATGGATCGCCAAGGCAAATGGGAGTTAGCTCCTGCCTATGATCTATGCTATTCATATAAACCAGGCGGAAGATGGGTAGGACAACATCAGTTATCGCTTAATGGTAAACAAGACGAACATACACGCCAAGACCTGCTTACTGTTGGCGAAAAGATGGGAATCCGTCGTAGTTCAGAGATTATCGACGAGGTGATTGATGCAGTTAGCCATTGGCGTACTATCGCTCAAGACTCTGGCGTAAAAGATAGTCATATCACAGAAATAGAAAACAATCTTCTGCTATTGGCATAATGCAACCGCGCAGAGAATAATAGATACTTATGGAACAGAAAATCCGGAGCAGCGAGAGCAGAGCCAAGCTTACTTGAACTTTGCCGAGTCGTGACGGATTTCGACAACGTCAAATTCAGCAAGATCCGTAAGGAAATCACTTTCGGTAAAGAATAGATAAACTCTTAACCTAGGTAAAGACCCACACCCCCGGCATCCGATTTTCGGTTTTGTCGGGGGCTTTTTCGTGGGACTTTCCGTAATTTTGCCAAACGAATAAAGAATAAAATT
>CADCIQ010000126.1 GCA_902801425.1 uncultured Bacteroidales bacterium | reverse complement strand
TCATCCGCCTGAGGATCTGCCGCAGGAACGCCGATCCTATTCTGTCTATCGCTTTCATATTTTCTCAGCCGTCATCATGGCCGAATCACTTCAAGAATAATATGGTGTCAGCCCCATGGTGAAGAGAAGCCCCAGCGCCGAACCGCAGTCAGACTGTTGTCGCTAACCATTCCCCAACTCTTCATCATCTTCAACCCACCTTCTCGGCATCCTCAATCCACCTCTCCAACACCAACAACTCTTCCGCGTCCAAACATACTATCTTCTCTCATCTCCACCGCAGCAATTCCGCCGCGCATACCATTTTTACATGTTGCAAGTTATAAGTCGTGTTCATGAATATTGACTCGCACTCCGAAAAACCGTGTTTTTCCGTTCAGTTCGTCGATACGTATTCGATTCATTCGTTCCCACCACCCTCACGCCGCACCCAGCAAATACAACCCTTCCCTCAAAGTTGTGCTGATGTGTGTCCATTTGATTAGGCAACAGGGAACAGGGAATTTAAATGAACGCCAATTATTACTCCGACTTTATTAATTGCTCAATTTTCGCGTGATACGCTTTTTCGAAGTCAACATCTTTCAATAAATTATCAATATCAAACTTTTCCACATCTCTAACACCTTTATAGAACTTTTCAAATTCAGTAAGTACCTTGATGAAAGTATCCTCCACCTTTTTCGCAATTCTTTCTGGATAGTTCTTCCCTCGCAACAGATTAACGTTGTTTTTCGCGTAGTCAGAATTCATTTCTTCACATATCGCATCAAAACTCTTTTTGTTATATGCGTATGTATATCCTGCAAGGTAATAGGCACTCTTACGGATGATGGGCAATCGCTTGCTATACTCTTCTGTGTATTGAGGAATCAGATCGCGTATTTTATCTAAAATGACCGAGGACATTAGTAACTGACAACATCGTTCTGTCAACTGTCTTTCGTTCCCCTCATCTAGAAGAGTCGAAGAAAACACTTTTTCATACTCTCCTTTCATGAAGACTCTTGCTTTCCCCAAGCCGGATCTTAACGATCTTGCCTTAAACTCATATACTGCACGATAAGCCAACGCCGCTGTGGTCATACTGATAACCGGGCTTTTCTTATTGGTGCTTTGTTTTGACTCGCCCTTACGATCATAGATGACATCATAATGGCTAAGTACTTCAGCTATCTTAATTTGGATGGGGTCGTTGGCCATGAGCGAATAACTAGTCACAGCATTCTGGTTGTTAGTAGCCTTAATTATGCTCATTTTGAAATCAACCTGTTCTGGGCTTATCTCATAGATCCTCACCATCACATTGGCCGCACGGAAGTTATCCTTGGTATTTTCCTTATATTTGGCACTGTACAAGGCGTTGATCGTCTGACATCCATTGATGATTTGCATATTGGCAAGTGTCAACGGCTGAGTCCTTTTGGCCGTGTTTACATTGCCAATGGTCATGCTATCGCAGATAATACTTATTCCGTTGTTCATATACGGAAACCATATACTATCATTACTTGTAATGGTGTTGATGATGTCTTTGTTTACTGCCCCTCTGTCGCCAAGATACAGGCGGATATTTTCTGTATATAACTGATTGTGATGATATTTGTTCTGGAGGCGTATGAACTCGTTTACGTTACACATACCTACAAAAACCCTCTTTGGCAAACCTACGCGCGACGATTTGGAATTATCTTCCAAACGGTATGAATTGGGTTGGCTGTCGATTACCATCTCTATGGTTTCGGTGCCAACCTGAATTTTGCCTTCAGTGGCAAGTTCCAATATGTCTTTCAAGCCATTCACCTGTATCGAAAAACCGAACAACTGTTTGTCGTGAAGGAAGCGCCCCATAACCACTTCTTCTATCTGCTTCTCATTGCTCTTTGTAATGCCTTTGGCATTGTTGATATAGTGACAATATACCTGTATGCGACGACCGCGTCGCCCATTCAGAAACTCGTCGTACTTAGCCTTAATTTCTGCAACCACCGCGTTATCATTATTCGTCCCCTCTAATAGGTCGGGATGCACAAAGTTATTGTTTACGAACGTGGTAAAATTCAACAACTCCACAGGAGAGGCTGCTTTTTCGCCACTCTCATAATTCTTAAACTGGAATATATGCAGCTGCTTAACCAAAGAATTCTCGGTCTCAATAAACGCATAGGCATCTATCAAGAGATCATCCTTCCCAGAAATGGACTTGTCCGTTATAATAAAGTTCTCAAAAAAACCATCCTCTGAATAGTCCATCACCAAAGATGCAGACATTGACATATACAACATCTCATCTGAAGCTACGGAAACTTTGCAGGTTGATTTACCTGCCTGTATCTCGTAATGCTCATTTGTCCTACGGAAGAACTCAAGCTCTTTACGAAGAGATTCTGGTATAATCATAATTTTACCTTTTACTTTCTTACAATCAATTCTAAAACACTGTTCAGATCTTCCTCCAACGGCTCAAAGCACGAGGGAACTCGAAGGGTAAGAACTTATTGATACGGTAACCATGGGGAACAGACCACATGGAAAAGAAGGTGTTCCTTTCGCAAAACGCTCCGTGCCCGTGGGGTATGCAGCCGAATACCTCATTCCGTCGCTTTCTGATGTTTTAGCCACCATCGCGTTGCCGCATAGTGTAACCTATTTGTTGCGGGATGTCAATGGGCTGTGGATCTTTCCAAAACTCACCATTCCCCACCCAATCACACGGTACGTCACTTATCACAAGTGCCGGCTGCGAAAGTCCTAGGGACTTCATCCTAAGAATCAACTTCCCCAGAAACACCGAACCTAACCTGTCTACCGCTTTCATGCCGTACCTATTCGCAGGAAGTCGCACAAAATATTCTCCAAGTTGTCATATCAGCAAGAAATAGCGTAAATCTCATCATATTTATACATACAATCAAAATCGCCTTGCACATTTTGTCGAATTTCTGTCACACTTTTTGTGACAGAAATTCGACAGATTATGCATAGGTATTTGCCGTATAACCATCATTTTGATAGTGTGTAAAACACTTTCCCGCCAATTAACGACGGTTGTTCAATTTCTTCTGCGATGAGCAGCGCCTTTATAAGCCTTTTGAGAGTTGTCTCGTCGCAGCGAAGTGTACGGATAAGATCGCGACGGTCAATGCTCCCGCCTCTTTTGCTGATGATGGCCTTTGTGCGTTCCATGAGTTTGCCGAACTTGCCTTCGGCAACATGAAACTGTGCCTCGTAAAGCATCCATTTTACGACGTATGCCGCAAAACGAACCGCCCATTCCACGGCATCCACCGTAATCTTGGGGCTGAATGGATTGAACGAAATTGCGTAGAGGAGCGCAAGCTTGGACACCTTCTCGTCTATCCGCGCAACAATCGCGTGTGCATTCTTTAGGTCTGTTTCGGCCAATGCGCTGCGCGTCTTTCCAAAGAAAGCCATCGACTTTTTCTTCAGTTCCCGCGCATCGTCATCTTCTTCAACAATCCACAAATCGGGCTCGGGTTTCTTCCCTCCATATTCAAGCTTTGCCAAGTACTTGGCCGCCTCTAGCATGTTCTGAGGTGGTTCTTCGAACGCAAATGGACTCCGACGCAGATTTTCGTCCTGAGCGGATAAGAATAGACAGCGTCCAAATAGCCCGTTCCGGATTTCCTGTGGCGTAAGGTCGTCGAGCAGTTCCTCGGGAACGCCAGTGCCGAACAGCGTGAGGTGCGGATTGGAGATTATCGGCGTCTGCCCCGTTGAATTGGCCTTTTTCCGCAACGTGTAGTCGTGTCCGCTCGAGGTGAAGAGCGTGCGAAGCCTGCCACTGAGAGCTTTTGAGATGCGTCCCTGTCCGCGCATCTGTCCGAACAGCATGGCGATTTCATCCGACTGCAGCAGCAGCGACGGCATCTTGACGAGTTCATCCTCAAGTGCTTCACCTGAAGCAACGTTGTCAATGATCGAACGGGATATGCCCAGACTCTTGGCGAGGAGGTTGTTCATGCTACGTGGCGATTCTTTGCCGCTGCCAGATGGAGCGAGGGCAATCACGTAGAGGTTTGTGCGTGTGCCAGACGCATCTGAGAAGGTTCGTCCAGAGAGGTGGGCGAGCATTGCGAGGGCACCGGCAAACGCGAGAGTACGGTTGGGGCTGTGGCTTTGGTAGAGCGTCCAATTGACCAAATCCTCGACGAAACCGGGGACGTAAGCCAAATCTTCAGGAATCGGTCCTGGATTCACGAAATTGCAGAATCGATTCCGCGACTTTGGCAAAGCATCATTCAGTAAAGTTAGATTGATGTTTTCCATAAGAGGGGGATTTTTGAGACCTAAGAGAGGGATTTTTGAGACCCTTTTCGGGGAATTATGAGACTTAGCGAGGGGAATTATGAGACCTAGGAAGGGGATTTTTGAGACTACTAGCTAAATCTCGCTCCCTACAAGGAGGATTCTGTTTCCCTAGGCGGGTTAACGGATTACCTTATAAAGGATGTGCTTGATCCTTGCATCTTTAGGCGACGGCACGACCACGCTTTCGATCAGGCCTGCGGACTTCAACGTTGGCATTACCCTGCTTATCGTGGAGCGGCTTACATGCAGTGCACGGGCCAACTGTTTCCATTGCGGATAAACCAGATGCGTCACTGGATCCATACGGCTTTTCAAGAGTTCGTATATCTGGTCTGAGAGGTCTAATGGCACCGATGGCGGACGACCTCTTGGGTTACCTGTAGCGCGATGTTTCATGACTCCTTATCCTCTGCTATTGCCATCGCCTTTTCTTCAGTCATAACGCACCTCTACTTTCTTGATATTCTTCAGGGGGGGCTAGAGGGTCTGACCCGAATGCCGCTAACTTAAGCAAAAACAGTAGCTTTTTACCGACATGCCATGAAATATAAGCGTTCAAGAATCAAACATTACAAAATGAGGGTAAAGTTTGCTTTTCTGCCGATACTAAACACTTATCGATGTGTTTCCTTCTATTGTGGCTCTTTGGCAGCTTTTTGATCACTTATCACCTTAAGTTAGCGGCACCCGGGTCAGACCCTTCTGTATATGTTTTACTGTATATGTTTGCATCACATTCATCATTACGGTAATTACGTCTCGCGGCAACCATCCAACTGTCTTTTCCCATTCACCCTACACGCTATCTGCCATCTTCCGTTTCTGTGTATTCCGTGTTTTTCGTTGTTCAAATTCTTGCGCCCTTTGCGTTCTTTACGGCTGCAGTTATGTAGCTGTAGACCGTGCGGTCCATAGGCGGGAACGGAGCACCGTTGTGCGCCGCAGACCAGAGGTCGCTGACAAGCCTTGTCGCGATTTTCAGACGTTCGGAGTCATCAAGGGCCAGTGCCCAGGAATAATCTTCCTTTTCGTCTTCCATCCGAAGCGCCCTAAAAGTCTTTGTCATTTTCCGCAGCCCTCCAGCACTTCGACGTCGGCAAGATC
>CADCIQ010000125.1 GCA_902801425.1 uncultured Bacteroidales bacterium | reverse complement strand
TCAAGGAACTGCGTCGTTTGCTCGACCGAACAGGCAGTAAGGCCCTCATCGAAGTGGATGGCGGCGTGAATATGGAGACCGGCAAGCAATTGAAGCAAGTTGGTGCCGATGTCCTCGTTGCCGGCAATGCCATCTTTGCAGCTCCCGACCCCGCAAAGGCCTGCGAAGAACTCGCCAAACTGTAACGTTGTAACACAAGTCAAAAAAACTCCCACAAGAGCTATAAGAAACAAAAGCAAATCCCGCAACGACAAACCGTTGCGGGATTCTTCTTTGTTGTGGAGGTGCCTGGCGGATTCGAACCGCCGTAGACGGTTTTGCAGACCGTTGACTAAGCCACTCATCCAAGGCACCAACAAGATTTACAATTTGACGATTTACGATTTACTATTTGATAGTTGACCGTTCATGCTTTGACTATTTACAATTTACGATTTAAGCGTAAACAGACTTCTTTCGTCGAATTGCGGTGCAAAGGTACAACAAAAAGTGAAAAGAGAAAAGTGAAAAGAGAAAAATTTTTGTCTTTACGCTATTTTTTTTCCTTTAAGTCGTGTTTTGCTTACTTTTCCCTACTTCACGAAGACTTTTCGTCCACCTATTATATATATACCGCGAGGCAGGTTACCCTCTTTCCATTTACCATTTACCATTCTGCCGGTCAGGTCGTAGATGGTTTCATTACTCTCGAGGAAAGAAGCTGGAGCAATGCAACCGTTGGCGTAGTCTTCGGTTGTTATGATGCGAATCCTGGCTGGGATGTTGGCAGTACTGGTTGGGTCGTTGGCATAAAGAGACATACACCATCGCTGAGGGGAAAGTGCTGTCTCCTCCTCGGAATACACTAACTCTCCATCCTGAATGGTGTAAGTTTGTGCTATAGTCAGCATATTATAGTAACAGTAGATGGTGTAGGTGTAGTCCAGGAAATTGTAGTTGAAAATGCCATCGTTGGCGGGGAAAACTGTGGCGTCCGGCATGGTCAGCGTCTTTTCTCCCGGCGATTTCGCGCGGATAAGGTAAGGTCTGTTGGGCGATGTCTCTCCGTCCTTCAGCACCGTCACCAACAGTTCCGTCTCGTCCATGATGCCGTCGTTGTCGGTATCGCACTGCTGGACGTCGAATATGTCGGCCACATCGTACTCCTCTGCCCAGTCCTCATATTTCAAGGAGAAAGGAACATACAGTGGCTGCCATTTCCCGTTGTAAGTGCGGGTATATGTAATGTGCGGGTATGTTTTCTCCTCTTTGATGTCGAGCGGCGTGTCGTCTATTATGGCGAGGTCTTCCAACTTGGAAGCAAGGACGGCTTGATAAGCTGCTTCGAGGTTCTGTATAGCCTTGCGGAACTGATAGGTCGTGTAGTTGCTGGGGGCGTCCATTATCTCTGTGGCAGCTTGCAATGCAGTATTGAAGGCCGCCATCTCTGCTTCACCGTATTGTCCATCCTCGAAGTTATATTTACTGCATTCCGTCACGAGTGTGCCGAGTTCGTAGCGGTCCACGATGGCGCGACACATACGAGCCGTGTTCTCCATCAAAGATGTTCCGCTGCACATGGCTCCCATCGAGGCATTCTCGTCGGTGCCGGTGTAGAGATAGCGCCAACTGTAGTTGCAGAACACAATAGGATAGCGGGAGAGGTCGAGGTTGCTCCACATCATTTTGGTGTTAGCCAGGATGTAGTTGAAGATGTTTTTGCGGTTAGTTGCCGTCATATCTTCATCAAGGACATAGTTGACGGCATAAGGGATGAGCACAGCCTTGAAGATGCTTTGGTCTCCGCTGGAACCTTCATCGCGCAGGATGTTGTTGCCGCTGGTACAACGACCGCTGGTGAAAGCATAATTAATATATGTATAGGCCAGCGTCTTGTACCTGTTCTTTATGGTTGCAGATTCATCGGTGACGTGATAGAGAATGCGACAAGCCTCGCCGAATGTGCCTTGTGTATAAGTCAATGGAGGGTCCTCGACGCGTCCGTCGGAAAAGACAATCTTCTTGGATGTGTAGGCATAGAGCTTCTTTGCATACTCCAGATACTTTGCTGTGCCGTATTTCTGATAGAGCTTAGCAGCAATGAGGGTTGCGGGCGATTGTGTGCAGGCGTTGGGACCTTCGCCGCCGCCATTCGTGTGCCAAGGCAACTTCAGTCCGCCAGTCTCTTCGTCATCTTTAGCACGCGTGATGATGTAGTTGTCGAAGACTTTTCTGGCAACAGTGGAGTAGGCTGCGATGCCTGTTGCCTCACCTATGTGGAGAAGCGTGAGTGTTATCCAGCACATGTCGTCGGTATAGGGATTCTCGAACATACCGGGGTCGGAGGTGGTGTTGGGTGTTGTGGAGGAACTTGCTGGAGAGCCGGCATAGTTGTTTGCCTTGTTCTTGTACCAGAGCTTGATGTAGTTGAGGTACTTGTTGGCAAGCGCAGCATCAATGCCCTTGTGGCGCTGGTAGTTATAGATGACAACATCCATTGCGTGCGCTTGCGTCCAATATGCGTTGAAGGCATAATGGTTATAGCTAACGTTGAAATAACCCTTGGTCTTTATCATAAACGACTCGATGAAGGCATTGGTCATGGAGTCGGCCTTCGTCTCGTAAGTGTCTTTGACGAGTCTGTAAAGTTGTTTGGTACCAGAGGATTGGGCAAATGCTCCCATCACTACTAACATCAACAATATAAGGGCGGCAAGTCTCTTTGTCATCTTTTTACCTGATAATAAATAAGTGAAGAGTGAAGAACGAATCTCGTCCTTCACTCTAAGTTCTTCAATTGTTTTTTACTTCTTCAGCAAGTCGCGAATCTCGGTGAGCAGCTTCTCTTCTGCAGTTGGTTCTGGAGCAGGAGCAGGAGCGGGCTCTTCCTCCTTCTTGCGGTTCAGAGCAGCGATACCCTTCACCATGAAGAAGATACACAGAGCGATGATGAGGAAGTCCACCACGTTCTGGATGAACTGGCCGTACTTGAGCACAGCAGCGCCTTCGCCTTCGCCAATCTGATAAGAGAGGTTTGCAAAGTCGATGTTGCCTGTTGCCATACCGATGAGGGGCATCAGCACATCGTCCACCAAGCTGCTGACAATCTTACCGAAAGCACCGCCGATGATAACACCGACTGCCATGTCCATCACGTTACCTTTAAGCGCGAACGCTTTGAAATCTTGAATAAATGACATAGTGATTAAAAGTTTAAGAGTTTAAGAGTTTAAGGGGTTAAGGGGTTAAAAGTTTAAGTCAATTTTGTTGCAAATTGGAATTTTGATTTTGCAATTTGATACTATTAGACATTTTTTATAGGTTATCGAGTGCGAATTTAAAAAGAATTTCGTAATTTTGCACCGCGAAATAAAGAAAAAGTGAAGAAAAAGGTCATTTTTGTATCAATTTGCCTGCTTTTGGCATTAATTGTAGCAGCTTGCAAGTCGGCACATTACTGCAATTGCGGATGAAAAAAGAAAATAGGAAGTAATAAAATGAAGTAAAAACGGAAGTAAAGCCAGCAGGCTGGCTGGAAGTAAAGCACTACGTGCTGGACAATACAATCAGACATTCAAAACTGTCGTCCATGAGCAAAGCGAATTAACTTCCACGAGCGTAGCGAGTTAACTTCCTTAATAACTCCAAATTTAACTCCAAAATAATTATATTATAAACCCTTTTAATTAACACAAACACAATGGCAAACGTAAAAGTTGCAATTAACGGTTTCGGCCGTATCGGTCGCCTCGCTTTCCGTCAGATGTTCGAGGCTGAAGGTTATGAAGTAGTCGCTATCAACGACCTGACCAGCCCCAAGATGCTGGCTCACCTCCTCAAGTACGACACCGCTCAGGGCGGTTTCTGTGGCAAGTTCGGTGAGAACAAGCACACCGTCGAGGCTACTGACAACTCTATCATCGTCGATGGTAAGGAAATCATCATCTACGCTATTCCCAACGCTGCTGAGCTGCCTTGGGGTAAGATTGGCGTTGACGTAGTTCTGGAGTGCACAGGTTTCTACACAAGCAAGGAGAAGGCTTCTGCTCACATCCAGGCTGGTGCCAAGAAGGTTGTCATCTCTGCTCCCGCAGGCAACGACCTCCCCACCATCGTCTTCAACGTAAACCACAAGACTCTGACTCCCGCTGACACCGTTATCAGCGCAGCTTCTTGCACAACAAACTGCCTCGCTCCCATGACGAAGGCTCTCAACGACTACGCTCCCATCCAGAGCGGTATCATGACAACCGTACACGCTTACACTGGCGACCAGATGATTCTCGACGGTCCTCAGCGCAAGGGTGACCTGCAGCGCGCTCGTGCCGGTGCTCAGAACATCGTTCCCAACAGCACAGGTGCTGCCAAGGCTATCGGTCTCGTAATCCCCGAACTGAACGGCAAGCTCATCGGCGCCGCTCAGCGCGTTCCCACTCCCACAGGTTCTACCACCATCCTGCACGCAGTTGTTAAGGGTGACGTGACTGTTGAGGGTATCAACGCAGCCATGAAGGCCGCTACAAACGAGAGCTTCGGCTACACCGAGGAGAAGCTCGTCAGCAGCGACATCATCGGCAGATGGAGGACGGCAACAGCCTCGTACAGGTAGTTAGCTGGTACGACAACGAGAACAGCTACACAAGCCAGATGGTTCGCACCATCAAGTACTTCGCTGAGCTCTAAACCGAACGTCAGCTCAATACACAAAGAGAGGGTACCACAAAGGTGCCCTCTCTTTTTTTGTGTCTTCATGGCTCGATGATCATCGAACCCATGTGAAACAATGTAAGCAAAAACACACGATCTGCTGTCAAAGTGTCAGAAATTGCACACGCTGAAAAGTGTCGAAAAAAAGCACTTTTTACGTCGATTCTACCGACTCGACGTGAGGACTTTCAAAAGTTCACGTGTCGCGTTTGAAAAGTTCACGTGTCGTGTTTGAAAATTTCTCGTGTGAATTTAGTGGAAACTTCACGTCGAAAAGTGTGCAATTTCGGGTCAAAACGGCTGTTTTTGCCATGTGTAGTTAGCAGAACGACGAGTCGGGATAAAATGGCTGTCGTGCGAAGGCTCTTCTAACAATCTGTGGCAGAGACAGTTAAGAAGTCGTCTTCGATTTAAGCCCATATTTTTGCTCTGGGGTCGAAAAACAAGGTCAGAGGCAAAAGAAGCGATTCTGGAGCGTTTTGAAAAATTTGGCCTGTAAGCAAAACGGCTGAAATGCTTGCATTTTGTCAGAGTGCCAAAATGGCACTTCAAATCGCGAACGGCAGAAATAAAAGCCACGGATTTCGCTCATTGTCATCAGTTCGGAGAATTAGCATTAGACAATTATCTCACCCAAACTCACGTTAAGCCCCAAGGCACTTCCCTTTAAATCATCAGCAGCCATTCGCATCCGAGAAGGTGAGATTGACGGCAGCGTTTTGATGCTCTTCGCACAAATTCTTGTCTATGTAGGCAGTATTTTTGGCGTGAAGATTTACATCAAAGACCTAATTAAGCGAGCAAACAAATAAAAGTAGAAAAATGCTTTGAAGTGTGCTCGTTTTTTACATAACTTTGTAGGCGAATAATTAATAAAACTATGAAGAAACTACTTTCAATATTTGTTGTGGTGCTTTGCTCACTCACCATTTCTGCACAAGAAGAGGAACCAGATACTACTACACCCCTTTATGACATGGAAGTAGTGAGAAAGGTTGACTGCATAGACATCGAAGGTACAATATATAGAAATGTTGAGGTGTCTTTGAAGTCAAAATCCCCCGATTACCTTATTTCAGAAAAATCCAGGGTAAAAGTGACGGTCGTCGATAAAGACAAGAAGAAAATTTGGCAGAAGACATTGAAAGGCGTTTTCCTATATGTTTTTAAAAGTGGACAAGTTGAAGTTGCGTACAAAAACTTCTGTCCGATTATTATATGGAGAAAATCTTTCATAGGCGAAATCAAAGGAATAATTAGAGAAAGGGAAGGCGTTTATTAACCTCAATAACCACATATAAATGTTATGAAAACTTATTTTTTTCTGTAATATATAAGGACGAGTCCTTAAGTTATGATTGCGAAATGGATGCTGATTCCATGGATGAAATAAAGGAAGATATCGAATCGGCAGATGATTTCGCAGATGTGCTGTACTATGAAATCTATTCAGAAGATGGAAGATACACTATTCCAATGGAGTATTACCATATATGATTAGCCGCGATACTATATTTATAATTATACTGCTATTCGCAGACTTGTCTGTTTCCAGCCAAGAGTTTCCTGACTCCGCAAAGCTGATGGTGGAGATGGAAGACTCTATCAGCGGGATGTCCATCGTCCCTATCAAGCATCCGAAGGAACTGCTGGACAGCATCGTAGAACAGGTCGTACTCGATTTGCAGCAAAAGCGTGTTCGCTGCAAGTATCAGGTCATGCAGACCTCTGGCTTACAAACTTCCCGTCCGACCACTTCCAGTTGCATCATTCATGCTGTTGCAAACATACAGATTCATGCAACAGGAGAAGGAGAGGAATTTCGCTTTGATGGGCCACGTCGCCTAAGAAACCTCAGAGACACAACTTATGCGTATTATGATTTGAAGGACTGTCTGGTGGAGTACTATATATTGAGACTGGTGCAGACGGATTCCGAGAGGACAGTAATTCAAGGCTTGAAATATCTGATTAGTCTGCATCATATAAAAGTGTACAGCATTAGCGATGAAAAGGGCAGAGTCGTATATCGTGTGGACTTCTCTCCAAGGAAACATATAGGATATGGCTATTGTGGCTCAAAATTTAACGGTACGGCATATTTCGACAAGAACTTCCATATTCAACAAATCGAAACAGACAAAATCGGGCCCACCTCTTATGACATCATGGGCAGGCAGGACAAGAAAGGACAACTCTCCCACACTCACTGCCTGCACTATCGGATGGTTTTCGATGAAGTCGACGGCACACCTGTTGTCAAACAGATTGAATCAACTTCTTCATTAGATAACCAAACATGTGGAAAGTATACAGTTCAAAGGCTTCCATGATAACATTTGTGGCAAGGAATCAGACAAGAAATAAAACAATGAAACGATTACTACCCTTCATATTCCTGCTTTGGGCGATACAGGCTAATAGCCAAGTGCCGTTAGACTCCGCTTACTGGGACACAGAGATGGAGGATTCTATCAGCGCGATGTCCATCGTCCCGATTAAGCATCCGAAGGAACTGCTGGACAGCATTATAGAACAGGTCATACTCGATTCAAAGCAAGAGCCTGTCCGCTGCATGTATCAGACAATGTACACCACAGACCTGCATACTTCCTGTCCGGCCACTTCCAGATGCATTCTTCATGCTATTGCAAACATAAAGATTAAAGCGACGGGAAAAGGAGAGAAATTCCACTATGAGGGGCCAATACTCCCGAAAAACCTTAACGACACGGCTAGGGTGTATTTTGTCTTGAGGGATCTCCTTGAGAGTAGCTTATTGATATGTATGCAGGAAGATAATTACTTTTATACGGTGCCTGTATTTCATGAATTTAAGAGATGGATGAGTATGCATCATATAAAAGTGTACCGCATCAGCGATGAATCTGGCAGGGGCGTATATCGTGTGGACTTCTCTCCAAAGAAAAACATAGGATATGGCTTTCATGGCACAAAATTTGATGGCACAGCGTATTTTGACAAAAAGACACTCCGCGTGATACAAATCAAGACTGACCTGATTCAACCCTCATCTTTTGACGTCTTAGGAAGACAGGACAAAGATGGCCTCCTCTCCCACACGGTTTGTATTCGCGAACAAACTGCTTTTGAAGAAGTCGGCGACACGCTTGTCGTCAAACAGGAAGAAAGAACACTTTTTGTTGACGGCTATTTGACGTCGAAGTATCAAGCTCAGAGACTTCCATGATATAACAAATAAACCTGACTCTTATGAAACACGCACGGTTTATGTTCCTTCAGAATACCACCAATGACTAATCACACTATCTTCTTTTCGACTCTCCTACTCTTGGCTGACTTAGTCGTAGCGCAGGAACCTCAGGAGTTCTCTTCCCCAAACGAGAAGGAGGACTCCCTGAGTTCACTTTCCGTTATTCCACTCAAATCGGCACAGGCAAGCAAGGTGCTAAGACTGGTCATAAAGCAATATGACAAAGACATGAATAAAATCAATGAAAAATATAAATATCATGTTAGTGCAACATTCCGACATGATTCGTTAGCACCATTCACAGCCAGGTGTGTTGTCTCGCCTTATGCCGGCATGGATTTTTTTGATAACATCTCTGTCTTTACAGAAAATTTCGTCTACGACGGGCAATACGACTTGACTGAAGTAGACAGCATCTTAATTCAACGATATCTTAAGCATTTTGCACGGATGAGTCCTACCTATGTGCCCATGATTTACTCTTTACATAGCGGAGATAATTGGTCTTTAGGCCTAAACATGAAGAATCTACTCTATCCACTTGTGGAGTATGGCATGACACAGCAGTATTACAATTATTCTGTTTCCCGCATCGAAGATTCTGCGGGCAGAAGAGTTTACCGCATTGTATTTAGCAGGAACAAAAAGAAAAAGCAGTATATGTATGCCGGCAATGTATATAATGTAGGCGAGGTGACTGGTACGGCATATTTTGACGGTAAGACTATGCGTCTGACACAGTTCAAAGGCAGGGCACGCCGGCCAACCGACAGATATGATATCAATATAAGGTATCGAAACGACTACGAGGAGAAGAACGATACTCTTGTGCTCAAGCAAACCATAATTGTGTGGGAAGCGGGTCACACGGAAATACAAGCACGGGTCACACGCCTAGAATAACTCTTCATCATCACTAATAATCTTTATATTAGATTCAGAAAGGCATTAGTGTCCACATTATGAAACATATACTGTTTCTGTTCTCATTTTTTCTGTAAAACAAATTAAACATTCGAAAATCTATGCCTATAGATTATGTAATACCATATGTGAACTGTAACGACATGAACTGGTCTATAGAGCATGTAATAAGAAGAGCCCCTTCGCCTAATGAGCGAAGGGGCTGTTTGATTTTTGAATTAATTAATTTTGAATTCCCGAAGGGCTATTATTCTTCCCAACCCAGAGCGCTGGCTCCGAGGACGGCTGCGTTGGCGTTCATCAGGCCGGAAACGAGGAATTTGGCTTTGCCCTGGAAAATCTTGAGCACGGCTTTGTTGTAGGCCTCTTCGATGGGCTTCATGATGAGGTCGCCTGCCTTGCACAATCCACCGAAGAAGATGAATGCTTCGGGGCTGGAGAAGGCTGCGAAGTCGGCACAAGCCTCGCCCAGCATCTTGCCGGTGAACTGGAAGATTTCGTTGGCAACCTTGTCGCCCTTACCTGCTGCAATGCTGACGTCGAGAGACTCAATCTCCTCGGCTGGCTTGTCGCGAAGAAGAGAGGGACGCTTGGTGTTGGCAAGTATTTCGCGAGCGGTACGTGCCACGCCTGTAGCTGAGCAATAAGCCTCGAGGCAGCCGGTACGTCCGCAACCACAGCTGCGACCTTTCTCTGTGCGGTCCATGATGACGTGACCGAGCTCGCCAGCAAAGCCGTCGCTACCATAGACGATCTGTCCGTTTACGACAATACCGCTGCCCACACCTGTTCCGAGGGTGATGACGATGAAGTTCTTCATGCCACGAGCTGCGCCATAGGCCATCTCGCCCATTGCTGCGGCGTTGGCGTCGTTGGTGAGCTTCACGGGAATGCCTGTTGCCTTGTTGAACATGTCGGCCAGAGGAATGATGCCCTCGTGAGCCCAAGGCAGGTTGGGAGCGAACTCGATGGTGCCGTTGTAGTAGTTACCGTTAGGAGCACCGATGCCCATGCCCTGCACTTGGTCAGCTCCGCCAATCTGTGCCAGAAGGGGCTTCAGGCAAGCCACGCTTGTACTGCTGCGTCTTGATACTGTTCTCTGCAACGACCTCGCCACGAGCGTTAACGACTCCGAATGCGGTGTTGGTACCACCCAGGTCCACACCAATTACATAAGGTTTCACTTTGTCCATTGTTTTAGTTTAGTGTTAAATGTATATATAATTTTAATGTTTATAAGCAAGTTTTGGTCGCCAAAGAGAACAAAAACGCATAGTTTCTGCACAAAGTTAGGAAAAAAAATTGAACATTGAACATTGAACATTGAAAATTATTCCTTATTCCTTAAATCTTTAACCTCTAACCTTTAACCTTTGAACTTTATTTCGTATCTTTGCACCCGCAAATTCTTAACTCTTAACTCTTAACTCAGTGTTGTGGATTGAATCAGTCAACGCCCTCGACCTTGCCGTGCGAGGTATGGTGGTGGGAATCGTGGCAAGCGCACCGATGGGACCTGTCGGGGTGCTGACCGTTCAGCGTACCTTCAACAAGGGCCGCTGGTATGGCTTTGCTACGGGCTGCGGGGCTGCTGTGAGCGACCTCATCTACGCTGTGATGACGGGCTTGGGCATGAGCCTGGTGATGGACTTCGTCGAACGGCCCACGACAATCTTCTATCTCAAGATACTGGGCAGCATCCTGCTGTTCTGCTTCGGAGCCTATACCTACTACACGAAACCTGCCGAGCCACATAAGCCAAGCGGCAATCGCGGCACGCTTTGGCACAATGCCTTCACGGGCTTTGCCATTACGGTCAGCAATCCGCTCATCGTCTTCCTCTTCCTGGCCCTATTTGCTCGGGTTGGCTTCGTCGTACCAGAGCATCCGATAGAGCAGAGCATCGGATACATAGGCGTGCTGACAGGCGCAATAGTCTGGTGGCTCATCCTGACGACGGCGCTCAATCGTCTTGGCTCGCGCTTCGACATGAGTACCATCAGCCTCCTGAACCGCTTGCTCGGCTTGCTGGTCATGGTGGCATCCGTCGTAGGACTGTTCTATACACTGTTTAGATAAAATATGTATATCGCAAAGAAACTCAGAAGCCAAAGCGTCAGTGCTTACCTTATATATATGTATCAGGTGGAGGACTTGATTCGTGCATACGGACTTGATGCCGAGCGCATCGCTGCCGAGTACTTGCCGCGCTTCGGATACGACGAGGCGCAGATGAAGGATGCAAAGGAATGGTACGAGTCCCTTGCACCCATGATGAAGGAAG
>CADCIQ010000124.1 GCA_902801425.1 uncultured Bacteroidales bacterium | reverse complement strand
CGGAAAAGTAGAACTCGCCGCTTTTCACACTGTCCTCACTGCGGTACACATGCCACATCATTGCACCACTCTTTACCTCTCGCTTGCTTGCTAAAATCAAATTTGCCATAGCTCTAAAATTTTGAAAATGAATATATAAGGAATTAAAAACTATCTACATACAGATAAACATTGCAGTAACTCACCTGCACGCCTGCCGACATCGCCATGTCTGCGGCCAATTCGCTCGCCTCGGCCTCGCTGCGGGCATCCACCTCAAAGGTGTGGCTCTCATTGTCGAAGTCCACCACCTCAACCATGTAATTATTGTACTTGGATGAGCGGTAACCATTTTTACTCACGCGGCTCTCAGCTTGTTCGGGAGAACCCAGGAATGATATGTTATAGGAAGCTGTCATAATGATGAAATTTTTTAAATGTTAATAATCATTGTCCATGTTGTCGCGTATAACCATTTTACACTGCTTTAAGAGTAAGGGCTGTTAGTGATACGTCTGCCAAGGCTTGACCGAAAAAATCCATCCGCAGGACGGGCCATTTTTATCGCAGGGAAAAATTGTGGATTATTTCGAGGCAACTCCGTATAGCCTTGCAGTATCACGATGCCCGCTATCTTTGCGGTGGAAAAGGTGCTAGCGACAGGACAATGTCAACATTTAATTTCATCAATGCGGCTTCACGGTATCATGACTCTCCCGTCAAGCAGCAGAGCCAAAGTAAAGACAAAGCAAGGAGGGATCGCCGCCCAGGCGTTTCCCTCCTTACCGCTGAAAAAAGCCCCGGAACGCTTGGCGTTTCCGAGGCCCAAAACATTATCTGTTGCTATGACAATTTCTTTATTTGGCGGAGCATTTGAGAGGTTGGGTAAAGGTCGTCGTTCCAATAGGCCAATAGGAGATCCTTGTTGAGAACAATCCATTCCCTCAATGCCGTTTCAATGGCACCTGAGTCTTCATCGATAGAGACCAAGACTTTCCCTGTCATGGCTTCCACAATGACAAATGGTGCATGAAATGGGCAGCTATGACCCACCCAGATGACAGCATCAACACCAGTGTCTTCCATGACAAGGGTTGCTGCATCGGCCATCCATTTTAGTAGCACCTGGTGCTCATTATCACCTAGATTCTCAATCATCTTTAGTCAATTTTGTATGCTTGAGGAGTAATCTCAATATCTTTCTCTATAAACCAGCATGTGATTGGATTGTCGTTGACTTGGAACTCTTTACTGTTCTTGTTCTCGCCACATACGATTCTCACGAAGTCGTCAAAAGACTTCTTGTTGGTTTCTTTCACTGGCTTGTTTTTAGAATGGAAAACCAGAATGAGGAAGATACATTTTTTCTTGCCTCTTTTGGCTGCTTCAAGAAGTGTTCCCGCTGTTGCAGTAAACAGTTGGTATTTAAGATTACCAACTTCTCTGTCATCTAATCCTCTGCCTTCCGGAAGAATTGTTTCTATTAACCAGTCGATGCGATCTTTTTTGTCCGTTGAAGAGGTATTACTCTCTTGTAGTATGCTATTACCAAAAGGTTCATCAACTTTGGCTTCAATGCCAATGACAATTCTTTTATCAAAAAGAAGCAGGTCGTGATTTCGAGGGCCGCTGCTGCTATGCGGAAGTCTAGTAACTGCCTCAGGTTCGCCTGTAAATGAACTAGGGACATAACCAACGGAACTTTTAACCACTTCTTCAAGCAGGTTTGAAAAATCCTCGGGATGCTCGATTACAAACCTTGCTAATTCTTTAGCACTTCGACCATCTTTCCATTGTGCTTCTCCTCCTTTTGGTGGAGCCACTTTCAGCCAAATATCTACATTAGAAATTTTGGCCATTTTCTCAAGATTAATCTTTCTCATACCATTGCATTTTAAAGTTCTGCACTTAAATCTTTACTCTGTTCGAGAGAATAACACAGAACAACCGTTTTTTTGTCTTCGTTCTCTTGTTGAACCTTATCCTTCAGATTGGAAATAGTGCCATTGTTATATGATTCAAGAACTTCTATGAAATAACGGCATATCTCACCCGTCTGCTCTTGGCTACCCTCTGTTTTCAGTTTGAGTAAGTCTTTTTTGTGCTCAATAGGGCCAGGATTGTTTGCCTTGAACTCAATAAGGCAAATTCTCTGAAGTTTATCATTGAAGATAACCATATCAAATTCACCGCTACGGCCTTCTCCATCATTTGCAACCTTTGGATTGGATGAAAAGTCTTTGTATTTACATTGAGTGGGCGTCTCAATAGAATAATACAACTTCATAGCCTTCACTTTCTCAGATGCAATGAATGCCTCGATGAACGCAAACCGAAGCTCCTGCTCGCTAACTCTTGTTCTACCATCCGTATATCGAGGGAAAACCAAGCGTGTTACTTCACCACATCCTTTTTGATGTTTTCCTTCACGCTGGCATCTGTATGCATAATCAATTCGATTAAATGCATCTTTTGCTAAATTACTGATTAGAGCATCAATTTTGCTTTTTTCTTCTGAAATCATAATAATTATGTTTTTGTTGTTAAGGTAATTATTGCCTGCAAAAATACGGTTTCTAAATCAAAAAACAAGACTCCGTTCATTCCATCACCTTCTCCTTCAGTTCGTCGCTGATGTCGAGGGATTTGAGCGAAGTGTCAGGTTCTTTGTGAATGCCGATGATTGACTCCTTGGGGTGGATAGTGTTGATGACACAAGCCAGGGTCTTGCGGTCGGAGTGACCGCTGGTGTGGAGATCCACCACGTTGTCGAACATATCACGGAACTGCTTGTAACGAGGATTGACGGCGACCTGCTCGGGATCCTTGTAATATCCATCCCATGAAGAGTAGATGAGCAGCGTCTCTGAAGGGTTCAAGCGTTGTAAAGCCGATTGTACCCTCTCCATCTGGGAAGCGTTCACAGGAATGACAAAGCCATTGGACGGTAGCCTGCCCATCAAATCGACATATTTGACATCGAAATTCATCATGCTGAAATGTTTCCCGAACTGATGTGTTGCGTAGGTCATCGCCCAGGACATATACCATGCGCGTTTGTCGAACCTATAGCCGCCTTTCGCTTTCAACGCTGCATCCTTGACGGATACAAGCCGTTCCATATCGGTCGATGACACGAGGACAAACACATTCTTGAAAGCCTGCATCACGAACTGCATCCTCCTGGAGATGGCCGCCTCGGTAGAGCACTGCTCATCTCGACCGAGCATCGTTCCCTCGATGATGAGCGTATCAATGTCACGGGCATAAGTCTCCAGTGTTTTGTAGAGGCCCTTGCTCAAATATCCGTGACCACGGAAATCGCCGGTATGCCAAATGCGTTTGCCGTCGGCCTCGATGAGGAACATATAAGCCTCAAATGATGAGTGGCAGCAGTAAAACGGCGTGAGGGAGATGTCGCCCACCTGCAGCGGCTTGGGGCTGCGTTTCGTCATGGGGCGTTGCCATGTGCGCATCTGGTCTATCTTCTTGATCAGTGCAACCTTGTGCTGGATTTTTTCATTCATCAGGTCATACAGGGGACTTGATTTCTCTAGGCGTTCCCTTTTCTCTTGCAATGCCCGTTTAATCAGCATGTGCTTCTTAAAGAAAATGGCCTTTGATGCCTCTCCCAAATATTGGGGCACATTGTCTGGTACCGCCCAGAACAGGCCGATGTGATCCTCATGGGTGTGGGAATAGAACACTGCCTCGTGTTCCTTTTGGTGTTGGGCAAAGATGCCCTCGACCATGGCTTTGTCCTGCTCAGGCGTGTTCGGTACTCCGACTCCGGGCAGGTTCTGGCCCATGTCGATGAATACTCGTGAAGTTGCGGTCGAAATCTCGGTGATGCAGCCGCCAATCTGGTTTAGTCCTCTGTGAATCTTGATGTCCATGTATTAGTTCTTTTATATTCTACTATCTTTAGTTGCCCAGTCGCGGATGTTGTCAAGTTTCTCATCATCGACAAATACTACCCGAAGGGTGATGTCGTCCTGATTACTGCTTGTGCTGAAGAAATGGTCAAATACCATATCCAAGGACTTGCAGTCATCGATAAATCTTAAAACATCCCTGCTGAATACCTCGTTGTCGCTATTGCTGTCAGGCATGATGATGTGTATGAAACATATCAGGCCGTGGTTCGGGTGAACTCCTACGATGGGCATCAGCAGGTTTCTCAAATCGCCAAAGAGGTCATTAGAATTGTCGTGGGTGTATCTGCACTCGACATAATTCACCACATTGAAGTCAAACATCCATTCCATGTCGCTCAAGTGGCAAGAAGAATGTTCAAGACGGACACCCGCCCCGGGAGCGAAAATCTGCTCCAGCAGGGTCAGGCGTTCGGTCGTTGTCAGGTTCTCGAGTACTCGCTGCTTCATTGCTTTTTATTCTTTTTCGACTTCTTTGGCAAGGATGTTCCAGAGTCGGTCCACTTCTTGGCGGCGCAGGGCACTGTGGAGTTTAGAGCCATTGAAGGCTGCTACTGGGATTCGTTCAATGAAGTGAGTGTAGAATTCGCGTGCGTCTCGGCCTTCCCAGTCACGCCATGACATCGCTGCCCAATCCCATCGGCCAACATATTTTTCGGCGAGTTCTATTGTCATTTCCACATTCGGGTTGGCGGTCAACTCCGCCCAGTTCCACAGATCGGCAAAGGTTTCAATTCCTTCAGGCGTGGTGACCTCGCCGCGAGCGTTTCGGGAGAAGAGGTTCCAGTTGATATTTTCTTTGCATCGTTGGGCCGTTTCGATGCTCCATTCAATTTTGGTGTTTTGTGAAACCTCGTCCCATATTAAGCCCTTTCCTTTTTCGAGCATTGCCGCTGTCAGCGGGCGATTTCTCGAAAGTTCTTTCCATGCATAATGCATGATTTCCTGTTCCAACATCGCCGCCATTCTAACGCGGCGCAACTGCGCATTGTTTTTAATTTGAATTTCGTCCATAATAATATTGTTTTATTGATGTTTCCAAAGAATTAGGCATAGTGCCCCCTTTATATATAAATACGAGTTAGAAATCTTAACAGTTGTGATTTTTTGTTAAATACGGGTTGTTTTTCATGTTTTGCAACATTGAAAACATATTCTCTTTGTACTCTATAGCCCGTTTCAACCACGATAAATAAAGGGTTTAAGAAAGTTTAACTATTCGGGGTGGCCATCCCAAGTTGGAGACCAATTCCTTTCTTTCCGCCCTACAAAGTTACATATAATGCCTTGAAAAACCAAATTTTGTGCAGAAAAATCTCTCTCATTCACCAGCTCATGAGTTAACGGGTATGGGCCGGAATTAGACTGAAGAACGACGATAAAGCCCCGGAACGCTCTGCGTTTCCGAGGCATAATATTCTTAATAGACGTTGATGCTTTATTTCTTCGTCAATGTTTGTGTTGTTTGTTACCAAATGTCGGCACGTTCTTCAGGAGCTATATACATCTTGCTTCCTTCCGGAATGTCGAATGCCTCATAGAAGTACGTCATCGAGCCAAGAGCGCGAGTGGCGCGGGCTTCGTGTGGCGAATGCACGTCTTCTTTGATTTGTAATTCAAGGGCCTTGTCACGAATATTGCAACG
>CADCIQ010000123.1 GCA_902801425.1 uncultured Bacteroidales bacterium | reverse complement strand
TGGAAGCAGAATGGTCCTAAGGATAAGGGTCATTTCGATGAGCGTGAAATGAAGAACATCCCTGATGATACTTCATTCCTTGAGATGCTCGATATGCTCAATGAGCAGCTGATCAGCGAGGGGCACGAGCCTTTCGTATTCGACCATGACTGTCGTGAGGGTATCTGTGGTATGTGCTCACTCTACATCAACGGTACTCCACATGGTAAGACTGAGACAGGTGCTACAACATGTCAGCTCTATATGCGTCGCTTCAAGGACGGCGAGACTATCGTTGTAGAGCCTTGGCGTTCAGCTGGTTTCCCTGTTATCAAGGACTGTATGGTTGACCGTTCAGCATTCGATAAGATCATCGCTGCTGGTGGTTACAACACTATCCGTACAGGTCAGGCTCAGGATGCTAACGCTATCCTCATTCCTAAGCAGGATGCTGACGAGGCTATGGACTGCGCTACATGTATCGGTTGTGGTGCTTGCGTAGCAGCTTGTAAGAACGGTTCTGCTATGCTCTTCCTCTCTTCTAAGGTATCACAGCTCGCACTCCTCCCACAGGGTCGTCCAGAGGCTGCAAAGCGTGCTAAGGCTATGATTGCCAAGATGGATGAGCTGGGCTTCGGTAACTGTACTAACACACGTGCATGTGAGGCTGTATGCCCAAAGAACGAGTCTATTGCTAACATTGCTCGCCTTAACCGTGAGTTTATCAAGGCAAAGCTCGCTGACTAAAAATTAGAAATTTTTCGGTCATAAATAAGGGAACTGATGGTTTTTATACTATCAGTTCCTTCTTTTTTTGTTGTTTTTGACATTTTTTCTTGGTGGAAAGAAAAAGATTTCATATATTTGCAGTCGTAAATATGGAAAATATGTAATAATAATAACGGTCAAATAATCATTAGAACTATGAAACTTACAATTGAAAAGAATGATACCATCGTTACAGGTATCCTTGAAGGTCGCCTTGATACAGCAGCTTCTACACAGTTTGCCATTGACATGGAAGAACTCATAGAAAACGCTGATAAGCATATCGTGCTCAACTGTGAAAAGATGGAGTTTATATCTTCGTCAGGTCTTCGCTTATTCCTCTCTCTCCGCAAGAAAACAATCTCTCAGGGTGGCGATGTGACCATCAAGGGTGCAATCCCTGCCGTTAAGCAGGTATTTGCCATTACAGGCTTCACAGCCTTGTTTAAGTTTGAGGACTAAATATTGTCTCTTACTTCGTCATGTTTTTTTTGACGGCTTAAATATCACAGAGTTTTATGCAGTTGCTCTTAAAGAACGATATATCGCAAGTGCCATTATTAGCTGATTTCATAGATCAGGTATGTGGTGAATTTGCCCTTGACCCCAATCTTAGTTTCCAGTTGAATCTGGTGCTTGAGGAAGCTGTGGTCAATGTCATTCAGTATGCCTTCCCTGAAGGCGGAGAGCATACATTCACGCTTGATGCAGATAAGGAGGCTGATACTGTTACTTTTGTTCTAAAGGACGATGGAAAGCCGTTCAATCCTTTGGAACAAGGTCCTGCCGTGGATACCAGCCTTGATGCAGAGAAACGCCAGATAGGCGGGTTAGGTATATTCCTTGTTCAGCATATGATGGATGAGGTGGAGTATCAACGCACTCCTGATGGAAAGAATGTGCTGGTAATGAAGAAGAGGAGTAGCCCCCAGCCATAATAAAGTGAAAAGTGAAGAGTGAAAAGTGAAGAATTTGAGTTACATTTCATTGTAGAAAGGCAATCAATAACCTTGAAACTACAATACTAACTTAAATTCTTCACTTTTCACTCTTCACTTTTCACTTCCCAGGGGAAGGCCTAGTTAGGCTTTTACGCCTCAAAATAGTAGATAAAGATAGCTACGCCTTCGAGAGCCTTCTTGCCTGTCTCCTTAACGTTCATGGTGAACTTAACCTCTGTCTTCACAGCACCACGGAGGTTCTGGATGCTCTGGAGCTTTGTTGTGAGGTTGATGCTCTGACCAGAAAGTACTGGCTGACCGAACTTCATCTTGTCAATACCGTAGTTTACGAGCATCTTCACGTTTCTTACGTCAACAATCTGCTCCCAGAGATGAGGAAGTACAGAGAGTGTGAGATAGCCGTGAGCAATGGTAGTGCCAAACTGGCTCTCTGTCTTTGCACGCTCTGTGTCAACGTGAATCCACTGGTGGTCGAGTGTAGCGTCAGCAAAGAGGTTGATACGCTCCTGAGTCAGTTCTACATAGTCTGAAGTACCGAGAATCTGTCCCTCGTAAGAAGCGAACTCCTCGTAGTTGTTGATGATAAGCTTTTCCATTTTCTGTATTCTTTTTTCTTTACACTTTCTACTTTACTCTTTACACCAGGCAACTACTTCTTGCCTTCCTGCTTGGTTGCACCAGTCTGTGCATCAGCCTTCTTGTTACACTTCTTGGCTTTGTCGCTGCATTTCTTCTCCTTTTTGCAGCAAGCCTTCTTCTCAGCCTTGTCACAACATTTCTTTTCCTTGTCGCAACAAGCCTTCTTCTCGCACTTCTCAGTCTTGCATTTGTCGTTGCCTTCGCATTTCTTCTGATCCTGTGCGTTAGCCACCAAAGCCATCATGGCAATGAGGCCAAGTATTAAAGTCTTTTTCATTTTTGATTCTATTTTTGTTTAACTTTGGAATTTCTCTGCAAAAATACTAATAAAACGCCGAATGTCAAAGATTAAGTACATTTTTTAATGATTTTATCATCATTTGTAGGTATTTTTTCCTTTGATTCGCTAATATTTCATACCCTCTTATTGAAAATAAGCTGATTTTTAGTAACTTTGCACTTGATGACACTAAAAGAACTTCATATTGGACAATCGGCAACCGTTACAACCGTTGGAGGTAGCGGTTCACTTCGTCAGCACTTCCTCGACATGGGACTTATCCCTGGAGCAGTCGTGAAACTCAAGAAATATGCTCCTATGGGTGATCCTATGCAGCTCACTATTCACGGTTATGAACTCACCCTGCGCCTTGCAGATGCTGAGAAGATAGACATAACCCCTTATGTGGCAACTGATGATGAAGAGGAAGAGCCACGCCTTATGTCCGGTCATCACCCGGGTATCGGAGAGCCGGGAATCTATCACGACCCTACCCATGCCCATCCACTTCCAGAGGGAGAGACACTCACATTCGCCCTTGCTGGAAACCAGAACTGCGGTAAAACCACGCTTTTCAATCAGCTTACAGGTGCTAATCAGCATGTGGGCAATTTCCCAGGCGTTACCGTTGATCGTAAGACAGGAGCTATCCGAGGACAGAAAAACACCGAAGTCACCGATCTTCCTGGCATCTATTCGCTCTCTCCTTACACAAGTGAGGAAGTGGTAAGTCGTAAGTTCATCCTTGAAGAAAAACCAAAGTGCATCATCAATATCGTTGACTCTACCAACATAGAGCGTAACCTCTACCTCTCCATGCAGCTCATGGAACTCGGCATTCCTATGGTTCTTGCCCTGAATATGATGGATGAACTGGAGGGAAACGGCGGATACATCCATGTCAATGAGATGGAGTCAATGCTTGGAATCCCTGTTGTGCCAATCTCAGCAGCAAAAGGTGAGGGAATCTCGGAACTTGTGGAGCACGCCATGCACATAGCCCGGTATCAGGAGGTGCCAGCCATTCAGGATTTCTGTTCAAAGGATGAGCATGGAGGAGCCGTGCATCGTTGTCTTCATGCCATCATGCACTTGATTGAGGATCATGCCAAACGTGCCGATATTCCTGTACGCTTTGCCACTTCAAAGCTTGTAGAGGGCGATAAACTCGTTATTGATGCCCTCAAGCTTTCGCAGAATGAGCGTGAAACCATCGAGCATATCCTCTGCCAGATGGAGGAAGAGCGAGGACTTGACCGTGCAGCTGCCATGGCTGATATGCGATTCTCATTCATCCAGAATATCTGTAAGAAGTCTGTTACTCATCCTCATAAGAGCAAGGAACACTACCGTTCTGAGAAGATAGATGCGGTGCTTACGGGTAAATATACCGCTATTCCCGCGTTTTTAGGCATCATGGTGGCAATTTTCTGGCTTACCTTTGATGTTATAGGCGGAACGCTCCAAGAGCTGTTAGAAAGCGGAATAGAGTGGTTTACCGAGATGTCAGATAATGCGATGAAATCGTGGGAAGTAAATGAAATTGTCCGTTCTCTCATTATCGATGGTGTATATGCAGGTGTTGGAAGTGTGGCAAGTTTTGTGCCTATCATCGTCACCCTGTTCTTCTTTCTTTCCATGCTTGAGGATTCAGGCTACATGGCGAGAATAGCCTTTGTAATGGATCGTCCATTGCGCAAACTCGGTCTTTCAGGCCGTTCCATCGTGCCTTTGCTCATAGGATTCGGCTGTTCTGTACCTTCCGTTATGGCAAGTCGTACTTTACCTTCTATGCGCGACCGTAAAATCACGATAATGCTCACGCCTTTCATGTCATGTACGGCAAAACTCCCTATCTACGCATTCTTCTGTGCTGCTTTCTTTCCAGAAAGCGCAGCCCTCGTCATGGTGGCATTGTATCTCCTCGGTATTATCATCGGAATCATCGTGGCACTTATCCTGAAGAAGACATTCTATCGTGGCAATCCTGTACCTTTCGTCATGGAGTTGCCAAACTATCGTATGCCTTCAGCACGCTCTACTTTGATGCTCCTTTGGGAGAAGAGCCGTGACTTCCTTCAGCGTGCCTTTACCGTCATCTTCATGGCGACAATCGTTATCTGGTTCCTCCAGTCGTTCGGTTTCCACCTTCAGCATGTGGAGAATGCCGATGACTCTATCCTTGGCATAGTAGCCGATTTCGTATCTCCAGTCTTTGCCCCACTCGGATTTGGCGACTGGCGCGTATGTACAGCCCTTGTAGGCGGCTTTATGGCTAAGGAGAGTGTAGTAAGTACTCTCACCGTACTTTTCGGCGCAGGAACGTCTATAAACACCATTTTGACGGTTTCATCGGCAGTTTCATTGCTCGTGTTCTGCTTGCTCTACACCCCTTGCGTGGCTGCTATAGCCTCAATCCGCAGGGAGATAGGAAAGAAGTATGCCGTTGCCGTTGTCTTTGGTCAATGTGCCATTGCCTATGTGTGTGCCCTGCTTGCATATTGGATGTTTTAAATGAAAAATTAATAATGAAAAATTATAAAATACTCGACCCTCTAAATCTCCCTTAAAGGGAGACTTGGAAGGCGGAAGCGGCTCTCCCCCTTTAGGGGGGAGCAGGGAGAGGGTCTTTGTATTTTTCATTTTTCACTTTTCATTTTATAATTTACTTTATGAACCTCGTCAGCATCATACTTTTATCCGTCGTCCTCTTGGCGTTTGTCATGGTTGCAATCTCTTATTTCAAAGGCAATCATGGCAAGAAGAGCTGTTGTGATACAGGCGATGGAAACGGCAAGAAATGCAACTGCGGTAATTGTAACGGCTGTGGTTTTCACTAACCACTAACCTCTAATCCCTATTTTCTTTAGGTAGATGATTGGTAATTAACGTGAATTCGACGAATTAGCTCTGAAAGAGCGACACCTAAAAGGGTAGTACGCAAGTGCTACCTATGACGTTGTTTTTTTAGTGAGCGCCGTAGGTGCACGAAAAATTCACGGTTAATTCACGGAAATTCGTGTAGCCCCACGCAGTGGATTTTGCAGCTTGCTGCTATATGATTAATTCATCGAACTGACGTTAATAAATATGTTAGATGTCGGTCCTTGGCTTTCCCTTCGGCCGCCGACCTCTTCGACGTTCAGACCTCACACCCTGAAATGTCTATATATCCAGGGCTTACGCCCTTCGCTATTAGGTGTCGCACCTTCGGCGCTTATTTTCGTCGAATTCACGTTGATTTAACATCAGCCCGTAAGGTGCGATTGTGATTTCTATGTGCCTCCCTTGCAAATCCCTACCAAAGTCGATGCAACTCCCATTTTTCGCCTATTCTATGAAACGGACTTTCACCGAGTTTGGTACGGACTTAAAGCGGAACTATAGCGAAGGAGAAACGGAACTGAAGAAGAGATAGAGAATGTTGGATTTTGCAATATCGAGATTACAAGTGTAACTTTTTTTTCAGAATTTAGCGTAAACATGTACATGGTGGGGTAAAAGCATATATAACTATTTGTAAAACAGCATTTTGTCTCCATGTACATGTCTGTCTAACATATACATAACATGTACATGACGGATTCACAATTAAAGCATGTCAACTCATGTACATGTCATGTACATGTTGAACCATCATGTACATGCTTTTAATCTGTTCATTATCAATTGATTTAATGCCGTTTTACCCCACCATGTACATGTTTGTGCAAAATTCTAAAAAAAAAGTTCGCACGCACCATGTTTTTTTATTTAATCTGAATTCATCGAACTCAAAATACCCTAATTGGTCAAGATGATAATCCCTTCAATCTGTGCAATCTGTGTTCAAAACTTTAAATTTCTTATGATTCCTTGTAGTAAAATCGTATGTTTGTGCGTCTGATATAATAATATATCAGTTATGTCGTTATTATATCAATAAAATATTGTACTTAAAATTCAAAAATGAAGAAATCATTTATCTTGCTTGCCCTTGCATGTTCTTTCGTAGGAGCAAGCGCCCAGACGGGTAAAGGCTATGACCGCGCTAACATGAACCTTAGCGTGAAGCCGGGTGATGACTTTGTGGAATATGCCACAGGTGCCTTCATCAAGAACCATCCACTTCGTCCAGACCAGACGAGTAACGGCTCTTTCGTTGACCTCTATGAGCTGAACCAGAAGCAGATCAACGAGCTTATCCTTCAGTTTGCCAACAATCCTCAGACCAAGGGCTCTCTCGGTCAGAAGATAGGCACTCTCTACAATCAGATGATGGACTCTGTTGGTCGTGACAAGAAGGGCTATGAGCCGATTAAACCGCTACTTGAGCGCGTTCGTGCCATCAAGGATCGTAAGGAGTATGTGCGTGTTTGCGCGGACATCGACCGTAAGGGCGGCAGCACTCTGATGCTCGGTCTTGGACTTGGCACTCGCGACTACTATTTCAACGATGATCCTCAGACAAACGCAATCCGTGAGGCATACAAGCAGTATGGTAAGTCAATGTTCATGCTTGTGGGTTATGATGAGGCAACTGCACAGAAGAAGATGGATGCTGTATATGCCATTGAGAAGCGTCTTGCAGAGCCTTGGTATAGTCAGGTGAAACTCCGTGATGTTAGTGCTAACTATCATAAGATGTCATTCCAGGAGCTTGTGCGTGATTTCCCTGGTATTGACTGGACAACAGTTTTCTGGGTTTCAGGATTCCCAGCATTCGACTATGTGGATGTGGGTCAGCCAGAGCCTATCCATGAGGTTGAGAAGATATATGCAGATACCCCACTTGAAGACCTCAAGAGCTATGCAGAGCTTAACGTGATAGGTAATGCAGCAGGACTTCTCTCTGCCGATTTCCGCAAGGCTCAGTTCGCTTTCCGCAAGGCATTCAGCGGACAACAGCAGGATGACCCAATGTGGAAGCGTGCAACAAACCTCGTGAACTCTGTTATGGGTGAGCCTATCGGTAAGATGTACTGTGAGAAGTATTTCCCAGAGTCTTCAAAGAACCGTATGCTCCAGCTTGTTCATAATCTCCAGACAGCCCTTTCACAGCGTATTGATGAGGCTACATGGATGAGTGCAGAGACAAAGGCACAGGCAAAGGATAAGCTTGAGAACTTCATTGTCAAGATTGGATATCCTGACAAGTGGAAGGACTTCACCAATCTTGAGATCTCAGACACTCTCAGTCTTACGGAGAACATCGACAACGCAAGTGAGTTCTTCCTCCTTGACGAGCTTCGCAAGAAGGTGAACAAGCCTGTTGACAAGTCAGAGTGGCTTATGACTCCTCAGACTATCAATGCTTACTATAACCCTACAACCAATGAGATCTGTTTCCCTGCGGGTATTCTCCAGCCACCTTTCTTTGATCCAGAGGCAGACGATGCCCTGAACTATGGTGCTATCGGCGGTGTCATCGGTCATGAGATGTCGCACGGCTTTGACGATCAGGGATGTCAGTTTGACAAGACTGGTAATCAGCGTAACTGGTGGACTGAGCAGGACAAGAAGAACTTCGACCAGCGTACACAGGTTCTCGTAAACCATTTCTCTAACATTGAGGTAATCAATGGTAAGAAGGTGAACGGAAAGCTCACTCTCGGCGAAAACATCGGTGATAATGGTGGTTTGAACATCGCTCTCCGTGCTATGCGTAATACTGGTAATACTGCCGTTATTGACGGTTTCACCGCAGATCAGCGTTTCTTCCTTGGCTGGGCTCGCGTATGGGCAGGCACAAGTCGTCCTGAGTATCGTGAGATGCTCATCACGATGGATCCACACTCTCCAGAGTTCGCCCGAGTTAATGGTGCACTTCCTATGATTGACGACTGGTACACAGCCTTCAACATCAAGAAAGGTAAGCTCTTCGTTCCTAAGAAGAAGAGAGCACATATCTGGTAAATGAAAAATGAAAAGTGAAAAATGAAAAATACAAGTTACGCTTTACTCTTAAAAATTACAAGGAGAAGTACTAACCTGTATTTTTCATTTTTCACTTTTCATTTTTTCATTTAAAGAGTTCATCCAGATACTTATAGAAATTAGGGTCTTCTCCTACTACGATCTTAACAAGTTTTCCCTCTGGATCAACGAGAACCTTTGTAGGGAAGCCCTCAATCTCATATTTTTGTAAGATCTCAGTCGAACCCTTTGGATTATAGACGTGTTTCCAAGGCAGATCAAGCTCCTTTACAGAAGCTTTCCATTTCTTCTCAGGATCATTGCAGTCAACGCCTAAAATCTCCATTTTATCGGAGTATTTCTTATAGTATTCCTTCATCATTGGCATGCCTCTTACGCACCAGATGCACCATGAACCCCAGAAATCTATGATAACATACTTTCCTCTCAGACTTGACAGGGACAATGGTTTGCCATTGATGTCGTTGAGAGTGAAATCAGGTGCCATCTGAGCATCAGCAGCACTTTCCTGAACACCATCCGCCTTAGCCTCAGTCTGGATGTTCTTTGCCTCGTCAGTAACAGGATTGTTGTGACGAGCATCACAAGCACAGCATATCACTGCACAAGCGAGAGAGATAAAGATTTTCTTCATTAGTTATTTACTATTTTGTTATGTACTCTGTAAAAACGAAACATGATTATATGCGTACTTTGCCATTTCTGGGTGCTATATTGCAATATACGATTTTATATTATAACGTATTTGTGCGTATGTTTGTAACACGAATATAGTTAATAATCCCTAAAATATATCTTAAATGCCTGTATTTTCAGGTTTTTGAGCTATTTTTGCATAATTCTTTTGTCGAAAATCTATGATGCGTCATCTTTGGATAACGTCGTCTGTAAAAACCAATAATATGCGGATTCTACTAATTGCCATATCATTACTGCTTTCTCTTCCGAGTATTGCCCAGAAATACCCGGGGGATAAGATGTATAGTGTCCCGACTCGTCAGAAGTATGAGTTTATGCGCAATCTCCCTGTCTATGCTGATAGTCTGCTTGAGGACTTGAAATACCCTCTTGCGTGGGGAAATAGCGATATTACCGACTTTGAAGAGTGGCGAAAAGTGGCGCGACAGAAGGTGTTTGACTGTATGCTCATGCCTCCTCCTCCCCCCGGTGATTTCGGCGTTACCGTAATCCGTGAGGAGAAAAGGGACGGCTATAAGGCTCGTCAGATAGAAATAAGGCTATCACGCTATTATACCGTTCCTGCTATCATTCTTATTCCAGATGGCAAAGGACCTTTCCCTGCAATCAACTGTCTTCACGATCATGGAGGCCACCTTTTCATTGGTAAGGAGAAGATGATTCGCCCGTTTGAGCCTGATCCTGACTCGCTCGAAGCTGGTAATATAGTGGCTCTTGAGGATAGTGTGGTGCTTGAGGATGCAGAGAAATGGGTTGATGACCTCTATGGAGGGCAGTTCATCGGCGATTACCTTGCTCAGAAGGGCTATGTGGTGTTTAGTTCTGATGCCCCTCTGTGGGGTGAGAGAGGCCAGAAAGAAGGTGCTCTACGCAGTAAGTTTGATATGATCTGCGGTAATATGATGATGTACGGCATAGACCTCTCTGCCTATATGACCTATGATGATATTGCCTGTACCGACTATATAGCTTCTCTATCTTTCGTTGACCCAAAGAGAATAGGTTGTGTGGGCTTCTCTATGGGTGGCTATCGCTCTTGGTTGCTTGCTGCCCTTAGTGATAAGATAAAGGTGTCTGTGTCTGTCTGCTGGATGGTGACTACTCAGGAACAGATGTCATTCAAGTATTCACGCACGGAGAATGGCGGTTTTGCCAACTGTTTCCCGGGGCTTCGTCGTTGGCTCGACTATCCGCATATTGCCAGTATTGCGTGTCCTAAGCCTATGTTGTTCATTAGTGGTACGAAAGACAAACTCTTCCCTATCAATGGTGTGAACAGGGCGTTTAACATCATGCATGGCGTATGGGATAGCCAAGGAGTGTATAACCGCCTTCAGACGGAGATGTGGGATATCCCTCATAGTTTCGGCAAGCCAGTCCAGAGGCGCGCTCTCGAGTTTTTTACTGAGTATTTGTAGTTTAAGTTGGTTCGACGAATTTGAACGATTCTATTGCGATTTATCAGTTCAGCATCGGAGATGCGTTTATTTAGATTTATTACTGTCCGCTAAAAATATTGTCAAGAATTAGAGATTTTGAGAATTTCTTTTTTTTGAATTAATGAGAATTAGAGAAATGTCGCTTACGCTCCAGACAATCACGCTTTTTCTAATGCTACGCAAGTAGCAAATCTCTCTTTTTCTCA
>CADCIQ010000122.1 GCA_902801425.1 uncultured Bacteroidales bacterium | reverse complement strand
CAGCCTTCTCTCATTCTCAAATTCTTGATAAAAACAGGGCTTGTCCATCATAAATCTTTTGATATTATGCAAGATATAGTTGTTTAGCGGACAGTAATACTTGGAAATTCATTCTTCAGACTATTGCAAGCATTCTGACTGCGATAGCAACCACTCTCGGAGTGACCTCGTGCATGGGCTATTAAGTGACAAAAAGAAAACCCCTCGGCATGACATTTCTGTTCATGCGCGAGGGGTCAAATATTTAATAACAACTAAATTTTACTTTACGAATACCTTCTTTACGTCCTTGCCATTCCTACGGATGATATTGATACCACGTTGGAGTGCAGGAATCTTCTTGCCATCAAGGGTGAAGATTTCAAGACCTTCCTTGTCAATGTCCTTGAGGAATATGTTATCAATACCTGTTGGAGCTGGGTTAAGGTTCTTGATTTTGCAGTCAAGAAGCAGGAACTCGGAGAATCCTGTACCATTGTTCAGGAAGTTAATAACATAGTTTCCTTCTGTCTGAATAGTGAACTCAAGGGTATGCTCTTCAGAAGATGAGAGGTCAGCCTCACTCATTCCATTTGCATTTGGCTCGGCAAGGGTATAACCCGTTTCTGCAACTACATTGCCTGCTGATGTGAGAATCTGTGCCTTATACTCAGGTGCGCCCTTCCATGCAGCCATTACGTATGACAATTTGTAGTTGCCAGGTGCAAGAGTGAGAGGATATGCAGACTGTTTGCCGTAGTCAGCAGACTTGGTTCGCCAATAGAGACCATTATTGTATTTTCCGCTGAAGCCCTTGAAAGTGCGAGGACCAGAAGAATACTTGTTTGGATATTCGTGTATGCCAGTATTATCGTCGGCACGCCATCCTTCAGGCATTTCACCATTAGCTACTTTGTCAAAGCTGAGCACATATTCTGCTGAGTTATCTTTAAAGATTGGCTCAAGAGTAACGATATCATCAGGCATGGTGAATGAGAATGTCCCATCCTCGTTCTCCTTCAAGGTGATATTGCCGTGAATGATGTTCCATCCTGCAATAGTGCATCCATTGTTAGCCTGTGGTGTAAGTGTAACGGTCTCACCCTCGGCAGCAGCGGCTACGTTAGGGATTGCAGTACCGTCGGTTGTCTCATGTATGTTGATGTCGAACTTTTCAGTTTCCTGCTCAACAGGGGTGAAGATAACCTGGTCAATGAACATATTGGTACCTGATGTGTTGAAGAGATAGAAGGTGTTCTCGCCTTCGTTCAAATCGAATGTAACGCCAGCCTTCTTCCACTCGTTTGTTTCTGTCTTATTGAAAGAAGCTGTAAGGGCCACGTTAGAGTTGATTCTAAGACGCACGTTACAGTCGCGAGAGGTATTGTTATAACGCACCATAGCGGTATATTGTCCTGCCTTTGGAACACGTACCTTGCAAGTTAGGGCAGCAGATGAACTTGTACCAGTAACGACGAAACCGTTACCAGCCTGACCTCTTACCCACTG
Organism: uncultured Bacteroidales bacterium; assembly: GCA_902801425.1. Classification (GTDB taxonomy): domain Bacteria; phylum Bacteroidota; class Bacteroidia; order Bacteroidales; family Bacteroidaceae; genus Prevotella. Next base: position 4,284 of record CADCIQ010000122.1, on the reverse strand, counting down.
ATAAGAAGAGTAGTAAGGAGTAACCTCGCAACTTCCGATGCTACGGTAGTTCATATCCTCAGCCTCAATGATGATTTCACCAGAGTATGCCTCTGGCTGCTTTGGAATCTCTAGATGCTCTCTGCTAACCATATCCGTGCTACGGTCAGTTTCATTTCCTGCACACAAAATCTTGATGTCAACAGGACCGTTATGGCTCACTTTCAGGGTATAAGCGCCAGTCTCTGCATCCCATGAAGCCTCTGTTGTTACCTTTGCCTCTGCACGCTTAGTGAACTCGAAAGAAGGCTCGCTCTTAGCACCATTAACAACGATGATGTCCTCAACGTTCTTTGTAGTGTCTGAACGGTAGTTGTTCAGATACAATGTGATGGAATCTGCATACTCCTTGATAAGACCGCTGCTGAGCTTTCCGTATGTGAGGTCAAGACTTTTACAGGTGTTATACTGAAGAGGAATGTTTGCAGAAGCGGTGGTCTTCTTGTTGAGGTATGTATAAGGAGTATATGTAACAAGCTGATTCTTGTAACGAGAAACGAACAAGTCGCCTATACTTACTACTGGATAAGCCTCGTTAAATCTGGCTGTCTTTATACTTTGAGATGGCCATACGCTTGAACGCTGTGACTTCTTAACCTTAGTAGGGATGCCAGAAGCGATGTCGGTGATGGCTGGTGTCATAGGTATAGTGCCATAACGACCAGTCTTTTTCAAATACCAGAAATTATCCATCCACTGACCGTTACCTCTGTTGAATGGGTCTGTCTGCTTATAGAGGCCATCATAGAGATCGCCCCATGTAGCATATTTATCCTCGTCATTACCTTCCTTTATATCATTGACGATAATGATCTTTGTCTTGTCGATAACCTCCTGCTGAGTTGGGATATAGAGTGTTCCATCGATAATCTTGCGGAACATATCAATCCAGATGTTGCGGAAGCCAGGGAAAGTACCCCAGTTACGCTGGGTGTATTCGCCCACCTTTGTATTGCCGAGATTCTGGAAATCTTCTGTCCAGATAAGCTCAGGACCATCCCATACGGCACCACCATTCTGGGCAGTCTGTTCCATAACAGTACCGATACCTGCTGCCACAGGATATTTCTTTCCGTGCTTCTCGCCAAGGATAGCATCAAGGGCACCATTCCATCCGCAGTTGTCATAGCGAACACCATAGTTCTTTGTCAGACCTGCTACGAAAGGACCGAAGCACACACTCTCATTGTTATAGAAGCAAGAGGAAGTGGTATATTTATAGAGCCAGAGAATAGCTTCTGGGTAATCCTTTGAAGCCTGAAGGAGATCAGCATTACGCTTGAGCATACCTACTGGGTTGAGCAGATGTGACCACACGTTTCCGCAGAAACTGATGGTGAGGAAACCACCATATTTATGGTGCATAGGCACGAGCTTGGCAAAGAGAGCTATACGTGCTGCCTGTGAACTTGAGAACCGGTCACCTGCCACGTCAAAGCCCCAGAACTGCTCTGCATAGTTCCAGCCGAGGAAGTTAGGGAATTTCTTGAAGAAATACTCGAATGTCTCAAGGTCATTCTCGTGAATGTGAGTATGACCACCGCTTGCAGGCTGAAGCGTGAACCACATTTTGTTTTGCTGACAGATAGTGGCCCATGACTTATAAGTACGGATAGCGTTCTGTGGACGCTGGTGTATGTTCAGTTTTGTGTCATAGCCACAAGACAGCGAGAGATTCAGGATAACGTATGGCTTGATGTCATCAGGAATAAGGTTGATGATCTTCTGCGGATCTGCCTGATTCCATACATCAACGTGCACAAGCCATGCAGGATGCTTTGAGTCAATAGGGCGACGCTGCTGAGCAAAGGATAAGCTACTTATCCCTAAGAAAAGTAAAATGAGGAAAATACCTCTCACCCCCCCAAGGGGGAGTTTTTTAGATAGTAATTTTGATAGTGAAGACATATTTTTGTTGGTTTATGATTAGCTCTTTGGAGTTTAGTGTTTAGAGTTTTATGTTTAGTGTTTAGAGTTTAGTGTTTAGAGTTTTGTACTCCCCCACCGCCTTCCGGCTCCCTCCCTACGGGGGAAGTCCGATGTTGATAACATCGGAGTATGTGTCAGGGCGGGGGGAGAGGCCGCTGGCCACAGGTCTTATTTCCTCAAACTCTCCTCTCCATACAGATACTGTTTCTTGTAACCGCCGAAGTCAATGACAATCTTTTCAAGCACAATACCCGGATCATTAGGAGTAAAGGTGAGGGTATGAACACCGTTTGATGAAGAGCCTAATGGCAGGCTTACCTTCTTCTCAATTACACGACGTGCAATAGTAGGGTAGTAAACGCTGTATATATTCTTAGGATCCTCATTGAGGTTTTCGTTGAAGTTTACTGTCTCAGCCTTACCTCCGTCAAAGGCAACAGAATAGGTCATACCGCCCTTGTTAAGATAGTCGAGAGTTGACTTTGTAACTATATACACAGTTGGGGTAACACCCTCTTTCTTCTCATAGCGGAACTTATAGGTGAGGGAAGCACCCTTTACGTCTGCTGTTACAGGAAGGAGGGTAACACCGCTCAAAGTACGTCCTACGTATGGGAGAACTGTCCACTTAGCTGTTTCTGCGTCGGTTGAGGCATTGAAATGCTCTGCTTCCATAGAGATATACCCCTTACCGTCTTCCTCAAAGATATTCTCTATCTTGCCTTCTGTGCGGAAAAGTCTTGGCAACATATCTGCCTTGAAATTATCATTCCATGTTCTGTAGCCGATATGCTTCTGTGTCATCATACCATTCCATTTGCCACCAGCAATTTCCTTGTTATACTGAGCCATGAGTTTTCCATCGCGCTTGAAATACATCTCGCACTTGTCTGCCCAGTCATTCATGGCAGCATCACCTTTCTTGCTGAGAGCGTTGTTCATTGCCTGAGCATAGTACATCTGGTGAAGGTTAGCCAAGAGCTGAATAGGGAAGAGGATGCTCTGGAAATATGCATCTTTTGCCTCTGCAGGAAGGTTGGCATACTGACGGAGAGCGTCAATTTCAAGGGTCTTATGCTCCTCTACCACCTTCGCCCATTCGCCTGTCTCAAGGTTATATGTCCTTGCGTCAAGCATCTCAGGAGTACATCTTCCGGCAAGCTTACAATACATATTAAGGATTCTCGTAGCCTCTTCAGCCTCACTCTCGCCAACGAAGGTAGAACAGAAGTCCTTTGTATGGTCAAGAAGAGTAGAAATATTATCTACATTACTCTTTACACCTTCCTTGCTCTTTCCGTAGTTCCAAGCCATATCCATGAAGAGCTGTATAGGATATTCCATTGGCTTGAGGTCGCCCACATTGAGAATCCAGAGTTTCTGAATGCCGTTCTCGTATGCGAGAGATAGCTGTTCCCACATGTTCTGGATAGGGGTTACGTTAAGGGTCTTTGTATTGCGAGGAGCACCTACATAGTCAACGTGGTAGTAGAGTCCCCAACCGCCTTTACGCTGACGCTCCTTCATGGTTGGCACACGGCGCACATTACCCCAGTTATCATCGCAGAGAAGCATAGTTACATCATCAGGTACACGCATACCGTCGTCGTAATAGTCAAGAACCTCCTTATAGAGAGCCCATACCTGTGGAACATCCTTAGCAGCCTTGCCACGAGCCTTACTGATGAGCTTACGCTGGTTGGCAACAATACTCTCCATGAGCTTCAGATTACGATCCTCACTCATAGCCATATCACCATCGCCACGCATACCAATAGTGATGATGTCCTCTGTATGCTTATTACGCTCTACACCACCATACCAGAACTTGTCAAGATTCTTCTTGTTGGTAGCATAGTTCCATTCATGATTACCTTCATCCTTGCCTTCCTTCTTACGTGTAGCCAGATCCTGTGAATCAACATTAGGATTGTCACTATGGTTATGCCATTCCTTCTGAGCGCGACACATAGGCTCATGGTGAGAAGTGCCCATCATAATACCCATATCGTCGGCAGTCTTCATGTTGAGTGGATCATCTGCATAGAAAGCCCATCCCCACATGGCTGGCCACATATAGTTACCCTTCAGACGAAGTACAAGCTCGAATACCTTTTCATAGAAACGGTGATCGCCATATTCCGTGCCAAAGGTGTTCTTTACCCATGATGTGAGACAAGGAGCCTCGTCGTTAAGGAAGATACCACGATATCTTATGGCTGGCTCACCGTCAGTATAGGTTCCATTCTTTACGTACACCTCTTTCTGTTTCTTCACAGGAACATCCATCCAGTAATACCATGGAGACACACCTAT
>CADCIQ010000121.1 GCA_902801425.1 uncultured Bacteroidales bacterium | reverse complement strand
CCTATTAGGTATCGCTCCTTGGCTTTCCCTTCGGCCGCCGACCTCTTCGACGTTCAGAGCTCTTTCAACCACATGATAGTCAACAATATACAACTGAATGAATTCGTCGAACTCACGTTATTTACTTGATTTGGGGAACTACTTTGCAGAATCCTCGTGGATGCTGTCTGCCATGAGTCGATAGATTTGGCGTGTGCGCTCATCGTTGATTAGGGCTATCTGGGCATCCATAACGTTACGGTCATAGCGCACCATAGGACCAGTTTGTGCCTTGCGCGGGGAGAGTTCCTTAACCTTGTTGGCTGTCTCCTGAATAAGTGGGAGATAGAGGGAGAAATCAATACCCTCTTCTTCTAATACCTTTTCCGCAAGACGATAGCAATGGTTCGTCATATTACAAGCAAAAACGGCTGCAAGGTGCAGTTTCCTGCGTTTGTCGGATGACATCTCCAGAACATGATCTGAAATCTTTGAGGCAAGTGTCTTTATTGCTTCCAACGTGTTATTGTCGCTTGCCTCTATGAAACATGGAATCTCTCGGAAATTCACGCTACGGTCCCTGGAGAATGTCTGCATAGGGTAGAGAACTCCATAGTTCATAGTGCATAGTTCATAGTGCATAGTTTCGGGGAATACGGACATTGGTACGCTTCCTGCGGTGTGGAGGAGGATAGGGGTATGAGCGCCCCCCTCAGCCCCCGAGGGGGAGTTTAGGTGTTGGCTAAGCTGTTCTATGAGGCTTGGCAGAGCATCATCCTTAACGGAAAAGATATACACATCAGCATCTGTGCGAATATCGTTGATGCTGGTGCATGAAGCGCAATGAAGCTTGTCGGCAAGTGCCTGAGCATTCTCCTGTGTGCGACTGAAAATCTGTATAATCTCTTCTCCTGCCGCCTTGAGCGCAAGTGAGAGATTGGTGGCAAGGTTGCCAGAACCGAGGAAAACTAATTTCATGAATTAAATGAAAAGTGAAAAATGAAAAATACAAGTAACATAGCTACCTTTACATAGGTAATCTGTATTTTATTATTTAACATAAATCCCTATGAATCCGCACCTTTGGTGCTGAACTGACAATAATTACCAATCTTACCAATCTTTACCCAATAAAAAGAAATTTCATGGAAAAAGATTGGTAAGATTGGTAATTATTGTCAGTTAAAAGCTGCTTGCAGCTTGTCATAAAGGAATTTATCGAACTGACGTTATTTTATAATTTTTCATTTTAATTTATACTGCTCATTATCCCCTTAAACTGCAAATATGGGTCAAACGTGATATTGTGCTTGCAATAGGATATTACATAGTGGGCATTACCTCCCGTAGCGATGATTTTGACATCTTTCCCGAGAGTAGGAATGATACGGTCAATCATACCGTCGATCATGGATGCCGTTCCGTAGATAATACCGCTTTGCATACATTCAAGGGTGTTGCGCCCGATGAAGTGGCGAGGCTTCTCAATGTTGATGGTAGGCAACTGTGATGCCTTTGAACTGAGAGCCTTGAGCGAGGTCTTGACACCTGGCATTATCATACCTCCGATGAAGTCGCCTTTTTCGTCGATTACTCCTATCGTGGTGGCTGTTCCCATATCAATAACGATTGCTGGTGCACCATAATAACAGAGTGCGCCGATGGCATCGGCAAGACGGTCCTTGCCAAGCTGTGAAGGAGATTCTATCTGAATGTTGATGACCTTCACAGCATCGTCGAGACTGAAAAAGTGTGGCGTGACGCCTGTGACATCGATGATAGCCTGTGTTACCTTGTCGTTGACTTCTGGCACTACAGATGAAATCACGATGTTGTCAATCTTCTCTAATGTCCCGTCCTTTTTCAGCAGGTCGAAGTTATAGAGGGCGGCACGTAGTTCTCGACGGAAGAAACTGATAGTCTCGCCCTTGATGGTCTTCAGGCGCCATATATCCTTTATGTTGCCCTCCGCATCAGAGTAGGCAATGACGACGGTAGAGTTTCCTATATCAATGAGAAGTCGGTTCATAGAGCGGGGTATGTATATATTTACTATTTACAGATTTACTATTTACTATATATTTACTATTTACTATATATTTACTATTTTTCCCGATGTGCTGTTTCTGCCTATCTCATTGTGCAGCAGTTAAATAGTAAATGCCGAAAGAGAATGGCAAATTGTAAATAAATAGTAATTAGTAAATAGTTAAATAGTACGTTTCTTTATTATTTCATCCAGTATCATTTCTGCTGTTTCTTCCTTTGAGCAGAGCGGAAGCACCTTGACCTCTTTCTTTGAGATGAGAGTAACCTGATTGGTATCGACTGCGAAACCAGTCTTGCCGTCAGAGATTGAGTTGGCACAGATAAGATCCGCATTCTTCTTGGTGAGCTTTGCGCGTGAGTTCTCAATCAGATTCTCTGTCTCCATAGAGAATCCTACAAGTATCTGTCCTTCAGGCTTGTTCTCTCCGAGATATTTCAGAATGTCCTTGGTGCGCATGAGTGGAATAGACATATTGTCATCATTCTTTTTCACCTTTTGGGTGGAATAGTTGGATGGGGTATAGTCTGCCACCGCACTACACATTATGATAATATCATTATCGGCACTTCGGCTTGTGACCTCGCGATACATATCCGCAGCACTTATGACATCAACGACATTTATGCCTGCGAATGCCTGCATGTTTACTGGTCCTGAGACGAGTGTTACCTTTGCACCTCTCAAAGCCGCCATCTTTGCAATGGCATAGCCCATCTTGCCTGATGAATGATTGGTGATGTAGCGAACAGGATCGATAGATTCCTGCGTAGGACCAGCCGTGATAAGCACACGCTTGCCTTCCATATCCTTCTCACAAGCTACGGCAAGCATGATGTTTTGAAGGAGAGTTTCTTCTGATGGCAGTTTGCCACTACCTGTATCACCACATGCAAGACGGCCAGATGCAGGCTGTATGATTTGATAGCCATAGTGCTCAAGCTTCTTGAGGTTGTCCTGTAGGATAGGGTTCTCCCACATATTGGTGTTCATGGCAGGAGCGATGAGCTTCGGCGCTTTTGTGGCAAAGATAGTGGTTGTAAGCATATCATCGCAGATGCCTGATGCAATCTTTCCGATGATATTAGCCGATGCCGGAGCAACGAGGAAGAGGTCGGCACGCTTGGCAAGAGCCACATGCTCAACATTGAACTCGAAGTTCCTGTCGAAGGTATCTACAAGGCATTTGTTGCCTGTGATTGTCTCGAAAGTTATTGGCGTGATGAAGTTGCATGCATTCTTTGTCATGATGACATGCACGTTGGCATTCAACTTGACAAGCATGGATGCAAGGTTGGCTATCTTATAGGCAGCTATGCTGCCCGTAACGCCGAGGACTATGGTCTTATTCGTTAACACCGGATCAATGTTTTAAATGAAAAATGAATAATGAAAAATGAAAAATACAGATTACATTTGTAAGTGAATATTTAATAGTGAAATACAAACTTGTATTTTTCATTTTTCACTTTTCATTTTATAATTTATCGGGGGCTTTACTGTTCGTTTAATCTCCCGTGCTTCTCATAATTCGCCTTGCGTACAATCTCGTTGTTGTCGTTTACGAAAAGTACGGTTGGCTTATGTGAAGCGGCTTCCTGCGGAGTCATGTTTGCGTAAGCCATGATGATGACCTTGTCACCAACGCTGACGCATTTGGCAGCAGCACCATTAAGGCAAATGATGCCAGAGCCCTCTTCTCCTGCGATGGTATATGTCTCGAAACGGTTGCCGTTATTGATATCAACAATCTGCACTTTCTCGTATTCAAGAATACCAGATTCGCGGAGTAGCTTTGTATCTATGGTAACGCTGCCCACATAGTCGAGGTCTGCCTGTGTTACCTTGGCACGGTGAATCTTCGCTTTAAGTAATGTGATGTCCATATCTTTAAATTAAAAATGAAAAATTAAAAATGAAAAATACAAATTACACTTTTCAGGTTGTGGCCATTCGCGAAAAATACTAATCTGTATTTTTCATTTTTCACTTTTCATTTTTCATTTATTATTTTGTGATGAAGTTATCAATCAATCGTGTCTTGCCGATATAAACGGCAATAGCAACGAGTGTCTCGCCAGAGATGGTGTCAACGCGCTGGATGTTCTCGAAATCCACCACCTCAACATAGTCAACTCGTGCAAGTGGCTCGGTCTCAAGATTTGTCTTGATGATGTCGATAATCTTCTTGGCGTTCTTCTCACCAGCCTCAATGGCCTCCTTGCCCTTCTTCAAGCTCTTTGAGAGGATGAGGGCTGCCTGACGCTCTTCTGCTGAGAGATATGTGTTGCGACTTGACTTCGCCAGACCGTCAGCCTCGCGAACGATTGGGCAAGGGATGATCTCGACAGGGAAGTTAAGGTCGCGAACGAAACGGCGGATGGTAGCCAACTGCTGTGCATCCTTCTGTCCGAAATATGCACGGTCAGGACAAACGATGTTGAAGAGCTTGCCTACTACTGTGCAGACGCCACGGAAATGTATTGGACGGACAGCGCCACAGAGCAGTTCGGTGGTCTCTGTTGTGTCGATGAAAGATGTGAAATGACCAGGGTACATCTCTGATGGCTCTGGATTAAATATAAGGTTTCCACCAGCCTTCTCTACGAGTGCCTTGTCGTGCTCCATATCGCGTGGATATGCCTCAAAGTCCTCGTTAGGACCAAACTGAATTGGGTTTACGAATACTGACACGACGGTACGGTCATTCTGGCTGACTGACTTCTCAATCAGGCTCTGATGACCTTCGTGAAGGTATCCCATAGTTGGAACAAAGCCTACTGTGAGTCCTTCTTTACGCCATTCTGATACTACCTCTCTAACCTCTTTAACTGTTTTTACTACTTTCATAATAAAGCCTAACCAAGCCTTCCCAAAAGGAAGGATGTTTTATACATTTGTACGCTTTCTTCGAGAAGGCTTGGTGTTATTATTTTGTGTTAATATTTTCTTAATAAATTTTCTTGAGCGAATCCCCATTATCTGAAAGACTATCCAAATATCCTTCCCTTTGGGAAGGCTTGGTTAGGCTTTCTAATACCTCCTCGCTTATCGCGAATGTATGTTCAGGTGCAGGGAATGCCCTTGACTCCACATCTGCTTTGTACTGTCTGAAAGCCTCAAGCATAGTGTCGTGGAGGTTGGCATATTTCTTAGCGAACTTAGGCGTGAAATCGTCGGCATAGCCAAGCATATCTTGATACACAAGCACCTGACCGTCACAACCGTTGCCTGCGCCAATACCTATGGTGATGGCTGGAACGAGTTCGGTAATCTTTGATGCGAGTGCAGCAGGAACACATTCAAGCGTGATGGCAAAGGCACCTGCCTCGCAAACTGTCTGAGCATCGGAGATGAGTTTCTGGGCTGCCTCAAGCGATTTGCCCTGAACCTTATAGCCTCCGAGCGTGTTGAACGACTGTGGGGTGAGTCCGATATGTGCAATTACAGGAATACCAGCCTGTACGATAGCCTTGATGCGGTCGGCATATTCTGCGCCGCCCTCAAGCTTAACCGCCTGACAGTTGGTCTCCTTCATAATCCTGCCAGCATTCATAACGGCATCATACACAGAGCCTTGATACGACATGAAAGGCATATCGATAGCCACGAGGGCGTTCTTCGCGCCTCGGCAAACAGCCTTTCCATGATGAATCATGTCTTCAACGGTGACTGCAAGGGTATTCTCATAACCCAGCATCACGTTACCTAATGAATCGCCAACGAGAATCATATCAACCCCCGCTTCATCAATTGTGCAAGCTGTATGATAGTCGTATGCGGTAAGCATGCAATTGTGCAAGCTGTATGATAGTCGTATGCGGTAAGCATGCTTATAGGCTGAATGCCTTTACGACTAAGCATATCAGATATAGATTTCTTCATTTTTTGAAAAAATAACTAAGAAAAATTTGAAATAACCGCGCTACGGATTTACTGTGCAGCGAAAGTTCATTTCACGTGAATAAAATGAATTTAAAAATAATAAGGGCGGTTATTGCAACCTTGGATGTTTTTAAAAGTATGCTCTTTTTACAGGGTGCAAAGTTACAAACATTTAGCAAAATATGCAAATCTTTATGGGATAATTTCCCGTTTGTCGTGTAAAATACCTAATTTTATATTATTTTCCTGCGGAAATACACCTAATAAATAAGAAAATACCCCAAAATGGGGATGTGTCCTTTTTTTTATTCGACCACAGAATGCACGAGATTTGTCGCAGACCCACTGACCACGGGGAAGTAAAGAAACGGAAGTTTTTCGCATAAGTTGCTTTCGCCATTTAGAAAAACCCTGTTTTTTTAGATGGCGAAAGCAAATATTTCAAACGCAAAGTCGCTGAGACGCAGAGCTTTTTCTTCTTTTTTACGAACACGGAATGCACGAAAGAAACGAAGGCTTTTTTCGCTGAAGCTCAACAAGCTAAAGCAAGTCCGTTTATTCTGTGTCTTCCGTGTTCATGTTTATAATAACCACAGATTTTCTGGATCTCACAGATACAAATCACGAGCGCAAGCGAGCATATCCGTAAAATCTGTGCTATCTGTGTTCGAGAAAAAGAATAAGAAACAGATTTATCCGATTTATCTGATTTCTATTCCGAGAACATGTCGCGCCAGTATTTCAGATACATCAGATACATCCGCTTCCCTTATCACGAGCGCAAGCGAGATAATCTGTTCAATCTGTGGTCGTTTTTATAATTTACTGATAAAATTTATTGCCCATTAACTTTCCAAATAATATCTTCGCGTAAGCGAGCTTTTCTCTTGGTAAAAGATTGGTAAGATTGGGAACTGACGCTATCTTTAATGCTTTCTTTATCGTGTCTTCAAAGGACCTGAAACGCTGCGACATAACAGCATTTTCCTCCTTTTTATAGGCATAATCTTTTTTTTTGCCCTCTTGCCTTGTTTTTTCCGTTTTTTTTTCTTACCTTTGCCGAATAATTACAAGAGAGTTGATCCGACAATGAAGCAAGCAATGATTTTTGCGGCAGGTATGGGAACTCGTCTCAAACCGCTTACTGATGTTATCCCCAAGGCTCTGGTGCCAGTCGGGGACAAGCCTTTGTTGCAGATAGTTCTCGAAAGACTGCTTGATGCTGGCATTCATAATATTGTGGTGAATGTGCATCATAAATCAGCCCAGATATGTAATTTCCTAAAGTTGCTCCAGTCATACTATGATGTGCAGATAAGCGTATCAGACGAGTCTGAACAGTTGCTTGAGACTGGTGGTGGCATTCGCAAGGCACGTGGCTTGTTTGATGCTGAGGCTCCTATCCTGATACACAATGTGGATATCCTCTCAAATGTTGACCTCTGCGCTTTCTACGATAGTATAGGCGATGCAGATGCCATGCTTCTGGTAAGCGAGCGTAAGACAAAGCGATACCTGCTTTTCGATGAGGAAATGCATCTCGTCGGCTGGACAAATATCGAGACAGGAGAAGTGAAAAGCCCTTATCCGGAGATTGTAGCGTTAAGTGGAGATAAGGAATCTGTTATGGAACGCTTCGGCCTTTCGCCTTCCGGCTCCCTCCCTCGGGAGGGCGGGGGGAGGGGTTTCGCCTTCTCCGGCATCCACGTTTTTTCTCCGCGTCTCTTTGCCGATATGGAGCAATGGCCGGAGAAATTCCCAATCATAGACTTCTACCTCAACCGTTGCGCAGAGAGGAAGATAAAGGGCTATCTGAAATCAGACTTGCAACTACTCGATGTAGGAAAGCTCGACACATTAGCAAGTGCAGAGAGTATGGCCCCTCACCTGTCCTTCGGACATCCTCTGGCACATACTCCGATGTTATCAACATCGGACTTCCCCAAGGGGCGAGGAAAAAGTTAGTATTGCACCCTCAAAACGAATTCCTCACAAGCGATAAAATGTAATTTCCTCCTCGCCCCTTGGGGAGAGGATGCCCACAGGGCAGGTGAGGGGCTGTTGTTTGGATTTCTATTTATAACTATATGCAGAAAATAATCATCTTAGACTTTGGCAGTCAGACCACTCAGCTCATTGGCCGTCGTGTTCGTGAGCTTGACACGTTCTGTGAAATCATGCCTTACAATAAGTACCCGGAGGATGACAAGGACGTTATCGGCGTTATCCTCTCTGGCTCTCCTTATTCTGTGCATGATCCAGAGGCATTCAAGGTAAACCTTGACCGCTTCATGGGCCGTCTGCCAGTTCTCGGCATCTGCTACGGTGCCCAGTTTATCAGTCACACCCTCGGTGGCAAGGTTGAGAAGGCTGACTCACGCGAGTATGGCCGTGCCAACCTCGGTTTCATCGACAAGAGCAACATCCTCTTCAAGGGCTTTGACGACAACTCACAGGTATGGATGAGCCACGGTGACACCATCACAGCTATCCCAGAAGGCTTTGAGTGCATAGCAAGTACCGCTAACGTGAAGTATGCGGCATACGCAAGCAAGACTCAGCCAGTATGGGCTGTTCAGTTCCACCCAGAGGTGTTCCATTCAGTTCAGGGCACACAGTTGCTCAAGAACTTCGTCGTTGACGTGTGCGGATCAAAGCAGGCTTGGAGCGCTGACTCGTTCGTAGAGACAACAGTTGCCGAGCTCAAGGCACAGGTAGGTAATGACCGTGTCATCCTCGGTCTTTCCGGAGGTGTTGACTCAAGCGTTGCAGCCGTACTCCTCAACAAGGCTATCGGCGACCGCCTTACATGTATCTTCGTTGATCATGGTATGCTTCGCAAGAACGAGTTCCGTGATGTAATGGAAGATTACAAATGTCTCGGTCTTAACGTGATAGGTGTTGATGCAAGCGAGAAATTCTTCTCTGACCTCGCTGGCGTTTCCGACCCAGAACAGAAGCGTAAGATCATCGGTCGTGACTTCGTAGAGGTGTTCAACGCTGAGGCTAAGAAAATCAAGGACGCAAAGTGGCTCGCACAGGGAACTATCTATCCTGACCGTATCGAGTCTCTCAATATCACAGGTAAGGTAATCAAGTCACACCATAATGTAGGCGGTCTTCCAAAGGAGATGCACCTTCAGCTCTGTGAGCCTCTGAAGTGGCTGTTCAAGGACGAGGTACGTCGTGTAGGCCGTTCTATGGGTATGCCAGAGCACCTTATCACACGTCATCCGTTCCCAGGACCGGGTCTTGCCGTACGTATCCTTGGCGACATCACTCCTGAGAAGGTACGTATCCTTCAGGATGCCGACGATATCTATATCCGCGGACTTCGTGAGTACAAGACAAAGCTCTCTGGCGAACAGGCACGTGCCGTTCTTGCAGCCGGTGTTCCTGCCGATATGAAGGATGGCGAGATAGAGGTAAGCCTCTACGACCAGATATGGCAGGCAGGCACAATCCTTCTCTCAACCGTTCGTTCCGTAGGCGTTATGGGTGATGAGCGCACCTACGAGCATCCTGTAGCTCTCCGTGCCGTTACCTCTACCGATGCTATGACGGCCGACTGGGCTCATCTGCCTTACGACTTCATGGCTAAGTGCTCTAACGAGATCATCAACAAGGTGAAGGGTGTTAACCGCGTATGCTACGACATCTCTTCAAAGCCACCGGCTACGATAGAATGGGAATAAAAACAAGGTTTTAAGCCTGATTTTCCATAGACTTTGAATCAACCTTATTTCAACCTTATTTTTATCCCAATCTATTGTTGCTCAGATAATTAGACCGTATTCTGTTATTTTAATAATAATGGAGTGCGGTTTATTATTTTTGGCAAGAATATGAAAAGTTGACACGATTTGTTGACACTGCTAGACACGATTTGTTGACACTGTTTTATTGTCGAATGTTTTGGGAGTAATTACATAAAATAAACATGTTATGACAGTAAAATTTCGCTTCAATTTGAAAGAACCAAACAAAGAGAAATCGTTGGTGATGTTCCTTTGTCGCTGGAATGGTAAACAAATCAAGATTAGTACCAAATTTCGTGTTTTGGTTGAAACATGGAATCCCAAAGAACAGTTGTGCTATATCAACAAACGTAGATTCCACAATAGTATAAATCTACATAGTTTTAAGGTTAATAGGTTTATATCTTTGTTGTCGGAGCGAGTCGTTGACTTCTATAATGAAAAATATAGTTCAACGATGTCTCTTGAATCTGCCAAGTCTTCAATTCAGAGAATCGTAGATGATATTATCTCACAGATTGATGAACAGGATGAACGATTAAGAATGACTCCGATTCGATTCTTCAAAGAATTTATTGAGAAAAAACGTATTGACCCCCATACAGGACGTTATATAAGTGAACGGACAAAAATACATCAGAGGACTGTCATTCACCGTTTGGAGGACTTTTTGCAAGATACCAACCTCCCAGACGATTTTTCCACATTTACCTCAAAGAAGTTCGATGCTTTGTTTACGGAGTGGTGCTATTCTATTAAGAACTACAAACAAAACACAGTATATGCAACTTATGGTGTCTTGAAGTCACTTCTCAACGTTGCCAAAGAAGAGGGGTTTGAGATGGAAGACAATTACATACATCTAAGGGGTAAGTGTGTCGATACGGATGCCATCTATCTTACGGAAGAAGAAATTGAAAAGATATATCAACTTGATATTCCTTCTCTGATAGAGGCTGGTGAAATAGATGCAAAATCCACCATAGAAAAGACCAGAGATTTGTTCATCGTAGCATGTTGGACAGGGTTAAGGAGAAGTGATGTAAATAGACTTGACAAGGCTTCGTTTGATATTGTTTCAAAAACTATATCTGTAACAGCCGAAAAGACTAAACGACAGGTTGTTATCCCAATGCACCCAATGGTGCTTGCCCTATATAATAAGTATAATGGGGTGTTTCCAAAACTCTGTGATAGAAGTCATACAATTGACCATCTTAGACAATGTGCAAGACTTGCGGGGATTGATAATGAAATCAGAATCGTAGAAAATAGGGGAGGGAAGGTTTCAACCCTTATCTATAAGAAATATCAGTTGGTAGGTATGCACACAGGTAGAAGGTCATTTGCTACCAACATGTATAAAAGAAGGTTTCCAACCATTGCAATTATGAGATTGACTGGGCACACCACAGAGTCAAACTTTCTCAAATATATCAAGGTCTCAGCAGAAGAAAATGCTATTATGATAGCAGAAGCCTTTGCCAAGGTTTATAAGCCATTTGATGATGATTAAAGAATTATATATAATATTGATATATTTAGAAGCCTTTAATAAATAATATTAATAGATATTATTTATTAACGGTCTAATTATCTGAGCAACAATAGATTGGGATAAAAATAAGGTTGATTCAAAGTCTATGGAAAATCAGGCTTAAAACCTTGTTTTTATTCCCATTCGTTTACTGATATCGTTTAAAACTCAATCAGTTAGACCGCCTAGCAACGATTACCGTGACAAGTTTTAGTGTCAATGTTTCTGCTGGCAAAGATACATAAAATTCCTGAAACCGCCAAATATTTGCCGAGAAATCACGTTTCTTTGCCCCTGTAAGCCCTTAAAAACTGATTAACTTCTTAACCCTCTGAACAGACGAAATTGACACCCCAGAGAGTTTCGCGACATCCCTCATTGTATAGTTCTTCTTCAGTAGTGTAACCACTTCTTTATACTCTTCCAATTTCTTTTCTGTGGTCTTAACAGAGCCTCTGGGTCTTCCTAATCTGCCTCCATTCTCAATATACCTTTTCCTCCCTGAGTTGAGTCTGAAGGTAATGTTTTCCCTCTCCAATTGAGCACATGTTGAGAGAGTAGCCAACATGATAGGTGCAAACAAACTAGGTTTACCATTGTCATCAAGCAATGTCATCTGTTCCTTTTGGAGATAGAGATTAATTCCGTTGTCAACCAAAATCTTGATTGTCTCTAACACTTCAAAGGCATTTCTACCAACCCTTGACAACTCACTTACTAGGAGTATAACCCTTGCATCCTTCAACTCAGACAGTTCCTTGCACTTCTCTATTGCTTCAACCAATATTGGTCTGTCAGAGTTCTTCTTTGCTCCACTTATATGCTCATTGAAGACTTCCATCAACTCAAATCCCTTATAGGTGGCATACTCCTTCAAGTCCTTTACTTGTCTGTCTGTATTCTGTCTGTACTCTAAACTTCCACTGCTACTCACTCTGGCATATATCACTGCTATTGTCTTACTCATAGTGTTGTATTCAATTAATTAGTTGTATTCAAATAATTCAGAAAAGTCAACCAAGTTTGGTTGTTTTCCTCAACTTCCTCCTAGTCCTTGTATTCAGTATAATCTTTGATTAAATTGAGGTCATTATGATACCTTACGGAGTTTCCATCCATTCAAACGGTACGTTTCACTAAGTGCCTCTTCAAACGTTGCCACGTCTTT